>NZ_JACVBK010000005.1:0-498919 GCF_014852325.1 Pseudomonas sp. PDM01
GGGCAACCCGGCATGGATGCCGGGTTAGCCGCCCCCGGCCATGGATGGCCGATGGCGGCGGGCCCACGGAGCAGGACCGGAGCGAGGGTATGCCGAGCCACAGCGAGGCACCGAACGAAAGGGGCAAGAGCCCTTGGTTACTTGGGGCTTTTCCAAGTGACTCGCCGTAAGGGCGAAACCGATAGCAGCCGTAACCACAGAAACGGATATGTACACCATCAAAATCCTCGCCGACTGACACACAGCATTCGCAAGCAGGCTCGCTCCAGCAAGGAATGCGCTGTTCTGGAAAATCACTGAGCGCAAATATGCCGCGCGGCTGGCCTGAGTGCTCAAGAAGGCCTAGAATTCCCGCATCTGTTAATTCCCAAGGTAGCCCTTTAATGTCCTTCGCTGAGCAACTAACCCGCCTGCAAGTCTTCCTCGACGCCGATGAACTGCATGACGAGGCGCTGGACTACGTGGCCGCCCACGGCTACCTCACCGCGCTGTCGATCTGTTCCGAAAGCGTTCCCGACCGTGAATGGATCGACGCCCTCTTCGCCGAAGAGCCGCATTACGCCGACGACACCGAGCGTGAAGCCATCGAATCCACCCTGCTGGCCCTCAAGGCTCACATCGCCCGCCAACTGGCGTCCGATGAAGAGTTCGAGCTGCCGTGCGAACTGGACCTCGGCGAAGATCCGGACGATTCCGACCTGCGCGGCTGGTGCATCGGTTTCATGGAAGGCGTGTTCCTGCGCGAAGCAGCCTGGTTCGAAACCGCCGAAGACGAAGTCAGCGAAATGCTGCTGCCGATCATGGTCGGTTCGGGTCTGTTCGACGAGCAGCCCGAGTTCTCCGACATCGCGGCCGACGCCAACCTGATGGACGACATGATCGTGCAGATCCCGGAAGCCCTGACCGCGCTGTACCTGCTGTGCAACGCGCCAGACGAAAAACCGGCGATCCTCAAGCCACGTCACCACTAAGGTTTTGCCTATGGACAACCCCATAGGCAACCGCTCCCTGATGTTGCGTTACGGGCTGCTGGCCATCGGCTGGCTGAGCGTAGCGCTGGGGGTGATCGGGATTTTCCTCCCGGTATTGCCCACCACGCCTTTCCTGCTGCTGGCGGCCGCCTGCTTCGCCCGCAGTTCGCCGCGTTTTTACAACTGGCTGGTGGAACATCCACGGCTGGGTCCGTGGATTCGCGACTACCTCGACGGCAACGGCATTCCGCTCAAGGGCAAGGTCTACGCCATCGGCCTGATGTGGGCGAGTATTCTGTTGTCCTGCTACCTGGTGCCCCTGCCGTGGGCGCGCGGGTTCATGCTGACCAGTGCGGTGCTGGTGACGGTATATATTCTTCGGCAAAAAACACTCTGAAAATCCGAGCCATTGCGATGTGATGCTGGCCGTCACTCCAACCGCTTATCGGAAACCCTTCCACAACTGTTATTTCTGACAGTAGTCAATGCTGATGCTTCACGCATTAAATCAATCCGGCACTCACACCAGGACCGGAGTCCATCACCATGACAGCCAGACAACCGAACGTCCCATCGGGCACTGCGCCCGAGGAAACAGATTTGACATTGAGTATCAGAGCCGTCAGGGACTCCAAAAATGTCCTTGTAGGTCAAAACGGCACGACCTCCGATACCTTCTTCACGGTCAGTGGAACCGCTGAGCCGGACAAGCCGATTCTGGTACGGGACGGCTTTTTTGAATTGGCATCCGCCCAAAGCGACGGGGAAGGCCAATGGAAGACCGAGTTATTCGAGGTCAAGGAAGTCAAAAAATACAGCCTGACTGCCATGGGTAATTACGGCAACAAACCTGTTTCCAGCCCACCTCGAACCTTCACCGTGGTCGCCGACGCCCCCATCATCGAGTCCCTGAAAGATGACGAGGGAATGATTGGTGAAGGAGAAACGACCTACTCCTCATCGGTGAGCGTCACAGGTAAAGCCCTCCCGAACCAGAAGGTTCAGGCGTTCAATGGCAGCACACCACTTGAAGAGGCGCCGGTTAACCAAAATGGCGTTTACACACTTGAACTCAAGAATCTGCTGTCAGGCACCTCCTACACCATCACCGTCAAGGCACTCTACGGCGAAGGTAAATCATCCGAACCACGAAACTTCAACGTTGCAGCGGACATCGGCCTGTCTCTCGATGCTGTCGAAGACTCGGACGGCAATCCTGTCAACGAAGGCGACACTACCTCCGACCAAAACCTCACCGTCGTGGGCAAGTGCAGGCCAGGCAAGGATGTTCAACTCCTCGACCACGACGCCCCAGAAGGATTTCCGCCGGCGACCGCCAAGGGTAACGGAGAGTGGGAAATCAAAATCAAACTGGACCCAGGCGTGCATAGCCTGAAAGCCAAAAAACTGTACGGTGACGGGGAAGTAACCCCTACGCCCAGAACCTTTACCGTTAAAGGGGCGGATCTTGTAACGCTGGACACCGTGACTGACACCCATGGAACAACCGTCGATGACGGTGGTTTCACCTATGAGAGCAACCTGATTGCCAAAGGCGAAGGCGAAGCAGGCGAGTACGTCGAGATCTTCAACGGCAACGTCTCTTTAGGTGAGGGGCAAATCGGAGCTGGCGGCTACGAAGTCCCCATCGGCCCGCTGCCACTCGATAATTATCGCCTTGTTGCCAAGGCAAAATACCCCGATGGCGGTGAGTCTGGCCCGTACTCGTTTGAGGTCAGAAAATCCATCGCACCACGCGAAACCCAAGTGCATGATGCCAAAGAGGAAATTATCGATAACGGTAACACCACCTCCAGTTATGTAAGAGTCGGCGGCAAAACCGAACCGCTAGCGTCGGTCAACCTCAAGGTCAACGGGACCGTCGACCCGAAATCAGAGTCGGCCAACGAGGATGGTAATTGGGCGACACTCCTCACCGGATTGGCAGTAGGCAGAGCCTATGAGGTCAGTGCCGTTGCTTCCGACGATCATAACGCCGAATCGAATAAAGTAAGGTTCACGCGGGTTTCGGCGAACGGTTCTACCGACAGTTAACAAAGACCATTGTGGCAGTGCAAAAAAAACCGCTTTTAGCGGTTTTTTTTGTCTCACACATTTAAAACTGATAGTTCGCACTGAAGGTGGCAGCCACGGGCTGTTCGACATTTTTACCCTTGGCATAATCGACACCGACACCAAGATGCAGTCTCTCGGACACTGAAACCATTACCCCTGCACCGACTTCGAAACCGCTGCCCGACAGGTTGTTATTGATCGAGTTTCCATTGACCCGCACGTTGTTATCGTTCGATGCAAATTCATGGACCAGCGCCACTCGCCCGTATGGACGCACCTGAGTGTCGCCCAGGTTGATGCTTCGACCCGCCATGACGCCGAGCTTTGTGCGCAATGAATGCGTGTCGTCACCCTCAGCGCTCATGCCATTGTCCAAGTAATAGCTTTCTCCCTGGATGATTGCAGCGGATACCTGAACAGAAGGTTTGGCAAACCAGCCATCCCCCAGATCAATTTGGCGCCCCCCTTCTACCATCGCACTCACAGCCGAGTTGTTGTAATCGCCTTCGGCACGTTTGCCATCGCTCATACCGACTTTGGACTCGTTACGGAAATGGTTGAACTTCAGGGCACCATCAACGAAGTAGCCATTGTCCTGATTCCGCCAGCCGAAATAAGGACCGAAGTAGTAACTGTCAACCGTGGCCGAGGTGCCGCCGTTGAGATTCAGATCGGATTTGCTGTATCCCGCCAGCATACCGACAGTCCACGGACTGTCACCCAGTCGGGTATCGGCGCCCAGGGTGAAACCCTGTTGCTCTTGACGATAACCCACACCCATCGAACCGTCGTCAACGTTCCACTTGTTGCCATAAGCTCGTACCCACAGGCCGTGGCGCTTGTCATCCGTCTGCAACTCGCCCATGCGGTTTTCCAGCGACTTCAATTCGCCATAGGACACGGTAAGGGCTGTTTGAAACAATGCCACTACCGATTGAGCACCGGAGCTGAGTCGGGTGGTAGGGTTCAGGTAATACTCCGCTTCGCCGGAGGCATTGGTTCTTTCGGCTAAATCGTATTGCCATGTCCCCACATCGACCCGGCCACCCAACAGCGCGAAATCTGCCTGGTTATTTCCGATCTGCACCAGCGTCAATTGTTGAGGAGACGTCGCGTCCTTGCCCGAAGCGTTGACGGCCAATTCATAGCTGCCAGTGGCCGTGCCGGATTTCAGCAAGTCACTTTCACCGGTCTGGAAGTTGCCCTGCATGGCAATGATGCCGCTTCCATTGAGCGTACCCACCTCAAGTTGACGATTCGCACGTGGCACGCCAGGCGCACCGAAATTAACCGTGCTGTCGCTCAACGTCAGAGTGTCGATGCGGTCATCGCCAACCATGGTCAGGCTCGAACCGCTGTTAAGGCTCAGGTTGCTGTTGTTCAGGCGTCCGGTGAACGTTGAGCCATTGTTCAAGGTGACATTGGCCGTCGAACCGTTCTCGCGCAGAATGTCGCCCTCCATCGAAGCACTGTCGAAGGTGAGATTGGCGGTGCTATTGCCAGTCACTTGCACATTGCCTTGCAAGGCGCTGTTCGCAACCCGCATGTTCGCCGTCGAGGCGCCTTCCACTTCAAGTACATTGCCGTTATTGCCAATCAGCGTGGAGTTGTTCAACACCTCGATGCTGGCATCGGTGGCCTGCGCCACAACAATGGCCGCGCCATTGCGACCTTCAACGGTAGAGTTGTCCAGCACCAGGGAAGCATTCCCCACGTTCGCCGGGTCTTTTTTTATCAATACACCCGCAACATCACCGCTGATGCGGGTACCCGCCGTTGCACGCACTGCGCCGCCAAAAATGTCCAGCCCGCGACTGCCTGCGGCCGTTCCCGTCACTTGGCTATTGATCAAGTTGAGAGTACTCAGGCCCGACACTGTGGCGCCAGTTACGGCACCACTGAACTGACTGTCAGTCGCCGTCACCGTAGAGCCCTGGTTCGATCCGTTAGGACGGTTGACCAACAAAGCGGTGGCGTCGGCGGTCACCGTGGCCTGATTGATAGTCGCCGTACTGCTATTGATCGTTACACCATTACCGCCGCTATTGCCGTTGACGATTCCACCATTGATAGTCAGGGTTGAACCGCTGGTGACTGTGACACTGTTGGTCGTCGCACCCGTTATGTTTAACGTGCTGTTATTTCTCACCAGATAATCGGTGATTGGCGCCGTGGACGAATCGATATCCAACGTGTTGCCGTTATCAACGATAGTTGCCGCAAACGCTGAACAACTCATCAAAAAAAAAGCCGGCAATGTCGCCAGCGATTTAAAAGCACCTGTACCAGCAGGTACGCGTAAAACTTTGTATTGAGTCGTCATTTGCCTGCACCTTCTCGTGATCCGGTCTCCGTTGGCCAACTGTTGGGAGACACCAAAGGGTGCGGACGATACAGACGCTTCCTACGAAAAAATGTAGGACTAATCTCTTTCGACTACGGAAAATCCGTCATACCAACCATTGCACGGAACAATAAAAACCATTCCCATCGCTGACAAAAAAGGAGGCACCAAGTGCCTCCTTAAACAAGTCATTAGATTGGGCAGGTCCCCCCACCGATACGCATCGTTACTTTGGTCGGATCGGACCCTCCCGAGGCCGGTTGCCCATCTATTAATGCCGTATACTTAAGGTCGCCCCAACCGTCATTGGTCACGGCAAACTGCGCATAAGGAATTTTCACAAGGAAGCCATCTCTGGCTTCAACAGTAGACGGTGTTTTTTTCACTGTTACGGTGTTACCCGGTATTGGCGACCCTGGTTTATTGTCCGGAGGGCTGGAAAGATCGTTAACATAACCCTGATAGACAAATAAAAGTTCCTGGTTTGCCAGCTTAAGTTCGCCACCTGGAACCTCTACTTCAATGACTTTGCCCAGCAATGAATCATCCTTAATCGAAATACAACCTAAGGTAGGCCCATCCAGATCATCAACGGTGTGCAGGAATTTTGGTTTGGGGATAGTAACCGGCACGAGGAAAACATCAACTTCCTGATCTTTGGATCGATTGAAGTTTTCGTTAAGCGAGTGAGTCACATTGTAGTGAACCTTGGTGAGTGGATTGTTTCCGCTTGCTTCAATAATTTCTGGAGCAATAGTAAAGGTCAACATCGTTGTAGCTGTTTCAGTACCGTCCATCGTCCAGACGCCACCCTTGCCTCTCGTATTTGCAGGGTCCTCCGGAACGGCAACTCCTTCTACATAAAGCGATACAACCTGACCCGTCTTGAACCCCTCATAAATAAGTACCTTTGCATCCACGTCGGCAGCGAGGTCACCAGCCCTGATCTTGTTAGGGTCCGTCGTTACCGTACCTTGCACTGTCACCGGGAGAAGCTTGTCATGCGGAAAACCTGGCAACCCCGGATTATCCGGATCAATCGGCAGCGGCGAATCAAGGTCAATGTTCAGATCTTTCGGAGTTGGAGTCTTGGGATGAAAAAGTTTATTTCGCTGGATCTGCCAGAGAAGAGGAACCGTTTTCGGACCCACATTGCCGTTGTGCAGGTATTTATAGGGCAGAGGAAGTGAAAACGGAACCTGAGTAACAGCCACATTGATGGCGGGTTGCCCATCGACGCTCAACAGCAGCCTGTCTTGAGGCAACCAGTTGTCGTAGCTGATTTTGGCAATGACCGGTGTCTGTGCATCCTCGACCAGGATCTGATCATCATCATCGTGCAGCGCAACCTGCAGAGTCTGGTTTGCCGGCGGATCAGAAAGCACCACATCCAGCGTCAAAAACTCGGATAAAAGGCTTGGATTACCTTTACGATCAAACAGGACAAAAAACAGCGAATAATCCCCCTCTGCTGATCCAATAAATTCCTTGGTCAGTTTATCGGTTGAAGGCAAGATCCCAAGATCGTTGCGCTCGATTCTTTCAATGAGTCGGGAGTTGGGTATCGATCGGCCATATCGAAACTCAATTACGTCTCCAATTTTTGCCCCACTCCACTCTTTACATGTCAAACGCACAAAACCATGAGTATCCAGATACGCCTTGGTAATCGTTAAATCTGCTTCAATTTCAGCCGGAACTCCTACTTTTCCAACAGGTACAGGCGGCTCTGTATCAATATTAATAGAAAGCTTTTTCGACTCATCCCCATTTATTGAGTAAGTCTGCCAATAAGATAACTGATGAGGCCCAGCAGCATTGAGACGCCCTGCATCAACTGCAAGCCTTATTGGAAATTTCGCATCAATTTCGGCGCGGGTCAAAGGAGTTTGAAACCTCTCAACACGTCCGAATTTGGTGCCATCCCACATCGCCTGCACAGTGATTTGAGCTCTATCTGGAGAGCTCGCATCGGGAAATTCAGAAACATCCACATCCAGATTAAATAGCCGATCCTTGTACTGTAGCTGTTGACCTGGATCATCGGCCGTCGCAGGTAACAACGTAGAATTCGGCAAACCAGGCGGATCATTTTTGGGTGGTTCTTGATTGGCCAGCATCACTCTATTGTTGTACAACCGCTGTTCTTGCGGAGTCAGCACTTTATACTTTTCATAGATAGTCATTTCACAGTTCCTTGTTAACGGGCTTCAACTGCCCAGGATGTGGCGGATCTACGCACGATCAAAAATGACCCGGCGCTTGTTCGGGAAAACAATGTCGTGAAAGGCCAGGGTGACGGCCGACGGGAGTAAAAAATCGATTTGTCGAACTGCTTGTAAAAAACGCTTTCACTCAACCGATGACATGATTTAAAGGCAGTCACCAAAGTCTGGCTACTGTCAGAAATCACAGGTTTTGCTACCGCCGGTCGGACACTTCCCTAAACAACGCACAACAAAAAACCCGCCATCCCTTACACAGGGATGGCGGGTTTTGTTGTTTAAGGTTTCAGGTCACACGGTATCGACCTTCAACGAGTGGTCATTCAGCATGCCGTTGATGATGGTCGCCGTATCCGCCCCGGCAATCACCCCACCCGCGCCCGGTGTCACACCGTAATGGCTGGCCAGGTCCACACCGGCCAGGTCGATCGTCTGGTTCGGCGCTGCCCCCGCCATGCCGCTGACGTCGATGCTGGTGACCAGTGAATCGCCGCTGCCGGTGACTTTGAAGTGCAGGTAGTCATCCAGCGACGCCGCCGTGCCGTTCTCCCCTTGCAACAGTTGCGACAAGTCGAGTTTGTCGGTGCCTGGCGTGAAGTCGGTAACCACGTCGTGGCCGCTGTTGCCTTTGAGCCACAGGAAGGAGTCGGCACCGGCACCACCGGTGAGGGTGTTGTTGCCGAGGCCGCCGATGAGCACGTCATCGCCGCCGCCACCGTTGAGCACGTCGTTGCCGAGGCCGCCGGTAATGATGTTGTTGTGGCTGTCGCCGGTCAGTTTGTCATCGAAGCTGGAACCGGTGAGGTTTTCGATGGCGGTCAGGGTATCGGTGCCGGCGCCCACAGTGTTTTGCGCGCCGAGCAGGCTCAGATCCACTTTGACCCCGGCGGTGGCGTGGGCGTAGCTCGCGGTGTCGATACCGGTGCCGCCGTCGAGCAGGTCGTTGCCCGCGCCGCTGTAGAGCAAGTCATTGCCGGCGCCACCGTGCAGCTCGTTGTTGCCTGCACCGGCAGTGAGCACATCGTTGCCGTCGCCGGCGTTGATCACGTTGTTGCCGGTGCCCGCCACCAGCATGTCGTCACCCGTTGTGCCGGTGAGGGTGTGTCCGTCCTGATAGCTGATGGTCACCGCTGTGCTGTCGTCGACGGCGTAGGCGCCGTGATAGTCCGGGGTGGTGTTGTGGGCGCCGGAGTAGTCGACGGTCAGGGTCAGTTGGTAATCTTCCGCGCCCTTGCCGTTGCCATGCCCGCCGTCATCGATGTTGATGATGTGGATCTGGTAGGTGCCGTCTACTGCGGCGGTGATGGTCTGGCCATCGCCGATGCCGACGAACGAGCCGCCGTTGACCGAGTACTCCATGGTGACGTGACCGCCCGCCAGGTTGTGATCGAGGTTCAGGGTTTCACCCTGTTTGAGGGGGACGGTGATGTGGTCCTCGTCATTGCTGTTGCTGTTGCTGTTGCTGTTGCTGTTGCCGTTGCCGTTGCCGTTGCCGTTGCCGTTGCCGTTGCCGTTGCCGTTGCCGTTGTTGTTTTTGGCTTCGCCCAACGCTCCGCTGACCACCAGCACCGCGGTCATGGCTGCGGTGTTGGCGACGAATGCGCTGCGCGCGATGGTCACCGATTGAGCGTTGTTGCCGGTGAAGCTGTAGCTCGGGTTGCTGCCGGTAAAGTCCGCACCTTTGACAATCCAGCCAGTGTTGAAGGTGGTTGGCGATACGGTCAGCGGGTTGGCGTTGGCATCGATGTCGTTGGCCAGCAGCACGTCGCCCGGCACCGTGACGTTGCCCGACAGGACGTTGGTGATGATGGTGACGCCATTGTCGCTGACTGCGTTGATGCAGCCGTTGCTGACGTCGATGGTGATGGTCGTGGTGCTTTCGTCACCGTCGTCATCACGCAGGGTGTAGGTGAACACGTCGGTCGCGCCGGGGCCGTTCACGGCATTCGGGGTGCTGTGGTATTCGACGTTGCCCTGGGCGTCCAGGGTCAGGTAACCGTAGGTGCCGTTGATGTGGGTGTTGAGCCCGCCGTTGACCGGGGTCGAGGTGTCCGAGCCGGCGCGCACGCCGACCACGCCACCGCCGAGCAAGGGGCCATCGGCGCCGGCGACGTCATTCCACAGCACGTTGCCGCTGACGGTACCGCCCTCCACCACCGACGTTGTCTCAGGGTTGGCGTTCGGTGTGTCATCGACGATGTTGACGTTGATCTGTCCGGTCGCGGTGCTGCCGTTGACATCCTTGGCCGTCACATCGAAGTGCTCGGAGATGCTGTCGGCACCACCGGGATTCGGGTGGTCGCTGTCGTAACGCAACGTGTAGCTGTAACTCACCACACCGGTGGCCGGGTTGTAACCGGTGATGGTGAAGATCGCGCCGGTATCGGTCTCGCTCGATTGCGGGAAACCTGCCGCCACACCTGCGGTGACCACGGCGATGCCGCCGACGGTGAGGGTTTGCAGACCGTCCAGCGCGGTGACGGTGAAGGTGCCGGATTGGGTCAGGGCCGGTGCGTCCGGGTCGGTGCCGTAGGTGAGGTTTTTCTCGTAGACGGTCAGTTCACCGCCATACGCGTCGAGGCCGCTGAGGGTGACCGGGCTGATGCAGCCGTTGCTGACATCGATGGTGATGGTCGTGGTGCTTTCGTCACCGTCGTTATCACGCAGGGTGTAGGTGAACACGTCGGTCGCGCCGGGGCCGTTCACGGCATTCGGGGTGCTGTGATATTCGGCGTTGCCCTGGGCGTCCAGGGTCAGGTAACCGTAGGTGCCGTTGATGTGGGTGTTGAGCCCGCCGTTGACCGGGGTCGAGGTGTCCGAGCCGGCGCGCACGCCGACCACGCCACCGCCGAGCAAGGGGCCATCGGCGCCGGCGACGTCATTCCACAGCACGTTGCCGCTGACGGTACCGCCCTCCACCACCGACGTTGCCTCAGGGTTGGCGTTCGGTGTGTCATCGACGATGTTGACGTTGATCTGCCCGGTCGCGGTGCTGCCGTTGACATCCTTGGCCGTCACATCGAAGTTCTCGGAAATGCTGTCGGCACCACCGGGATTCGGGTGGTCGCTGTCGTAACGCAACGTGTAGCGGTAGCTCACCACACCGGTGGCCGGGTTGTAACCGGTGATGGTGAAGATCGCGCCGGTGTCGGTCTCGCTCGATTGCGGGAAACCTGCCGCCACGCCCGCCGTGACCACGGCGATGCCGCCCACGGTGAGGGTCAGCAGGCCATCCGGTGCGTTGACGTTGAAGGTGCCGGTCTGGGTCAGGGCCGGAGCATCCGGGTCGGTGCCGTAGGTGAGGTTTTTTTCGTAGACGGTCAGTTCACCGCCATACGCGTCAAGGCCGCTGAGGGTGACCGGGCTGATGCAGCCGTTGCTGACGTCGATGGTGATGGTCGTGGTGCTTTCATCACCGTCGTTATCACGCAGGGTGTAGGTGAAGACGTCGGTCGCGCCGGGGCCGCTCACCCCGTTCGGGTAGCTGTGGTATTCGGCGTTGCCCTGGGCGTCCAAGGTCAGGTAACCGTAGGTGCCGTTGATGTGGGTGTTGAGCCCGCCGTTGACCGGGGTCGAGGTGTCCGAGCCGGCGCGCACGCCGACCACGCCACCGCCGAGCAAGGGGCCATCGGCGCCGGCGACGTCGTTCCACAGCACGTTGCCGCTGACGGTGCCGCCCTCCACCACCGAGGTCGCGTCCGGGTTGGCGTTCGGTGTGTCATCGACGATGTTGACGTTGATCTGCCCGGTTGCGGTGCTGCCGTCGACATCCTTGGCCACTACGTCGAAGTGTTCAGAGATGCTGTCGGCACCACCGGGATTCGGGTGGTCGCTGTCGTAGCGCAGCGTGTAGCTGTAACTCACCACACCGGTCGCCGGGTTGTAACCGGTGATGGTGAAGATCGCGCCGGTGTCGGTCTCGCTCGATTGCGGGAAACCTGCCGCCACACCCGCAGTGACCACGGCGATGCCGCCCACGGTGAGGGTTTGCAGACCGTCCAGCGCGGTGACGGTGAAGGTGCCGGATTGGGTCAGCGCCGGAGCGTCCGGGTCAGTGCCGTAGGTGAGGTTTTTCTCGTAGACGGTCAGCTCGCCGCCCTCTACGTCGAGGCCATCCAGGGTGACGGGATTGTCTGGATTATCTGGATTGTCTGGAGTATCCGGAATGTCCGGACGATCCGGGGTATCCGCCACAATCGGTGCAGCGGTCGCATTGCCGCCATTGTCCGGATCACCGGCGTCCGGATCACCGGCCAGACGCTCCCGGGGAAACTCGGGAACACCATTGAAGCCCGCAGTGGGAAAACCGACCGTCGGATCGACCCGCCCGGCCACTTCCTCCAGCAGCACAAAACTATGGCCGCCGCCCAATGCACCGCCGGGCGCACCCGGTGTGCCCGGCCCCGCCGCAGTCGCTTCAGCGGTTTGGGTCGGGTCGTCGCCCGCTGCGATGGCTTTTTGTACTCGCTCGACATCTGACAGTTGAGCCTGAGTCGGCGTAGTCGCTTCAGGTGTATTCACATGGGAGGCGTGATCCACCAGCAACTGAGGGTTCATTTGCAGACTGCTGCCACGCCCGAGTGTCAGTTCCTGGCCATTTTGCAGGTGCACCGCCACCGCGCCTTCGGCCCCGGTGATCAGTTGATCGCCGGCAAACAGCCGGTCCCCCTCGATCAGCACACGCCGGGTACCGTCGCTCCCCTGGGCGAACACCTGACCAATGACCTTACTGACGATACCGATGAGCGTAGCCATGTGCACTTCCTCCGCTGCCGACTGACGTCGGCATCCTGTTGTTTGCGAAGAACGTGCTCATGGGTCAAGCGGTGGCCAGCGAGCCTCTTCCGGGGAGCAGCTCGTCAACACCAAGCCACTGCCCTGGCGACTATCTCGCCAAGCGTGTCGCTCACGGGCGACGTGTCCGCTACGGAATAAAACCCTCTGCAATCAAAGGCATCGGGATCCTGTTCGGTAACACCTCGTCCAGTGAGCGATGCGTAACGGTTCTGAACCAACCAAGTGACAAAAAACCGTCACCAAGAAAACCGTTTCGCGTCCCTCCCCTCCAGCACTTCTACGCCCTAGTCGATATGTGGGTGGAACTTTCCTTTTGCCCTTTCGAGCGCCCTAACGCTCATAAATCAAGGGCTTTCGACGTGAACAATGTGCTGGATTTTGCAGAGCGCATAAGTTTTTTTTGGCATAACCCTTATGAGAAATCCTTCTTAGATTCCTCCCAGAATGTTCTTAGCTCTGTTGTAAAGAGCATGAAACGGTTTCACCTATAAATGTCGTCAAATAATTGGCGACTAATAAGCACCATTAGGACTCAGGGAGATGTACCCATGCGCCGATTGAACCCCATCTGCAGTGCGATTCTATTGGCGATGGCCTGTACTTCTCAGGCTCACGCCATGTCACTGACCGAGGCGATCCAGAGCACTATTGCGACCCACCCGGAACTGGCGTCGCGGGTGGACAGCCGCCTGTCGGCCGATGAAGACGTGAAAGTCGCCAAGGGGGGCTTTTATCCTTCCGTGGATCTGAACGCCTCGTACGGGCGCGGGTACAGCGATAACACCAACACCCGGGCCTTCGGCAATCACCACACGGAAATCCTGAACTACACCCAATCGGAACTGCGTCTGCGGCAGATGCTGTTCGATGGCTTCAACACGGCCAACGAAGTCGAGCGCACCAAAGGCGTGGTCAACTCCCGGGCCTATTACGCCCAGGGCACCGCTCAGGATCTGGCTCTGCGCACCATCGAGGTCTACCTCGAAGTGCTCAAGCGCCGCGAACTGGTGACGCTGGCCAAGAACAACCTGCAAGCCCACCTGCGGGTCAACGACCAGATCGGCCTGCGCACCCAGCGCGGGATCGGCAGCACCGCTGACGCCGACCAGTCCGTGGCGCGTCGGGCACTCGCGGAAAACAACCTCGACACCGCCGAAGTCGATCTGGCCGATGCCGAAGCGAATTTCTACGCCGTCACAGGGCGCATGCCCGATGAACTGGAAACGCTGCCATCGATTCGCGGCGAATTGCCGGCCACGATCCGGGATGCCCAACAAAGCATGGTCGACAACAACCCGTACCTGAAATCGGCCCAGGCAGATGTGCAATCGGCCGAGAGCCAGTACGAAGTCGCCAAGTCGCCGTTCTACCCACGCTTCGACGCTGAAGCCGCGGTGGGGGCGAATAACAACATCGCCGGTGAAGAAGGCCACGACAACGAATGGCGCGTCGGCGTCGTGATGAACTACAACCTGTTCCGCGGCGGCAGCGACAAGGCACGACTGGCCTCCGACGCGCACAAGATCAACCAGGCCATGGACATCCGCAACAACGCCCTGCGCCAGCTCAACGAGAACATTCACCTGGCCTGGAACGCCATGGTCAACGCGAAAAAACAAACCCCGACCGCCCGCGAATACGCCGAAACCACCACCCGTGTACGGGCGGCGTATCAGGACCAGTTCGGCCTCGGCCAACGGACCCTGCTTGACGTGCTCGACAGTGAAAACGAACTCTACAACGCCAACCGTCGCTATACCGAAGTGCGCTACACCGAGGAATTCTCGATGTACCGCGTGCTGGCAAACATGGGCCAGTTGCTGAGCAAACAACGCGTGGTACTGCCCGCCGACGCGATTGCCCAGACCGAAGTGAAAAACGAAGCCCGTTTGCCTGAACTGAAGTAGCGTACTGGAGCGAGCAATGTGACCAGCATGGAATCCGGCAACACTGGTGTCGATCCGCGGCTGAGCTTCGATGACCCGCTTCTGGACGGTCTGTTGATTCTCTGCAAACTTCATGGCGCGACGGTCAGTCGTGCCAGCCTGAGTGCCGGGCTGCCAATGGCACACCAACGCCTGAGCCTGGACCTGCTGCCGCGCGCAGCGGCCCGGGCCAGTTTGCAGGCGCGCTTGTTGCGCCGTGAACTGGACGACATTTCTGCGCTCAACCTGCCGGTGCTGCTGATCCTCGACAACGGTCGCACCGCCGTGCTGCGTCGCTTTGGCGATGATGGCCGCCTGCTGATCCTGCCGAGCGAAGCCGACGGCGGCGAGCAATGGGTCAGCCGTGAAGAGCTGGCCGAAAGTTATAGTGGCCAGGCCTTGTTCGCCCGGCCACGACATGAACTCGAAGACCTGCGTTCGCCTCTGGTGCCGCGTGTGGAAGCGTGGTTTCGCGACACCTTGAAGCTGTCGAAATGGCTGTACAGCGATGCGATCCTGGCGAGTTTCCTGATCAACCTGCTGGGGCTGATGGTGCCGTTGTTCGTGATGCAGACCTACGACAGAGTGGTGCCGAACCAGGCCACTTCGACCCTGTGGGTGCTGTCCATCGGCTTGCTGATCGGCACCGGTTTCGAGCTGGCATTGCGGGTGGTCCGCGCGCATTTGCTGGACACCGCCGGTAAGAAGACCGACGTGATCCTGTCCGCGACCTTGTTCGAACGCATCACCGGCATGTCGATGAAAGCGCGGCCAGCGACCATCGGCGGTTTCGCCCAGAGCATTCATGACTTCCAGGGCCTGCGCGAATTCCTCACCGCCGTTACGCTGACCAGCCTGATCGACCTGCCCTTCGCCGTGCTGATGCTGGTGGTGATCGGCCTGCTCGGTGGCTGGCTGGTAGTCATTCCGTTGCTGGCGTTTCCGATTACGATCCTGTTCGCAATGGTGATTCAGGTAAGGCTGCGCGACACCGTGCAAAAAAGCCTGACCCTCGGCGCCGAACGCCAGGCGTTGCTGATCGAAACCCTCGGCGGCCTGGAAACCCTCAAGGCCTGCAGCGCCGAAAGCGAGCGCCAGCACAAATGGGAAAGCACCCACGGCGCCCTCACCCGCCTCGACAGCCACGCGCGCAACCTCTCGGCGCTGGCCACCAACGGCACGCTGTTCATCCAGCAGTTCTCCGGCATGGCGACCATCGTCGCCGGGGTCTACAGCATCATCGCCGGCAACCTCAGCGTCGGCGCGCTGGTGGCAACCTACATGCTTGGCAGTCGCGTACTCGCACCGTTGGGGCAGATCGCCGGGCTGATCACGCGCTATCAGCAAGCGCAACTGACGATGAAAAGTACCGATGCGCTGATGGGCCTGCCGCAGGAGCGCGATGCGAAACAGCGGCCATTGGAGCGCACGCAACTGCAAGGCGCCCTCGACGTCAGCGGCGTGACCTTTCGCTACAACGGCCAGAATGCACCAGCGCTGGCCAACATCAGTTTCAGCCTCAAACCCGGTGAGCGGGTCGGCATCATCG
Organism: Pseudomonas sp. PDM01; assembly: GCF_014852325.1. Lineage (NCBI taxonomy): Bacteria > Pseudomonadati > Pseudomonadota > Gammaproteobacteria > Pseudomonadales > Pseudomonadaceae > Pseudomonas > Pseudomonas sp. PDM01. The sequence goes on from NZ_JACVBK010000005.1 coordinate 15,888, forward strand.
GTCGCAGCGGTTCGGGCAAAAGCACCTTGGGGCGACTGGTCATGGGGTTCTATGAACCGGAGGAAGGCCAGTTGCTGCTCGATGGCCTGGACCTGCGGCAACTGGACGTCGCCGACCTGCGCCAGCAGATCGGTTATGTCGCCCATGACCTGCCGTTGCTGGCCGGCAGCCTGCGCGACAACCTGACACTCGGCGCACGCTACATCAGCGATGCGCGGATGCTGGAGGTGGCCGAACTGACCGGCGTCACCGAGCTCGCGCGTCAACACCCACAAGGGTTTGACCGGCCCGTCGGCGAACGCGGGCAGTTGCTGTCGGGCGGGCAACGCCAAGCCGTATTGCTGGCCCGCGCCTTGTTGCTCGACCCGCCGATCATGCTGCTCGACGAACCCACCAGCGCCATGGACAACAGCAGCGAAGATGTTTTGCGGCAAAAACTTCACGGTTGGGTCCAGGGCAAAACCTTGCTGCTGGTGACCCACCGCACCTCGATGCTCAGCCTGGTGGATCGGCTGGTGGTACTCGACAACGGGCGGATCGTCGCCGACGGTCCGAAAGAAGCGGTCATCGATGCACTGCGCAAGGGCCGTGTCGGCTCTGCGGCCGTCTAGGAGTCCGCTCATGTCATCGTCACAAAGCTCACGCGGCTACTTCGACAGCTTCAGCAAAAGCGCCGAAAGCGAGTTCATGCCGGAGACGGCCGGCGCTTCGTTGCAGGATTCACCGCGCTGGTCGCGGATCACCGTGTGGCTCGCCGCTGCGTTGATCATCAGCGCCGTGGTCTGGGCCAAATTCGCCGTGTTGCAGGAAGTCACCATGGGCGAAGGCAAGGCGATCCCGTCGAGCAAGGTTCAAGTGATCCAGAACCTGGAGGGCGGCATCGTCACAGAAATCTTCGTGCGCGAAGGGCAAATGGTGAACAAGGGCGACACGCTGCTGCGCCTGGATGACACGCGGTTTCTGTCGAACAAGGGCGAGAGTGAAGCGGATCGTTATGCCTTGACCGCGCAGGTCGAACGCCTGTCCGCCGAGGCCGAGGGGCGGCCGTTCAGTTTGTCGCCGGAGGTGATCGCCAAAGCCCCGCAAGTGGCCGAGGACGAGCGCTCGCTGTACGAACAACGGCAACGCCGGTTGGCCAGCGAGCAACGCACGCTGACCGAACAACTGCGGCAGAAAACCCAGGAACTGGCGGAGTTCCGCTCCAAACAGGGGCAATACAGTTCAAGCCTGGCGCTGCTGCAACAGGAAATGAACATGTCCGCGCCACTGGTGGGCACCGGGGCGGTGTCGCCGGTGGAAATCCTGCGGCTCAAACGCAGCGCGGTGGAAATCCGTGGTTCGCTGAATGCCACGACGCTGGCAATTCCTCGCGCCGAGTCGGCGATCAACGAGATCAAAAGCAAGATCGACGAGTCGGAACAAACCTTCCGTTCGGACGCGGCGAAGGAGCTGAATGAGAAACGCACCGAGCTGTCAAAAATCACCGCGTCGAGCATCGCCATCGACGACCGCGTGAGCCGCACCACGGTGGTATCGCCGGTACACGGGATTATCAAAGTGCTGAAGGTCAACACCATCGGCGGCGTGGTCCAGCCAGGCAGCGATATGGTGGAAATAGTGCCCATCGAAGACAACCTGCTGATCGAAGCCAAGGTGCGCCCGCAAGACGTGGCGTTCCTGCATCCGGGGCAGAAGGCGATGGTCAAGTTCAGTGCGTACGACTACACGATTTATGGTGGGTTGAGTGCCAGGCTTGAGCTGATTGGTGCGGACACGATTACTGACGACAAGGGCAATAGCTTCTATCTGATTCAGGTGCGGACCGATAAAAACCACTTGGGCGGGGATGTGAAACCGCTGCTGATCATTCCGGGGATGGTGGCGACGGTGGATATCATTACCGGGGAGAAAAGTGTGCTGGATTATCTGCTGAAGCCGGTGTTGAAAGCGCGGACGGAGGCGATGCGGGAGCGGTAATCACTTTCCGAAAAATTTGGTGTTTGACCCGGCCTCTTCGCGGGCAAGCCTCGCTCCTACAGGTTATGCGTTGATTTCGACATTACGCATACCTGTAGGAGCGAGGCTTGCCCGCGAAGGGGCTCTCACTGACACCGACTATTTCGGACCGTGGTTGCGCTGGAAAACCTCCTCCCCCATCGCCGCAATCTGCCCCTCGATCAACGCCTCGAACGGTTTCAACAACGGCTCGAAACTGACAGGCGCTTCCAGCGTCTGCAACGCCTGCACAATCGCCTCCACCGTCGACAACGCCCCCGGCGCCGGCGCCTTGCGCAAGCGATACCGCGACACGCCACCCTCCACCAAAGTCACTCGGGGCAATGCCGCCAGCAGCGGATTGAGATGCAGCATTTTGCGCGCCTTGCGCCAGGTGCCATCCGGAACAACCAACAAGAGTGGCTCATCGTTTGCGGTGTAAGCCTGCATCGGTTGCGCATCATCGGCCGGAAACAATAATCGCGCCTGATAGCCCGGCTGATTCAACAGCGCCGGCAAATCCTCGAACACCTCACCCACAACCAATTCGGCATTGTTCAACCCCAACGCCGCCAGCCTTGCGGTGTTCAGCGCATGGTTCACTTCGCTCGGATGCTGCAGCAGCAACACCCGAGTGCGGCTGTCGAGGCTCGGGATCAATGGGCACAAGCAGTGGGTTTGCGGGCGCAGGCAGCGCGGGCATTGGATTCTGGACATGGTTTCAAGCCTGATTGAGCTGCGCCTTGAGCAGGTCGCGGAAGGTCTGGATCAACGGTTCGCGGCTGCGGCCCCGGCGCATGATCATCGAGAACGGTGCCTGGTAACCGAAGGTCGCCGGCAGCAACACGCGTAAATCACCCTTGTCGGCCCAGGCCTGGGCGTAATGCTCCGGCAGGTAACCGATGTAGGCGCCGGACAGCACCAGAATCAACTGCGCCTCCATACTTTCCACGGTCGCGGCACTGTGCTTGAAGCCGTGGCGCGCCAGTTCGGCCTGGCTCCAATAGCCGCGACCGACCATGCGCTGCTGGGTGATGACCTGTTCGGGAATGCGCCGCTCGGTGAATAGCGGATGACGGCTGCTGCAATACAGCCAGTGTTGCTCGCGGTACAACGGCATGTAGACCAGCCCGCTCATGCGCGTGGAAAACGCACCGATGGCCAGGTCGAGGCGGTTGTCCTGCACGCCGAGTTGCAGCTCGTACGGGCTCATCACCGACAGGTGCAAATGCACGGCCGGGTGTTCCTGGCTGTAGGCGCCGATGGCTTCGGCGAACGGCAAGGCCTTGTCGCTGACGGTGGAGTCGATGACGCCGAGGTTCAGCGTACCGCGCAATTCGCCCTTCAGCGCCGCCGCGTATTGCTCGAAGCCTTCAAGTTCGCCGAGCAGGCGCAGGGTTTCCTGATGGAACAGCTCGCCTTTGCTGGTCAGGCTGAAACCGCCGCGCCCGCGATGGCACAGCACCAGACCGAGGGCCGCTTCGAGCTGGCTCATGTAGGTGCTGATCGCCGAGGTCGAGAGGTTGAGCTCTTGCTGGGCGTTGGCAAACCCCTGATGGCGGACCACGCTGACGAAGATGCGTAATAGTTTCAGGTCGGGTAAAGCGTTGGCCATGGGGGCTCCGTAGCGTGTATCGGTGAGTCCGCGTTGTTTGACGGCGGTTGCTGCGCAACCGATCGCCAGCAAGCCGGCTCCTACAGGTCGGCGCCGATTTCGAAACACACACAAATCCTGTAGGAGCGAGGCTTGCCCGCGAAGAGGACCTCCGGACAGACGAGAAGTCTATCCCCCCTCCCGCCATTAGTTTAGAAAAATCTGAACTAAGTATTTGTCCGTAGCGATTCTTCCCGGCCACTACATTTCGCAGAATCGGCCCCTAACGGTGCCCGAGCCTCCCCGGTGCGGTGCAACCGACATAAATAAAACAACGACGATGAGGCCCTACCCGTGGACAAGATTCTTCACCAACCACTGGGCGGCAACGAAATGCCGCGCTTCGGCGGCATCGCCACCATGCTCCGACTCCCCCATGTACCTACCGCTGCCGGCCTGGACGCTGCCTTTATCGGCATCCCACTGGACATCGGTACTTCCCTGCGCCCTGGCACCCGTTTCGGGCCGCGTGAAATCCGCGCCGAATCGGTCATGATCCGCCCGTACAACATGGCCACCGGCGCAGCACCGTTCGACTCGCTGTCGGTTGCCGACATCGGCGACATCGCGATCAACACCTTCAACCTGCTCGACGCCGTGCGGATCATCGAAGAGTCCTACGACAACATCCTTGAACACGATGTGATCCCCCTGACCCTCGGCGGCGACCACACCATCACCCTGCCGATCCTGCGTGCCATCCACAAAAAGCACGGCAAGGTCGGCCTGGTGCACATCGACGCTCACGCCGATGTGAACGATCACATGTTCGGCGAGAAAATCGCCCACGGCACCACCTTCCGTCGCGCCGTCGAAGAAGGTCTTCTGGATTGCGACCGTGTAGTGCAAATTGGCCTGCGCGCTCAGGGCTACACCGCCGATGACTTCAACTGGAGCCGCAATCAGGGCTTCCGTGTGGTTCAGGCCGAAGAATGCTGGCACAAATCCCTGGCCCCCCTGATGGCCGAAGTTCGCGAGAAAGTCGGCGGCGGTCCGGTGTACCTGAGCTTCGATATCGACGGTATCGACCCGGCCTGGGCACCTGGCACCGGCACTCCGGAAATCGGCGGCCTGACCACCATTCAGGCAATCGAGATCGTTCGTGGCTGCCAAGGTCTCGACCTGGTCGGTTGCGACCTGGTAGAAGTCTCGCCCGCTTATGACACCACCGGCAACACCTCGCTGCTGGGCGCCAACCTGCTGTACGAAATGCTCTGCGTACTGCCTGGCGTGGCCCACCGCTGAGGATTGGTCATGAACGAACGTGATCAGGTTCTGCACGCTGCCGCCGATCTGGTGGCAGCCTTTGCCCGTAATGATCGCGAAGCCTACTTCGGCGCCTTCAGCGCCGATGCCAGCTTCGTCTTCTACACCCTCGAGCAGCCTCTGCTGTCGCGCGATGCCTATCAGGCGTTGTGGGACACCTGGCGTGCCGAGGATGGCTTCGAGGTGCTGTCGTGCACCTCGAGCAACGCTTTCGTCAGCCTGCAGGGTGACGTCGCGATTTTCATCCATGACGTGGCCACCGAGCTGCGCATGCAAGGGGAGCAACACTTCAGCCAGGAGCGCGAGACGATTGTTTTCAAGAAACAAGCGTCTGGCCAAGAACAACAAGGCCTATGGCTGGCCTGCCACGAACATTTGTCCGCAATGCCGGAAGGGCTGCCAACCCCTTAGCCAAACAGGTGACGCTCACACACGATGAGCGCGCCTTTATGATCGGAGCAGATCATGAATAACAACAACAACGACCAAAGCCTTACGCACATTGAAACCTACGGGGTCGAACAGATCCCGGACAACGAACGCACCGCAGGCCCGACGGACTTGTTCCGGATGATCTTCGGCGGTTCGAATACCTTTGCCACCGCCGTGCTCGGCAGTTTCCCGGTGCTGTTCGGCCTGTCATTCCAGGCGGGCGTCTGGGCGATTGTGCTGGGCGTGTTGCTGGGTTCGCTGATCCTCGCGCCGATGGGCCTGTTCGGCCCGATCAATGGCACCAACAACGCCGTGTCTTCCGGTGCGCACTTCGGCGTGCACGGGCGGATCGTCGGTTCGTTCCTGTCGCTGTTGACCGCCATCGCCTTCTTCTCGCTCTCGGTGTGGAGTTCGGGTGATGCGCTGATCGGTGGCGCAAAACGCCTGATCGGCCTGCCGGAAACCGACCTGACCCTGGGCCTGGCCTACGGTCTGTTCGCGATTCTGGTGCTGACGGTTTGCATCTACGGCTTCCGTTTCCTGCTGTGGGTCAACAAGATCGCGGTGTGGAGCGCCAGCCTGCTGTTCCTGCTGGGCATCTTCGCTTTCGCCGGTCCTTTCGATGTGAACTACGCCGGCACCGTGAGCATGGGCCAACCGGGTTTCTGGGCTGCCTTCATCGGCGCTGCGCTGGTGGCGATGAGCAACCCGATTTCCTTCGGCGCGTTCCTCGGCGACTGGTCGCGTTACATCCCGCGTGAAACCTCCAAGCGCCGGATCATGGCCGCGGTGGTGATCTCGCAGATCGCAACGTTCATCCCGTTCCTGTTCGGCCTCGCCACCGCCACTATCGTAGCGATCAAGGCGCCGGACTACATCGCCGCCAACAACTACGTCGGCGGCCTGCTGGCCGTCTCGCCGAGCTGGTTCTTCCTGCCGGTGTGCCTGATTGCGGTGATCGGCGGCATGTCCACCGGCACCACCTCGCTGTATGGCACCGGGCTGGACATGTCCAGCGTGTTCCCGCGTGTGCTGTCGCGGGTCAAGGCCACCCTGTTGATCGGTGTGATGTCGATTGCCTTCATCTTCATCGGACGCTTTGCGGCGAACCTGGTGCAGAGCGTGTCGACCTTCGCCGTACTGATCATCACCTGCACCACCCCGTGGATGGTGATCATGATCATCGGCCTGCTGGTGCGCCGCGGCTTCTATTGCCCGGATGACCTGCAAGTGTTCACCCGCGGCGAGAAAGGCGGTCGTTACTGGTTCACCCACGGCTGGAACTGGCGTGGGCTGGGTGCCTGGATCCCGAGTGCATTGGTCGGTTTGTGCTTTGTGAACCTGCCGGGGCAATTCGTGGGTGTACTGGGGAACCTGGCGGATGGCATCGACATCAGCCTGCCGGTAACCCTCGGCCTGGCCTCGCTGGTGTACCTGGCGCTGCTGAGCCTGTTCCCGGAATCGGCTGCGGTGTTCGGCCCGAATGATCCACGCAGCAAGAGCACGGATTCGCTCGGTAAACCGGCGTTGCGACAAGCCGCCTGATTAAACGCATTACCTGTGGTTAGGGATGACCTGTAGGAGCGAGGCTTGCCCGCGAAGGCGGCGGCACATTCAACATCAATGTTGACTGACACACCGCCTTCGCGGGCAAGTCGGAACGCCGCATCGCACGCTCCTACAGAGATGGTTTTTCCACAGGGATTGATTTCAGCCTCACCATAAAAAAGACAATCGGAGACACGCCATCATGGCATTGGATTTATTCGTCGTACTCATCTACGCCGCCGCGATGCTGATACTCGGCTACTACGGCATGCGCAAGGCCAAGACCAACGAAGACTTTTTGGTCGCCGGTCGTAACCTCGGTCCGAGCCTGTACATGGGCACCATGGCCGCTACCGTTCTGGGCGGCGCCTCTACCGTCGGCACCGTACGCCTGGGCTACGTCCATGGCATTTCCGGTTTCTGGCTCTGCGCGGCTCTCGGTTGCGGGATCGTGGCGCTGAACCTGTTCCTCGCCAAACCGCTGCTGAAACTGAAAATCTACACCGTTACTCAGGTGCTGGAAAAACGCTACAACCCGATGGCCCGCTCCGCGAGCGCGGTGATCATGCTGGCGTATGCACTGATGATCGGCGTGGTTTCGATCCTGGCCATCGGCACCGTGCTGCAAGTGCTGTTCGACCTGCCGTTCTGGCTGTCGGTATTGGTCGGCGGTGGCGTGGTGGTGATTTATTCGGCGATCGGCGGCATGTGGTCCCTGACCCTGACCGACATCGTCCAGTTCGTCATCAAGACCGTGGGCCTGATGTTCATCCTGTTGCCGATCTGCCTGTACCGCGTCGGTGGTTGGGATCAGTTGGTGGCCAAACTGCCGGAGGCGAGCTTCAGCTTCACCACCATCGGCTGGGACACCATCATCACCTACTTCGTGATCTACTTCTTCGGCATCCTGATCGGTCAGGACATCTGGCAACGGGTGTTCACCGTCAAGACCGCCAAGGTCGCGCAATACGCCGGTACTGCCGCAGGCCTCTACTGCATCATCTACGGTCTGGCGTGCGCCCTGATCGGCATGGCCGCTCACGTACTGATCCCGGATCTGGACAACGTCAACAACGCTTTCGCCGCCATCGTCAAACTGTCGCTGCCTGACGGTATCCGTGGCCTGGTCATCGCCGCTGCACTGGCCGCCATGATGTCCACCGCCAGCGCAGGCCTGTTGGCTGCCGCCACTACTCTGAGCGAAGACCTGCTACCTAAACTGCGTGGCGGTAAACAGTCGAGCCTGAGCCTGAACCGCCTGGTGACGCTGCTGACCGGTATTGTCGTGCTGGGTATCGCCCTGGTGGTGAACGATGTGATCAGCGCCCTGACCCTGGCCTACAACCTGTTGGTCGGCGGCATGCTGATCCCGCTGATGGGTGCGATTTTCTGGAAACGCGCCACTACCGCCGGCGCCATCGCCAGCATGGGCCTGGGCTTCGCAACCGCTCTGCTGTTCATGGTCAAGGACGGTCTGGATGCCAACACCCCGATCTACTACAGCCTGCTCGCAGGTCTGGTGAGCTTCATTGTGGTGAGCCTGATGTCTCGCCGCCCGGCTGCGGTGGCGAACGCCATCTAAGCTTTCTATAACGACTTGATGCTTTCTTCGACGGGTGTGGCGTCGGTTGCCACACCCGTTTTTTTTCGCCTGGAGAAAACCTTTGATGAAGATTGTTTCTCGCGATCAGTGGTTCGAGGTCAAGCAACTCAGCGACGGCATCCGTCTGATTCACGAGCCTTACATCCGTCCCTTCTACCGCTGCAACCTCTGGCACATTCAGGGCCGTGACAAAGACCTGCTGCTGGACAGCGGCTCCGGTTTGGTGAGCCTGCGCGAGCAACTGCCGTGGATTACCGAACGGCCATTGGTGGCGGTGGCCAGTCATTGCCATTTCGACCACATCGCCGGCCATCACGAATTTGCCGAACGCCTGGTCCACCCCGCCGAGGCCGACATCCTGGCGGCACCTGACGGCGAAAACGATTTGAGCCGGGCATTTGTCGGCGACGATATGTTCGAGGCACATCCTGATTGCCCGCTGTGCTATGCCGAGTACCGGGTCAAAGCCGCGCCGGCCACGGGAATGATCGAGGAAGGTGACGTGCTGGATCTGGGCAATCGCGTATTGCAGGTGCTGCACACGCCGGGACATTCACCGGGCGGCATCAGCCTGTATGAAGCAGCGACCGAAACCCTGTTCAGCGGCGACATCATCTACGACGGGCCGCTGATCGAAGACGCTTACCATTCCAACCTCGACGACTACGCGCGCAGCCTGCAACGCTTGCGTGAGTTGCCGATCCGCACCGTGCATGGCGGGCATTTCGGCAGTTTTTCCGGGGAACATCTGCGCACGATGATTGATGAGTGGCAGCGCTCGCATGGCTGAAGCCTGCTGTACTCGACACCAGGGAAAACAACAGGCATTTAGCGCCGAAGAAGAGCGGATGCTCAAAATCGCCAGGACGGCGAATGATCTGAGTCGGTTTTTGATGGAGATCGGGCGACACTGATTTCGCCCGTTTTTTGAATTTACACCTGCTACGCAGCCGAATGCAGCCGTCGACAGCTGCTACAACACGGCTGCGGTGTTCCAGACCTTGACGTTACCGACGACGCTGCTGGCGTCGACGCTGTTCATCGTCAGTGCGAATAGGCACAGGTTGCAGAGGCGGTTCGATCAAACCGAGTGCGACACCCAGGTCATGCAGCCAGTTTTGAATTTTCTCTTTCATGGTGCCCCCTTCAGGGTAGTGCCGAGCGGCTGAAATTCTGTAGCCCCTTCGCACTGATAATAGTCCGAAGTCCTACGAAATGCTCGGCAAAATCCGCAATGATCTGTTACTGAATTGATCAAAATACCTGACCATTAGCTCAGGCAATCGCCTGGGCCTGAATCGACACCCTGGGTAGACCGGTCACTGCTGGCCAAGGGCTTTGCGCAAACGACGGCGCACCCACTGCTCAGCGCTGACAAACGTAATGCCGAGCAGCACCAGCACGGCACCGATGACAAAGTTGAGACTCAGCGCCTCACCCAGCAACACCACGCCGAACGTGACGCCGAACAACGGCGTCATGAACGAAAACACCGCGAGGTTCGCCGCCAGATACCGGCGCAACAGCCAAAACCACGTCAGGTAGCTGAAAAACGAGACCACCAGCCCCTGGAACAGCACGCTGGCCACGGCCACGGTGGTCAGACTGACATGGGTAACCTGGCCGCTGAGCATCGCGATCAGCAGCAGGCCGACGAAACCGACAATCAATTGATAGAACAACGTGAGCGTCACCGGCGCTTCCGACAGGCGCGAGGCCCGCACCACGACCGTGGTCGCCCCCCAGGAGGCACCGGCCAATACGCCCAGTGCATCGCCCATTAACATGCGGTGATCGAGGTTGTCCCAGGACACCCCACCGGCAAACGCGATGGCAATCCCGACAAACGCCAGAAAAATCCCCAACCATTGCACCGGTCTTAAACGCTCACTCGGCAACAGCCAGTGCACGCCCAACGCGGTGAAGATTGGCGCGGTGTAAAGGAACACCGACATGTGTGCGGCCGTGGTCAGCTGCAAGCCTTCGGAAATGAAGAAAAATTCCAGTCCAAACAGCGCGCCGGCCAGTAGTCCGCCGCGCCACGTATGGCTGACCTGATCCCAACCGCCCTTCCAGCAGATCAGCAATCCTACAAGCAACGCAGAAATGCCTGACCGACCGGCAGCCTGCATGACTGGCGCGATGTCCGGCGCAGCCCACTTGATCATGACTTGCTGTACGCCCCAGATCAGGCACAACCCGACCATCACTTGCAGGGCAAACCCATCGGCGCTACGCCGGGTGGCGCTCACCGGAACACCTCGACAATACAATCCATGGCAGTGACTCACAGTAGAAAGCAAAGCCCCGACTCAAGGTCGGGGCAAATATTTATGCTGTCGATTATTAACCAGATGGCCAGAAAAAGTAGCCTGTGGGAGACCTTCAAGTCACCACGGACGCCATCTTGCGCGACGTCACTTCAGTTCAATGCGATCGGCATGAATGACGATCTGGCCATTCTTGTACAACGCGCCGATGGCCTTCTTGAAGTTGCCCTTGCTGACACCGAACATGCTGGTGATCACCGCCGGATCGCTCTTGTCGCTCACCGGCAGCGCGCCGTTGTTGTCGCGCAACTTGGCGAGGATCTTCGAGTTCAGGCTGGTGGCGGCTTCTTCGCCCACTGGTTGCAGGCTCAGGCTGATCTTGCCGTCGGCACGGACTTCTTTGATGAAGCCCTTCTCTTCTTTACCGGCGCGCATGAACTTGAAGATTTCGTTCTTGTGGATCAAGCCCCAGTGCTTGTTGTTGATGATTGCCTTGAAGCCCATATCGGTGGCTTCGGCAACCAGCAGATCAACTTCCTGGCCAGGGGTGTAGTTGGCCGGGGTCTTGTCCAGGTAACGGTCCAGACGCGCGGTCGCGGTGATACGACGGGTGTGCTTGTCGAGGTAGACATGCACCACGACGTACTCGCCCGCGGTCATCTGACGCTTTTCTTCGGAAAACGGCAGCAACAGATCCTTCGGCAAGCCCCAATCCAGGAAGACGCCGATGCTGTTGACTTCAACGACTTTCAAACTGGCGAATTCACCGACCTGAACTTTCGGCTTTTCGGTAGTTGCGATGAGTTTGTCATCGCTGTCCAGATAAATAAAAACGTTGAGCCAGTCTTCATCTTCGCTGGGAATATCTTTGGGAATATAACGATTAGGCAGAAGGATTTCGCCGTCCGCACCACCGTCCAGATATAAACCGAAGTTAGTGTGTTTAACCACTTGCAAACTGTTGTAACGCCCGACTAAAGCCATTTCCAATACCCTCATTGCGTGGGCGGCATTCTACCCGTTTTTGCAGGCCGCGTTCGGCGCCCGGCCCGGTGGCGCGAGAAAATCCTCTGGGGGCCTTAATTTTCCTGGGGTTTGACAGGCAGGTCTGGCCGCTCGTCAGGCCGACCTGTCGATTCATCTCTCTTCCAGCCAGGTAAAAATCCATTCTCCCCCACCGATGTTCTTATTTAAAACAGCAGCTTAGGAACATAACTCGAATAATAACTTGCGATTAATGGCGCTTTTGTGATGTGTATTTCAGGGGGATATTTGCCAAGCAATTGTCAAGTATTTCCTGTACGATGCGTGGCCAAGTTAATTTTCTACAGGTTAATGGCCGCCATGCGCGTAAAAGCATCCACCAGCAAAGCAAAGCCAGCTCCAGCCGTTGAAACCAGCGAATCGATCAACAATCAGATTGCTGCGTTCCTCAAATCCGGCGGCGAGATCCAGCAAATTGCCAAAGGCGTCAGCGGCCAGACGTTCGGCCCGTCCAAGCAGATTACCTTGGGCAAAAAATAACACCCGCGTTACCTGGTCCCTAAGCGCTTTGAGCTTCGAAGCGCTTGGACTGGAACCCTCCCCGTAACACCCCGCCAAACCCATCAAAATTTCAAAAATCGACGAACGGCCCTCGATGCCGAGCATTCGCCGGTAGCTCCGCCTATTCCGGGCACAACAGTCAGTGCGTTGGCCTGGTCACCTTCAAGGCTGAACGCGCGTTTTATTGATTGGCTGAACTGGCAGGCTCATCCTGCGATCACATGAGAACCTACGCTTTCGCAAGGACTCGCCCATGTCGCGCTGGTTGAAGTGTCTCGCCGTCGTCATCACTCTCAGTCTTGCCCTCGGTGCCTGCAGCCGCATGGGCCTGGCCTATCGCAACCTCGACGTGATCATCCCGTGGACGCTCAGCGATTACCTGGACATGAACGGCGAGCAGAAAGGCTGGTTCAACGAGCGCCTCAAGGAACACCTGAGCTGGCACTGCACCACGCAACTGCCAGGCTATCTCGACTGGCTGGACCGTTTGCAGGTGATGGTCGAAACCAATCAGGTCACCGACGCCGCGCTGCAATCCCGCACCCAGGAAGCCAAACAAGCCATCGCCCAGACCGCCCGGGAAATCACCCCGTCGGCCATCGAGCTGTTGCAGGGGCTGGACGACAAACAAGTCGCGGAAATGAACGAAGCCTTTGCCAAGGACCAGCGCAAACGCCAGCAGGACTACGTAAAACCGTCGCTCGTTCAGCAGATCAAGGAACGTAGCGAGCGCATGGAAAAACGTCTGGATGGCTGGATCGGACCGCTGAGCCCGCCCCAACAACAACGGGTCGTTGACTGGTCAAATGCGTTGGGCGACCAGAACACGCAATGGATCGCCAACCGCGTGCATTGGCAGAAACAGTTCAGCGCAGCGGTTGCGCAGCGTCAGAGTCCTGGATTCCCACAGCGCATCGAGACGCTTCTGGTGAATCGCGAGAGCTTATGGACAGCCGATTACCGCAAGGCCTACGCCAACACCGAAGCTCAGGCACGAAGCCTGTTTGTGGATTTGATGGCCGAAAGCACACCGGCTCAACGCCAGCGGCTGCTTAAGAAAATCGAAGGAGTGCGCAAAGACTTCAACGACTTGAAGTGCCTTAAGGCAGCACAACAGAGCTAAGAACAACACAAAAACAATGTGGGAGCGAGCCTGCTCGCGATGGCGGTGTTTCAGACAACATCGATGTCGACTGACACACCGCCATCGCGAGCAGGCTCGCTCCCACATTGGTAATCGAAGTTCTTCAGGCAATCTGCGCGTGGGACGCCACCTCATCAAACGTCACCTCATCCAGCGCATCGTCCTGCTCATCCAGCACCTGCCGCGGATGATCATTGCCCGGAATGCTGCTGTCGATCAGGCTCAACAACCTTGAACCCCGCATCGTCAGCCTGTAATTCGAACCGGTTCCACCCTGCTCTTCAGGCCTAGGCTCGATGTAGCCACGCGCCAACAGTAACTTTTCATACTCGCCGGCCACCGCTTTCAGGTGATCCAGGTTCTCAGGCTCTTCGCCCTCCGTGGCTTTCTCCGCCGCGTACTGCTCGGCATAGGGCCGTGGCGTGAAGCTGGGGGCTGCGTTCTGCACTTCGTGCAGCAGGCGTTCAATCAAATCCCAGTTATAAGTCGTCATCCTGTCCAACCTCCAAAACCCGTGAGTGTGATGGCCTTCATAGCTTGTGACCGACAGCCCTCGCCGCCGTTCAGCGCAGTTCTTTAACGGCGCTGACCGGCGGTATGTCGAATTTGGCATAGGTCAAACGACAAGGTTGTGTCAGTCACCGCCCAGCATTGCGCAGGAGAAAGCCCGATGAACGTTCAGAACCATCCGGTCGTGTCGCGAGAAGAATGGCTCGCCGCCCGCAAACAACACCTGGCCCACGAAAAAGCCTTCACCCGGGAACGGGACAAACTCAGTGCCGAACGCCGCGCCCTGCCCTGGGTGAAAATCGACAAGGACTATCACTTCCAGGGCCCCAATGGTGAATTGAAGCTGGCGGACCTGTTCGGCGGTCGCAGCCAACTGGTCATCTACCACTTCATGTTTGCCGACGGTTGGGACGAAGGCTGCCCCGGTTGCTCATTCCTGTCCGACCACATCGACGGCGCCAACCAGCACCTGGCGCACCACGACGTGGCGGTGGTGGCGGTTTCCCACGCACCCTTCGCCGAATTCCAGGCGTTCAAGCGACGCATGGGCTGGAAATTCGATTGGGTGTCGTCAGAAGGTTGCGACTTCAACTACGACTTTGGCGTCTCGGCCCGAGCTGAAGATGTTGCTGCTGGAAAGGCCACCTACAACTACGAAAAAACTGACGGCGCCGAAGAAGAACTCCCAGGTCTCAGCGTGTTTTATCGCAACGAAGCAGGCGAGATTTTTCACACCTATTCAACTTATGCCCGTGGCCTGGACATGCTGGTCGGCGCCTATAACTACCTCGACCTGACGCCCAAGGGGCGCAACGAAGAGCAGATCATGGAATGGGTACGGCATCACGACAGGTATGAAGACAAGGTGAATTCGAGCTGCTGCCATGGGGGGTAGACCACACCTTCGCGAACCAGCTTGCTCCCTCAGCGGTCAGGGCCGGACACAATGTCCGCGAACACCGCAATTCCTGTAGGAGCAAGCTTGCTCGCGATGACTCACTTACAATCAACGCCGATACAACTGACACACCGCTATCGGCTACTTCACAGGTATATACGAATACCCCTTCACCATGGCTTTCCCGTCCTTGGCATCCCGCACCCGAACCATCTCCGCCGCGTACTCCTGCGTGTATTCAACGAAGTACTCTTTACCTGGCTCGACCGAGAGGGTCAGAAATACGTTTCGGGGATGCGGACGCGGCCCGGCCGATACCTTGTGCAGGCCCGGACTCACCAACACCCAGGAATAGGTCTTGTCATTAAGCCCCACCACCGCACTGTCATTGATGCTGAACACGCTGTCATAAAAGCTGCCTTGAATGACCTGGGTCCGCATCATGTAAACCAACGCCTTGCCCTGAGGTGGCGCCGGTGGCTCGAAATAAGGCTGGCTGGAGCTAGTGTGACCGCAGCCGGCCAACAACAGCATGAGCAACAACGCCGGAATACTTTTCATTGCTGCGCTCATTTGTTTTGCCCCAGTAACTGGTTGATCACCGACCCCATCTTTTCCTCGACCGACGCCACTTTGGACGGATCAAAACCGCCCTCGCCCGTCAGGTGGTATTGCCCGAAACCGATCTGCTGATCGCCCTTGAAGAGCCGGACATTGGCATCGGACAAGTACGGGGAAAAGTCCCAGGAACGAATAGCGGTGTAAGTCAGGCGATACTCACAACTGTCCGGAATGGGCGTCGCGTAAAGCCGACTGTCGATGTTGTGCTTGCGCAACAGCGTCTGCAGGCCATCGACGAAATCGCCCACCACCACTTTCGGGTTCTCTTCGATGCAGAGTTGGGAGATTTTGTATTGAGGAGCGACCGGCTCGACTTTGATGTTGGTACAACCGGCCAATACCAGTAGAAGGCTTGCCGTGATGGCTCTGGACAGCATATTCGGTCCCTGAATCCAGAATGATGGCGCAATAATGGCTCATACTAGATCAGCAGAATTTCGGGGTCAATTTACGTCGTTTGACGCGGAGCAGATCGCAAGAAGCTCGCGTTTAGGCCCCACGAGAACGGCACTGTTCTCAGCAAAAATTGCGCAGCCAATGAAAACGGGCGACCTTTTGGGTCGCCCGTTTTTTTATCGCGTGAGCAATAGATGAATCCACTTCACACCGCAGGTACGCTCGCCACGGGAATACGTTGATCAGGCTGGGTGACATCGTAAACATGCTGTTCGCAATCGGTGCCAATAAACTGGAACTCAACCAGGTAAACCTTGGCTCTTTCCGGGATGAAGGAACTTTGCAGCGGACCGCAACTATACAAGCCGCTTGCCACCCTGCTATTCGAATATCCCGACACCTGAAACGCCTTATCGGCATCGGCCTGTGCTTCCAACTGCGGGAAGCGTTTAACCGTGGCACTGTTGGCCACTTCGTTGAGTTTGGCGATCCAGCCGAACACCTTGCCCTGGCCCGAATCCACTACAGTTCCAAGCAACTCCATTCGCTGGTCAGGATCGGCGGCACGCTTGACTGAAAACTGTACAGGATGGGTGCTGCCTGTAGCTTTCATGATGACCTTGGCGTGCTGGGCATCTACGGTCACCGTGTTCTGGCGCAGTTGAATGCCGTCTTTCAGCAGGCTGGGGGAAGAGTCCCTGACGTTGGAATGGCAGCCGGTCAATGCGACAGCCAGGGTCAGTGGTAGCAGTGTGATTTTCTTCACGACGTATAGATTTCCTTATAAACGCGTATCTTTTGACTGATAAGAGGACTTACACCAAGGAAAAAAATGGGGACAGACCACGTTTTCCACCTGAAAAATTTAATGTTTGCTCGGTTTCCCGGCATCAAGATACCTGCTCTGCGAGGCATACGGCGAGCTCTTTCATACAAGTCAATCCGAAAGCTTAGTCAACCTAAGTAAAATATAACTCCTTTCTATTTTCTATCATTTCGGCCAATCAAAATATGCTTTAGAAAATGTGGCCTATCCTAATTATACTTGGCATCACAAAAAATGTGACCCGCCCCGTTATCTCTTTCTAATTTAAAAATTTACCGATCACAAAATCCATCTCTGACTTAATCTGCTTCAGTTTTTCCTCACTTCCCCCAGCCTCTATTAAATCTTTAACTGTGCATTTTCGATAAACATCGGACAAAACCTCCAGCATATCCTGTGCGTACAGACTATCCTTTGACAACTCAAGACCACGACGGGCGCCTTCGACATATATAGCAGTTTGAAGAATCGCGTTCATGCCAGGAGAGTCAACCCGATGTATACTTTCCGTTTCATCCTGAACATACGCAAACGCCTGCTCAGGCCGAAACCTCTTGTTTACAATAGCATCACTGTAAAGTCTCCGGACCAAGGAAGCCACATCATCAAACTCAAGACAACCCTTCACTTTTAATCCTCCACTGTAAATATACTAAATTGAAGTTTCGGATATCTATCGCAAAATCGCCTGATCATATCAGCACAGCTAGGACACACAGATTTTTCCGATATTAAATTTATTGTCCCCACAGCATTCTGATTACTTCTTTCTAACCTCTGAGCGATAGCTTCAAGGAAAAATGGGGACAGACCACGTTTTCTATACAGGAAATGTAGTCTGTCCCCGTTAGCCCCTCTAACCTTCAACCCGACTTCCCTCAGGTAAAAAGAAATGGGCCGTTAACCAACAGGTAGCCATTGATGCGGCGAACAGCACCAGTAATTCAACAACATAGTCCGAATACTGAGCCCCCTTGATGTTTTGCACCACATTTGAAATAAACAAAAACACCCACGACGCGGCTACACAACTTCCAAAAAAGGAAACAACCATGCAATTACGAAGTGTCTTCTTTACTTTAATTAATACAATCACCAATGCGTAACCCAGAAACGGCAGGAAGAAAGCCAACTGTATGAGAAGCGGGGTCAAAAACGGCATCAACAGCAATTCAGCCCCCCTAACCGAACCCAGCAATTTTGGATTACTCACCAACTCGGTGAGCACTGTTACTGTTCTGATAATTCCAGCAATGAATCCAAGCATTAGCGGACAAAGAAAAAAAGCCAGGAAAACTTTACGACGAGGATAAATAATTTCACTCATGGCGCACTACCTTGGATTTTAGAGCACCCCAGTAATTTGCAACCAAACTCCACCCGAGACGTGTAGAAAATGTGGTCTGCCCCCGTTATCTTATTTTCTATTTATTAAAGGTTTTTGTAGAAATACTGCCACACTCCAAATTTACCAAATAGTCAACTCCATTCCAATTAGCCGCAACCAAGCCCTCATCCTTAACACGAAAAATCACGACGTAGGGTTTGTCCGTCTCGGTCCCATGAGGACTTTCTGCAATTTGCCAAAGAACTTTTCCACTTCTTGCTATCGCAAATACATTTCTATTAAAAATAACACCAATCGCTGGTTCAACCCTAACCGCAAGAAAATCACCACACTCCACAACTTCACCAACCGCACAGGGAAGATCAACCAACTGTCCAGCAATGAAAAGTCTCCCATCCTCAACGCGAAACTCAACCGTACTCATTGACTAAGCCTCACTGGAGGGAATTGGGGGGCAGACCACGTTTGCTATACAGGGAACGTAGTCTGTCCCCGTTATCTCGCATTATCCCAGCTAACAAGAGACGTTCAAACCGCAAGTAGAGATAAAATCACTCGTAGCTAAATCAAGAGAACTACTCCCTCCTGCGGAAAGAACATCATGCAAGGTGACAATACCTTTCTCAAAATCTAGAGCAACGTCAAAGCAATTAAACTCGAACTCCCTTAGCAGAACGCCCTCTGAGCGCATCCGTTCATCAAAGGCATCTTTCAAAATAGAACGAACGCTATCGTCCAACTCTTGATCGACAAATCTCTCTATTAGTGTGCCGCCACTGCTCATAACCATTCCTAACTATCGGAAAAATGAGGACAAAAAAAATGGGGACAGACCACGTTCCCACCTGAAAAATTTAATGTTTGCTCGGTCTCCCGGCATCAGGACACGTGCTCTGCGAGACATATGGTGAGTACTTTCATACAAATAAAATCGAAAGCTTAGCCAAACCAATAAAAACAAAACCCCTTTCTATGCCTCATCATTTCGGCTAATAAAAATACGCCTCAGAAAATGTGATCTGTCTCCTTCTTATAATCTTTCCCTCAGCAGTTACAACCGGAGAAATACCTTTTGCACCAAAGCCTGCTTACTCTTCATAGCGAGAGTCTTCTCGCATAAGCCGTAAAACCTCAGACCAGTTCCACAACACCCCTGGAATGTGACTCTCTGGAACTAACTTCCCTCGCTCACTCTCAGGAAAACCATCCATTGCTGTTTTGCAATGGCGATAGAACAGATTGAAACACTCACCTGAGACCTTATCTAAAATGATAAAGCTCTGTGCCTGCTCATCTAGCGCTTCGTATATTGTTCTCATACAGCTTTCTTGGTTTTTAGTGAAAAACTTCCTTGTGCCTTCAACAATACAATCAAAAACACCACCTGACGCCCCCCAACCCGACTTGTCATTTATCGATATATACATACCCATAATTTTCACCGCAGAATTAATATTTTATCTTGCTGTTCCGAGGTTAGCAATTTTATCCAGCCGTTAACCATACCCTGATTTCCGGGTGTAAGATTCCTATAATCAATTGGAACGATATCCGCCTTATCCAAATGGGGAAAATGGGGAAAATGGGGACAGACCACGTTTTCCATACAGGAAATGTGGTCTGTCCCCGTTATCCCTTCTTTCGTCAAGAAGCCCACTGAGTTCTCTCGGGAAAATCACCACTTCTCATAAGACGAATTAGCTTCATAGCAGCTCTTTGAGACCATTCTCCTTCCATATCGAGAGGGCACTCTTTCAACACATGAATAGTTCCATCCTTCTTCCCAAGCCGGATTACTCCAATCTCAAGACCCCTACCGAACGCGTATTCAACATACTCTTCAGTTTCTGCAACTTTATCCATTTCAATATAAAATGCCATATAACCTCTCTCAGCTCCCTAGTGGACTCGGGTACCGAACCTGTGTTTTGTCATGCGAAACACCATAGTCAACTTTAAAAATGCCTTCAAATCTAGCTTCAAAATACTCATGCTTAAACAACTGGACGTCTTCTGCCTTGTAGGTTCCTTTTTGGAATCTAGACCATGCGTCAGCGATACCTGCATCCGGATCAAAACGCCCTACACTTCCATCACGCATTATAGAAAAATGGGGACAGACCACGTTTTCTATACAGGAAATGTGGTCTGCCCCCGTTAGCCCCTCTAACCTTCAACCTGACTTCCCTCAGGTAAAAAGAAATGGGCCGTTAACCAACAGGTAGCCATTGATGCGGCGAACAGCACCAGTAATTCAATAACATAGTCCGAATACTGAGTCCCCTTGATGTTTTGCACCACATTTGAAATAAACAAAAACACCCACGACGCGGCTACACAACTTCCAAAAAAGGAAACAACCATGCAATTACGAAGTGTCTTCTTGACTTTAATTAATACAATCACCAATGCGTAACCCAGAAACGGCAGGAAGAAAGCCAACTGTATGAGAAGCGGGGTCAAAAACGGCATCAACAGCAATTCAGCCCCCCTCACCGAACCCAGCAATTTTGGATTACTCACCAACTCGGTGAGCACTGTTACTGCTCTGATAATTCCAGCAATGAATCCAAGTATTAGCGGACAAAGAAAAAAAGCCAGGAAAACTTTACGACGAGGATAAATAACTTCACTCATGGCGCACAACTTTGGCTCTTAGAGTACCCCAGTAACTTACAACCAAACTCCACCCGAGACGTGTAGAAAATGTGGTCTGCCCCATTTTACCCATTTTTTTTCAATGACCCAACCAACTCTACTGCCCCATCGGCACCAACTCCAATGAATCCTTTCGACGTGCCTACCGCAAAATCATCGAATGTTATTTCACTTTTGCTCAGGGTGGCAGCGTATCAAAGGTAAACGTTAACGCCTCTTCGACAACAGGACCTCCGACAGCTCGATAGCCAGTCGCTGGCACAGCAGCTCCTTGCGGTGTAACGTAAAAGTCAGCACCTCCCGTAGCCGCGAAACTACCTTTTACACCGTCAAATTAGTTTTAAGACTCTAAGATCATGCCGAAACAACTCTGCTTCGGCTGCAGGCACGCCCGCTAAAATATTGTCAATACCATTTCTCATGATTTGCTCGACGATCAGTTGACGCGCGCTCGAATACCAATTTTGATTCCATCCACCCGATAAAATCAGAAGGACTACTCGCCACATAAAGTCCTCCACCGGACGCTCGAAAGAATTTTCAAATTGATAATCGACATACCCCATGATCTGTTCATGAGGCCACCCCTTCATCACAGCATGATCTCGACACCCCTCGTAATAGCAGTCCAAAGCCCACGCTTTCAGGGTTTCATAAGTCAAACGCTCTTCGTGTAGCATCTTAAAGTCCTTTTTTAGTCGGACGAATCACACCGCCATTATCGAACACATTGACAGTAATATTGGGGTACTTGGCTCTGAATAGCTCAATAACATTTGAACAACTTGCACAGGGCGCCCGCTCCGTTAGTAGATTAATACTCCCCTTCACCGAAGTGTTGTCTCCCAGTTGCGCGGCGATATTGTTCAAAATTTTCGCCTCCGAATCTACTGCCCTGTTCAGCATCTGTGGGGGATTACTCGCCGTCGGTACAACCGAGCTTGGAAACGTCTCAGAGACCTCGCCAACAAACCCCACTGCTTGCTGCTCCGCATTTGGTATGCCAATACGGCTGGACGCTGCCATTGTCGGCTGAATCCCCGAAATGTCGATCTGTGCAACGCCCACATTACCACTAGTTTTAGCACTGCCTGTCAGCATGGCACGCAAGTCTGCAACCTGCTGAGTCAATGCTGTCTGCGTGTCAACCGACACCAAGCCTTTTGCGCCACCTGCAAAATAATCCGGAGGCAAATCACAAGGCCCAGTGTTGTGTACCCAGGTCTTGAGCTCGCCAACGTAGAACGTATGTCCCACATCGACCGTCAGATTGTATGTTTTGCCCTCGGGCAGGTACAGCTCAAGCGATTCGACTTCGGACGAGGTGTTTTCGGTGTCGCCATCAGCCAGTGACTGCAGCAAGTCACCCGGTTTCAGATCGATGACGGGAATGAAGTCACGTTTGGCCGGTACATAGAAGGGGTGACTCGGCGTAACCAGCAGGGTTTCGCTTTCCGCTGCGTCGGCGCCACGAACACTTTTGAGCTTGAGGCGGTAGATCGGCTGATCAGAACGCTGATGCGTTGCCAGAATGGCAGCAGCGAACGGCTTGCCCCCTTTCTCAGGCTTGCTCCAGACAACATCTCCCACCTTGAGCGACTCAATAACGCGGTCGCCTTGCGGTGTAGAAACTTTCGTACCCGCAGCAAAGCAGCAAGGCCCCTTCGTTACTGGCGTTCCCGCTGCGCCTTTTACACCACCATTTTTGACGGAAGCCTGCTCTGCCAGGCTGTCTATTACCTCATCCAGTTTTTTCCCAATAGCCTCGGCGGTCTTTTCCGAAAGCTTGCCACCGGCCTTCGCCGCACTCCCCGCGCCAGAGACGGCGAGAAGCGTCCGAATGGCCAGCAATGTGGTTTGAGCGGTATGAACATCCTGTCCGTAGATGGCGTTCAGCTTGTTGGTAAGTTGCTCATCGAGGCCGACGGCTGCCCCCTCCCCAATCGCATGACCACTTTCCACGAATCCGTCCACCACGCTTTGAGGTAGCTCCTTGGCGCCTTCCCACAACCCACCCAGCACAACATTGGGATGCTCGGTGGCCAGTTTTACGAGATCCACAGCGCCATTTTTTATCTCAATGCCAGAATCCTTCAGTTCTTTGAGCAAACCTGTACTCAGTTCACGACTCACGCCGCTTTGAACGAACTGCTGATAGAACTTCGGATCAGCTGTATCCGCAAACATTTCTGGCCGGAACAGCTGTTGCCCTTTTGCGGTGAACAGCGCTTGTTGTCCGCCGAGGTCATTGGTGAATGTCTGCCCGGAACTGCTCAAGAAGGCTTGCGCTGCACTGTCGTCGCCATCAGTCAAGATGGATCGCCACAGGAAGTCGACATCCTTGAGTGCTTGCTGGCTCAAACGTTTCGTGGCTGCGTCTTCACTGATGCCATTTTTCTCGGCAAACTCTTTGGCATGCGCCTTGATCCAGTCTTGCTCATCGGCGTGAAGCTGACGGTTGTACAGGGTTCCGTTCTGTGCGACCCACGAACCGATTTGCAGCTTGTTGTTATCGGCATCTGGGTCTTGAACAGCGGTTGCCAGCACTCCAATCAGTTGCGAGTTCATGGCCAACAGTCGATCCCTGTCCTCCTTAGACATGCCGGCATAGGCAGAGGCCAACTTACCGACCAAGGCTTCGTTGACTCCTGCCGCTAGCGCCCCAGTCTTGAAATCACCGCCCGCAGCGAGAGAGGCCAGGCCGCCCATCACCGCATGCAAGCCGATTTTGGCGAGGCCTCCTTCGGGCAAGTCGTTCTGCAGGCCGATATCACCCACCAAATTGAAACCATAGGCAGCAAACGCATTCACCAGACTGCTTTGCAAGGCGTCACTCAGGCTGCCCTCGCGCCCCAATGCTTTATTGAGCAGCGCAGAGGTAGTGTTTTGCAGGGCCTGATTCGCGGTGAACTGGGCTATACCTCCCAGGCTGCTCAGTCCGCCTGAATTGTTAACCACGACTTTGCCCGTGTTAGCCAAAACCCCTTTGGTCGAATCGGTCAACGCGGTGCCGGGTTCTGTAGTGGTGTTGGTCCAATCTTTGAACACACCGGCTGAGAGACCCGCCACGGCCCCGGCAACGATGTAATTTTTCATGCTGTCGGCGCTGAAGGTTTCTTTGAACGCGGCGCCAAGATTGCCTTTATTGTTGATGGTGCTGACTGCGGCTGTACTGGCAGCAGAGGTCATCATTGCTGTCAGAGCAGCGTTAGCCCAGCCAACGGCGACAGCGTCCGCCGTTGCGGTCGCTGCAGCACCCGCTGCGAATGCACTGCTCGCCCCTGCGTTCGCAGCAGAAGCCACCAAACTAGATGCCGCACCGGCCGTGAAGTAGCTGACAATGATGACGATAATGATCATCGCCGGACCACCTAGCCCGGAATGACTTTCATCCCAGCTGTCATGCAGCTCTTTGACCTGGCGCCAATCCACATCGCCGCGCGCTTCAACGTCTTTGAGCCAGGCCATGCTCGGGTCAGCCTGGACCATGGCGTCGATCACTTGGCTGACCGTTTGTTGGTCGATGTCTTTGATATCGATGTGTAACCCATCGACTGCTTTGATGAGCGTCCGGCCTTTGGCAGTCAATTGGCTCTGGCGCAGTGTTTCGTCAACCTGGCCTTTGTTTTCCATGCTGGTCCACGCCCAGCTATTGCTGCTCTTTTCGTGGCTTTCCTGATGTGAGTCCTTCACCGCCTCAAACGTGATGCTCCCACCACTGTCCAGCGTAATGTCCTTACCACTCTCAAGCTTGGCCACCTGATACAACTGGTCCCCACCACTCTCCAGCGTCAGGTTCCCTCCGCTGGTGATGTGACTGCCGACATATTTCACATCCGTCACTTCATCACGCTTGGTTTTCTTCGCCCCAAACGCGCCTTTGGCCGTCATGTCATACAGCGTGTAATCCCTGTTTTCCGCGGCGAGCACGTTGAGGTTGTTGCCGGCGTAAACGTAGGCCTCGTCGCCTGCTGTCAGGTTACTGGCCCGCAGCGTTACATCCCCGGCGGCTTTGACAGACAGATTCCCCCCCGCACTAAACTCGCTGGCTACCTGACGAGTCTGGTCATCGATCTCATGAACCTTTTTGTTGCCCTTCTTGTAGCGGCTCTCAAGGTTGTGTTCGTCCTCGGCCGAGATCAGGTTGATGTCGCCGTCGGCGCTGGCGTTCAAGTCCTTTCCAGCACTGGCCTTGCTGGCCACGGCGTTGAGGTCGCGACCGGCGTGCAGGGTCAGGTTGCCCGCGGCGGTTACGCTGGAGCCCAACTGGGTGAGGGTTTCTTCGGTGCGCAGGCCGCGACGCAGGGCGTCGCGGGTGACGGTGCGGTCTTCCACTGCGAGCAGGTTGATGTCGTTGCCGGCGGTCAACGTGGCATCGCCGCCGCTGCTGATCTGGCCTTTGCTGGTCAGGTTGTTCGCCGCGTTGATCGTCAGTTTTGAACCGGCGCTGATGCTGCTGCCGGCATCGAGTTGCGTGGCGCTGCCGGCGCCGATGTTGAATGTCGTGGCGGTGCGGTCGTTGACGATGTCGCCTTTGAGGCTGGTGAGGTTGACCTTGTCGGCGCGGATTTCCCCGGCCATGGCGTTGCGGATGCTGTCTTGCGCCAGCAGGGTCAGGTTGGCGTTGGCCTGTGCCAGGCCGCCCTGCAAGATGCTGCCGCCGCTCAAGGCGCTGAGGTCTTCACTGGCGCGCAATGTCCCGACGTTTTTCAGATCGCCGCCGGTGATCATCTCTACGTTGCGCCCCTGAATCAGGCTGCCGCCGCGCAGATTTCGCGAGTCGACTTTGGCCAGGTACAGCACCGGCACCAGCACGGTTTCGCCGTCGACGACCCGTTCTTCCATCCAGACGATGTCGTGGGTCAGGGCGGCCACCTGCTGAGAGGTCAGCATGACGCCGACGTTCAGGTTCAGGGCGTTTTTGCTGCTGATGGCGTTGTCCATCAGGTACTGGAATTGTTCGTAGTCGCTGCTCAGGCCATCGGCGAGGAAGCGCTGACCGGTCTGGGCGCGCACGGCGTCGGCAATCAGTCGGGTTTCGTAGCGGCCGTCGCCCAGTCGGCGCGCGGCCTGGTCGGGGTCGTAACCCAGCTTGCCAATCAAGTAGTCCGAGCTCATGAACTTCGAGAGGTCGACGAGCGAGGGGTTGGTTTCGATCAGGTATTTGTTGGCCGGGTTTCGGCTCTGGGTGAACAGGCCGTAACTGCCTTGAGGCAGGCGGAAACTCGGGAGCGAGGTCGGGTCGATGCCGACGAAGGCTGCGCCGGTAAAATCGACCGGGACAAAGCTGACTTTTACGCTGCCGTCGACAGCGACGGTATCAATGCGTTTGACGTCCTTCAACGGGCCCGGGCTGCCCACCGGGCTGGCCAGGATTATTTGCTGGCCACCGGCGCCAAAGGCCTGGCTGTCGAGGGTGGCGCCGATGAGCTGGGCGTTCCCCTGGTTGGTGAGGCTGCCGTTGACCAACTCACCGCTGACGTTCAGTTTCAGCGTGCCACCGGCCTGCACGGTGCCGACATGGGTCGTGTTGTTGCCGGGCATGATGGTGTTGGTGATGTTCTCGATCGGGTATTTCGTCACCTCGATCGGAATCGGCGCCTGATTGGCGAGTGGCTGCCCGGCGTAGCTGGCGTTCCAGGCGTTGGTCGCGGCCTCGGTGACCCGGTAGGTACTCTTGCTGACGCCGTCGAGGAAGGGATAAAAAGAGATAGACCTCAACTTTATTAATAAAGATGTGGACTACCCCCGACATATCCGCCTCAGAAAATGTGGTCTGTCCCCGTTATCTCAACGATCTGACCTGGCCCTTTTGCACCCTACATTCTTTTTTACTTTAAGCATTCAACACTGCAAAGCTTACATCACCGGACCTCAAAAATTCTTGAAAACAAGAAATAACGATATCTATATTTCTTGTGACAAAACTCGCCGGATAGTAATCGCCCAGAACATCAACCAATTTTGCTCCAGTCGACGTATTATTAAGAGTACGCACAACATGCTCACCATCATCAAGGTATTGGTTCAGCATCAGAATATAATTTCCAGAATCAGCATAAAGACTGATTTCGCAAGGTCCGACTTCAGGTGCCGGGGAAATAGACAACGAAGCGACGCCGCCGACTTTACTATATTCACATATAATGGACCTTACATCTTCCATGGTCGGCTGATCAATGAGAGGGATTTGCGATCTGCCATGCTCAGGACTAAGGGTATACCCTCCCATGATCATCTATTTTTTCTCCTTAATAGACTTCATACCTGACTCCCAGTAATAGTTTTTCGGGGAAAATGGGAAAGATTTATTTTCTGGCCACCGCATAAAACTAAAAAAAATCAAAAATAAATCCATCCCCTTTTCTCATATTGCTAGTCGCGCCTTTCGCACCTTTTCTTCCGAAGCCGACCTGATCCCTGCCTCCCGCTTACTGGCGTCAACCCTGTACTGTTGGTCTGAAATCATCAATCGTCTTGTTTTTTTCTTTCAACAGAGACATGACAAACTCAGGATCAAAATCCATCAACAATTCGATAGCATCATAAATCTTCCAACGATGTATTTCTGGATGATCAATTATCGAAACAAGATGCTGTTCAATAGGAGGTACATACTCCAGATATCTTTCTCGCTTCACGAAAGCAAAAGCATCGGTTATTTCAAAAGGTTTACTACCCGCCAACGCTATGATTTTCGACAAGGGTGAGTAGACTTGGGTTCTCGCCACCTCTCTTCCCCCCCTGTCAGCCATATTGGCAAAATACATGGTCACTGCCATAAGTATCTGACGATAAGTATCATCGTATCCATGCAGCCTATGAGAATAGATGCCTTCGATAATTTCAGGTCTTTCCATGCTCTTCTCCAAGGCAATCAGGCCTTCATGGACCCCCCAACTGGTCAATAATTTCGCAGCTAGGAAGCGCACCACATCATTATCTGCGTGAAGAAGCAAACCCATCACAGCATCCATTCTTTCCTGCGGAATATCCTCCGGATCCAAGTCTCCTGCATCAGCAGCATAATCTGCATGTTCCGGAATACTATTAAGCAGGTCGTTTGTTTTCCGATCCATGATAAATACCTATTTATCGATAAGTTTAATATAGTCGGCCGGGACACAGCCCTTGATCAAGCACTCTCCATCACGCGTGGTGTTCCGCAAGTCTGCCTCTGCCCTCGTCAATGAAGTCTCATTTTTCGTGGACGGGTTGTTCGTGTATTTCTCCCGTGCCGCATCTACCCTTGATTGCAACTCGGCCGCGATTTCACGGCTGCTCAAGAACCTAGTATTTGGCAATACACCGGAATCAATATCCTGCTGCAATCGCGTCACGTCGATTTCGATTTGATGCGTACCGTAGTTCTTAGGATTCGAGGCAGCTCTCGGGTCGGTTACGGAGATGTAGGGAGAGTTTTCAGAACCACCTCCACGCACATGTGTTTGAACGCTGCCGGTCCCCTCTGGGTTAGGAGGAACCAAATCGCCATTCTCATTGATATATGCCTTTGGTTTTCCATTTCCCCCGACCGGTGAATAAAAGTCATTATCGCTGCGCACTACAGTATCACCTGGGGCTTTTGCATTAACCCATTTCCCACCAATCCACTCAACAGCTTTCCCACCAATATAAGCTGTGGCAAGCCCAGTAGTCGTGTCAAAAACCATACCCCCTAACTGCTGGGCAGAGGCGGTCGCTACTTTATCAAACTCCCTTTCTAGCGCATGCGACGGGATCGGGCTGGTAATCCAGTCCTTAATCCCGAGCGCTATCCCGCCGATACCGCCTGCGATTGCACCAATCGTATCGAAAGGGGATGAAAAGGCATCCCAAGCCGATTTTGCTGTGTCAACCACCCCTCCTGGCCACGCAACAGCTCGGTCCTTGAACCCCGTAAATCCTTCTCTGGCCAGAAACCCAGGCTCCATCGACGGGGGGTAGACGGTTGTAAGTTGTTTTGTGTCAACGCCTGAAAAATAACTATTCTTGGCTGCATTTATTTCATCGAGCGTCCACCCCTCTAGTAGTCCACGCAGCTGAATCTTGCGCCCAAACTCCTCCATATCACGTTGTCTTTCGGCATCCAATGCTGATATTGCCCGGGTGATGTTGTCCCGACACGCTTGAGCACCACTCCCCGAACCACAAGCTGCTCGAGCTTTATCCGCCGCTGTAACTTCTTTGTGTAGCAGCCAGTTGTACTGCGTGGCGTTCTTCGCAATATCTGATCCCTGTTGGAGATCCCCATCCACCGCCGCGGCGGCAAGGAGCCCGGTTAACTGCGACATCATTACGTGCAACTGGTCGTTGCCATCCGCAAGACTGACCAGTTGATTCGTCAGCGCTTCATTAAGCCCCGCCGCTGCCGCGCCGGTGGCAAAATCACCGCCAGTAGCCTTCGATAGCAAGCCCCCCATCAACGCATGCGCTACGGTTTTCTCAAGACTGCCCTCGGGAAACTTGATGGTATCGCCGATCCAGTTAAACCCAGTCGCCATGGCCACATTCCCGGCCTCTCCCACCAGCGCCGCACCAAGGTTGTCGCCAAAGTTGCCGCCACCAATAGCGGTTGAGATGCTGCTGGAGATCACCGCCCGGCCAGCTACCCGTGTCGCAATGTCGGTGAAATTGGTGCTGGTAAGAATGTTTGCGGACTTTGTACCTTCCGCCGCCCCGGCGAACCAATTGGTGTCCGCATAATCGAGCATGCCCGCAGTGAACCCAGCAATTGCGGCACTTTTCAGGCTGTCAGCACTAAACGTTTCCTTGAACGCAGCGCCCAAGTTGCCTTTATTGCTGATGGTGCTGGTGACCGCAGTGGTCGCCAGACTGGTGGCAAATACGCCCCCGGCACCACCGCCCACCAGACCTAGGCCCGCCGGGCCCATGATGAAAGACATCAGGATCGCGATGGCGATTTTCGCGCCGGCACCCAGCCCGGAACTGTCATATTTGAAGCTCTCGTGAATCTCCTTCACCTGGCGCCAGTTGATGTCACCACGCGCTTCCGCCTGCTTCATCCAGGCAAGATTCGGGTCGGCTTCGACCATCGCGTCGATGGTCTGGCTGACGCTTTGCTGATCGACTTGTTTGATGTCGATGCTGATCTGGCCAGCAGCCTTGATGACCAGTCGGCCCTGGGCCACCAGTTCGCTCTGACGCAGGGTTTCATCGGTGCGACCGCTGCCTTTGGTTTCGAACCAGGCCAGGTCGCTGTCACTCTTGGAGTGGTTCTCGTCGTGAAGATCTTTCACCCCTTCAAAAAGAATCGAGCCACCGCTGTCGATAACGATGTCCTTGCCGCTGTCGAGCTTGGCGACCTGATACAACTGGTCCCCACCGCTCTCCAGCGTCAGGTTCCCTCCGCTAGTGATGTGACTGCCGACATATTTCACATCCGTCACTTCATCACGCTTGGTTTTCTTCGCCCCAAACGCGCCTTTGGCCGTCATGTCATACAGCGTGTAATCCCTGTTTTCCGCGGCGAGCACGTTGAGGTTGTTGCCGGCGTAAACGTAGGCCTCGTCGCCTGCTGTCAGGTTACTGGCCCGCAGCGTTACATCCCCTGCGGCTTTGACCGACAAATTCCCCCCCGCACTAAACTCACTGGCTACCTGACGAGTCTGGTCATCGACCTCATGAACCTTTTTGTTGCCCTTCTTGTAGCGGCTCTCAAGGTTGTGTTCGTCCTCGGCCGAGATCAGGTTGATGTCGCCGTCGGCGCTGGCGTTCAGGTCCTTTCCAGCACTGGCCTTGCTGGCGACGGCGTTGAGGTCACGACCGGCGTGCAGGGTCAGGTTGCCCGCTGCGGTTACGCTGGAGCCCAACTGGGTGAGGGTTTCTTCGGTGCGCAGGCCGCGACGCAGGGCGTCGCGGGTGACGGTGCGGTCTTCCACTGCGAGCAGGTTGATGTCGTTGCCGGCGGTCAACGTGGCATCGCCGCCGCTGCTGATCTGGCCTTTGCTGGTCAGGTTGTTCGCCGCGTTGATGGTCAGTTTTGAACCGGCGCTGATGCTGCTGCCGGCATCGAGTTGCGTGGCGCTGCCGGCGCCGATGTTGAATGCCGTGGCGGTGCGGTCGTTGACGATGTCGCCTTTGAGGCTGGTGAGGTTGACCTTGTCGGCGCGGATTTCCCCGGCCATGGCATTGCGGATGCTGTCTTGTGCCAGCAGGGTCAGGTTGGCGTTGGCCTGCGCCAGGCCGCCCTGCAAGATGCTGCCGCCGCTCAAGGCGCTGAGGTCTTCACTGGCGCGCAATGTCCCGACGTTTTTCAGATCGCCGCCGGTGATTATCTCTACGTTGCGCCCTTGAATCAGGCTGCCGCCGCGCAGATTTCGCGAGTCGACTTTGGCCAGGTACAGCACCGGCACCAGCACGGTTTCGCCGTTGATGACCCGTTCTTCCATCCAGACGATGTCGTGGGTCAGGGCGGCCACCTGCTGCGAGGTCAGCATGACGCCGACGCTCAGGTTCAGAGCGTTTTTGCTGCTGATGGCGTTGTCCATCAGGTACTGGAATTGCTCGTAGTCGCTGCTCAGGCCGTCGGCGAGGAAACGCTGGCCGGTCTGGGCGCGCACGGCGTCGGCAATCAGTCGGGTTTCGTAACGGCCGT
Organism: Pseudomonas sp. PDM01; assembly: GCF_014852325.1. Classification (NCBI taxonomy): domain Bacteria; kingdom Pseudomonadati; phylum Pseudomonadota; class Gammaproteobacteria; order Pseudomonadales; family Pseudomonadaceae; genus Pseudomonas; species Pseudomonas sp. PDM01. Next base: position 47,220 of record NZ_JACVBK010000005.1, read on the forward strand.
CGCCCAGTCGGCGCGCGGCCTGGTCGGGGTCGTAGCCCAGCTTGCCGATCAAATAGTCCGAGCTCATGAACTTCGAGAGGTCGACGAGCGAGGGGTTGGTTTCGATCAGGTATTTGTTGGCCGGGTTGCGGCTCTGGGTGAACAGGCCGTAACTGCCTTGAGGCAGGCGGAAACTCGGGAGCGAGGTCGGGTCGATGCCGACGAAGGCTGCGCCGGTAAAATCGACCGGGACAAAGCTGACTTTTACGCTGCCGTCGACAGCGACGGTTTCAATGCGTTTGACGTCCTTCAACGGGCCCGGGCTGCCCACCGGGCTGGCGAGGATTATTTGCTGGCCACCGGCGCCAAAGGCCTGGCTGTCGAGGGTGGCGCCGATGAGTTGGGCGTTCCCCTGGTTGGTGAGGCTGCCGTTGACCAGCTCACCGCTGACGTTCAGTTTCAGCGCGCCACCGGCCTGCACGGTGCCGACATGGGTCGTGTTGTTGCCGGGCATGATGGTGTTGGTGATGTTCTCGATCGGGTATTTCGTCACCTCGATCGGAATCGGCGCCTGACTGGCGAGTGGCTGCCCGGCGTAGTTGGCGTTCCAGGCGTTGGTCGCGGCCTCGGTGACCCGGTAGGCACTCTTGCTGACGCCGTCGAGGAAGTAGTTGATGTTCTCTTCGCGATTGTCGAGGGTGAACCCACGGTTATAAAAGTTGCTGGCCGTGATGGTCGTGTGGCGGTTGGCGGCCAGCAGGCTCTGGCCGTTGGTGACGGTGACCGCGTCTAGCAGCAGGTCCTGGTTAGCCAGCAGTCGCGACGCCGGGGAGTCCTTGAGAATGCTGCCTTCGTAAAGGGTGCGGACGATGTAATAGCCGGAGTGAGTACCGCCGCTGCAATCGGTGCAGTTGATCACGATGCGGCGGCTGGCGATGCTTTGGGTGGCTTCGAATTCGGCCTTTTCGTTGGTCAGCTCGCGCACCTTGATGTCGATGTCACTGCCGCTTTCGATGCTGCCCGAGCGGTTGATCAACTGGCTGGCCTTGCCGCCATCACGGGCCGCGAAGCTGAGTTTTCCTTTGCTGTAGAAGTCGGCGTAGCGGTTGAGCAGGCTGTCGGCGCGCAAGGTCATGTCGGCGCCGCTGAAGATCAGGCTGTCCGCCCGGTTGTTGATGTCTCGGGTAGCGCTGAGGGTGAGTAGCTGTTGCGCGCCAAGGGTGCCGCCGTTGTCGATGCGGTCGGCGACGACGCTCAGATTGGCGCTGGAGGTCAACCGGCCGAGGTTGTCGAGCGTGCCGCTCAGGACCAGTTCGCCGTTGCCGGCACTGGCGATTCGGCCGTCGTTCTGGGTCACGTTGACCGCTTTGATTTTCAACGCCTGCTGGGTCGAAATCAGCCCTTGGTTCGTCAGGTTGCCGGACAGCTTGAGGGTGAGGTCGCCGTCGCTGAGCAACTCGCCGGCATTGCTCAGGCTGACCGCATCCAGGCTCAGGCTGCTGGCGCTGGCGATGCGGTCACCGGCTTGCAGGGCGATGCTTTGCAGGCCGCTGATATCCAGCGCACCGTTGACATGCCAAAGGCCGATACCGTCGACGTTTGTGATGTTCCAGTCGCCACTGCCGAGACCGACCAAGCGCCCCTGGGCGCTGAACAGGCTGGCGGAGTTCACGCTGAACTGACCGGTGGCCGCGTGTTCGATCTGCCCGGCGCCGTTGCGCAAGGTACCGGCCTGCAGGACGAAGTTATCGCTGCCGATGGCGATGTGTCCGCCACGGTTATCCAGTTCGTTTTGCAGGGCGATTCGACTCAAATCACCGAAGTGCGCCAGAAGTCGGCCCCCGGCACTGTTGTCCAGGCTCTGCCCATCGAGCTGCACTTTCTGGCTGGCTTCGATCAAGCCACCCTGGTTGATCAGACGATCCACCGTCAATTGCAGGTTGCCTGCCAGGCTGACAAGGCTGCCGCCACTGTTATCGACGTCACCCGCGGTCAGGCTGACGCTGCTCGCGCTGAGGGTGCCCGACTGGTTGTCCAGACGGCCCTGACCCAAATCGAGTTCAGCGTGGCTGCCACCGGCGGTGATGTTGCCTTGTTGGTTCTGTAGCCCTTTGGCTTTCAGTTTCAAGCCGTCGCTGCCCGCGAGCAGTTGGCCGCTGTCACGGTTATCAACGGCGGTTTTGGCGTCGACCTCCAGACGGTTGCCAAGCACTTGCCCGGCGCGGTTGTCCAGATTGCCTGACGTGGTGGTCACTGCCACTTTTTGCCCGACTACGACACCTGCGCGGTTGTCGACGCTGCCGGCCTTGAGTGCAACATCACCGGCGGTGGCTTGCAGCCGTCCCTGCTGGTTGTTGACCGCTTGATCCACCGTCACGGTCAGCGCGCCACTGTCCGCCACGACGCGGCCCTGCTGGCTGTTGTCGAGGTGGGTGGCGGTAACGGTGACCGCCTTGCCGAGCATCGCACCGTTCTGGTTGATGACCGTTGCGCCGCTGACCACCAGATCAGTCTTTGCCTGAAGGGTGCCTTCGGTGTTGTCGAGCCGTCCGCCGACCGTCACTTTTGCGAGCGCCGCGTTCGCGCTCATCAGCCCCTTGCGATTATCGAAGTCTTTTTCGACGTTGGCGGTGAGCTTGCGCGCAGCAATGACCTGGCCCGCGTTGCGCAGGTTTTTGGCGTCGATCTGCACGTCGCCCGTCAGGTTGTGGGTGTTGTCGGCATTGATCCCGGCTTCGATGATGCCGAGGTTGGTCAGTTGGCCGTTACTGGCCAGCATCACGTTGCCGCCTGCAGCGATGCTCTTCTGATTGAACAGGTCTTCACTGGCCGTGACGTTCAGGTTGCCGCCGGCGTACAGCGGGCCATCCGCTTGCACACTTTGCGCCTTGACCGTGAGCGCGCCGCTGGCGCCGGTGGTCGCCAGTGTCAGCTTGCCATTGACGTCGAGGTTGAGATCACCGGCACTGGTCGCCATCTCCCCGCCGAGTTTGACGCCCACGCCCTGCTCAGTGCCCACCAGTTTGATCGCACCGGCGTACATGCCGCCGAGCGCGCTGCTGTCGATTGCCAGCATTGGCGCTGTGGAACCATCCGGCGCCAGGGCCTTGGCCGACAGGCTGGTGGCGTCAACGTTGTTGCGCCCGGTAATGACGTTGAGTTTTTTCGCGTAGAGGTTGGCGTTGATCGTCGCCGAGCGGGTGATGAGGTCGAACTGATCGATGTTGCTCGCGTTGAGCCCGGCACCTTCGATGGCAATGCTGCCTTGATCGACCTGGAAGTGATCGACGCGACCCGCGCCATCAAGCACCGGTTTGCCGGTGGTCAAGGTCACGCGCGGGGTGTTGATGAAGCCGCAGCCGTTGCAGGTGATGCCATAGGGGTTGGCGACAATGACGTGTGCCGACTGCCCCGCCACTTCGGTGTAACCGCGCAACTGGCTGGGGCTGCCGCCGATGACTTCGTTAAGGATCGTCTGCGCCGAACCGCTGTTTTTCAGGTTCGGGTTACCGATGATGATGCCGCCCAGTTGCGAGAGCGAAGTCTGCGCCGAGCCGTTGTTGAGGATCAGCCCTTGGGCGCTGACGTTGTAATCATGGAACTGGTTATGCGACAGACCGCTGCCATTGGGCGTGGCGATGTTGACGATTTGCATGCCGTTGCCGGCATTGTCCAGCGTAGTGCCCGGCGTAGCGACCACAATGCCGTCGGCCTGTGCCCACATCGGTTGCCAGAACATGACGTTGGCCAGCAGGAACGCCAATCCGCGCTTGGGCATGCCCCAGAAGTGCTCGCGGGGTTTCACCACGGCAGAAGACTGGCGAGCGAGGAAAGCGTACTGGCGAACGTCCATGTGGAAGGTCTCGATGCAGCGAAATTAAAGGAAGAAATCCACGCGGAAATAGATCGGCGCTTCACGCTCGGTCAGGGTGTCCGGGCGTTCCAGGGAGTGGGCGAAGGTCACGCTGGCGGCGACATGCTGACCGCGTGCAAACAGCTCCACCGAGTTGCTGGACATGCGCCCGTGCTGATCGTCATTGAAACGATTGCCGCGGATCACGCCCTGGTCGTAACCGAGGCTAGTGCCGTATTCAGCGAACACCGGGCGCAGCCATTCGGCGCTCACTGGACGGGTCCAGCGCAGATCGTTGCGCCAGTAACCGCCACTGTCGCCCGACAAGGATTGGTCCTTGTAGCCACGAATCGACGATTGCCCGCCGAGGCTGGTGCGTTGCGGACTGAACAACACGTCTTCACTGCGCTGGCCGGTCATCAGGCTGGTGAAACTGAACGACTCGCCCCACACCTTGAACGGTTGCAGGTAGGACGCGACGGCCATGTATTTGCGGTAACGCGCATCCGGCTCGCCGGGGGCGGGATGGTCATTGCCCTGAGCATCGAGTGCGCCGATGCCTTCCTGCATACCCAGGTCGAGGTTGACGAACGCGCTGCCGACGCGCCGACCGTGATTGATGCCGAACTGCGACTCGGTAATCCGGTTGCTGCTGAACTTGAGCTTGCTGTCTTCAATGAAGTTGTTGGTGCGCAAATAAGAGAGGCCGGCGCTGAGTGAGGTCTTGCTCATGGCATCGCGGTGGATCACCCGCTCGGCCCGCAGCTGATGGTTTTCGGTGTCGCCGGTCAGCTTGAAGGGGTAATCGTTGGCGACAAGCTGCGTGCGGTACTCGTTCTGGGTGTAGGTGTAACTGAAGTCCCACCAGCCCCACGGCAGGCTGTAATACAGCGTTGCGTTGTTGGATGTGTGCTGGTGATCGGTCATCACATCGCCACCGCCGCGCAGCATCAACTGATCGGCCAGCCCCAGCGGACTGTCCCAGTCCAGCGTCGTGCGCCACTGCTGCTCGCCGGTGCTGCGCTGACCGTCGTTGCTGCGCGACAACCCGACGCGCCAAGGCTTTTGCGGTGTGTTCTTGACCAGGATTTCGCTGCCGCCGACGTTCTGGCCCGGGGTCAATTCCATCTGCGCCTGATTCGACGGCAAGCGGTTGAGCTGATCAACCATCTGTTCAATTTCACGCAGATTGACCAATCCGCCACTCTGGCCCGGAAAAGCCATGGCCAGTTCGCGGTCCGAGAGTTGGCTGCCCTGCGCACCTTTCAGACCTTCAAGCCGCCCTTCAACGACCAAGACTTTTAAATGCCCACCGGACAAGTCCTGCTGCGGCAAGTAAGCGCGGCTGGTCACCAGGCCTTTTTCGATGTAGCGAGTGGTGATGACCTTGAGCAATTCGTTGAGCTGAGAGACGCCCAGGCATTGGCCGATGTAGGGCTTGAGCAAGCGTTCGCGTTCACCGGCAGAAAGGCTGTCGGTGCCTTTGAGTTCGATGTCCTGGATAGGGAAGCAACGGCTGTCGGCAGGTGCCGAGGGCTGGACCGGTTTCACTTCCTTGCCGGGCAACTCTTTAAGCTCTTCGAGGCGCCGACGCTGCTCTTCGAGCAGACGATCCTGGCGTTCACGGATGAGGTCGGTTTCACCGGGAGTGGGCGCGGCATGAGCGAGATTCAGTGGAGAAAGGCACAGCAAAGCCAGGCACAACCTCGCCACGAGGGCGGGCAGAGACATGTTCGATCCCTCGAATTAGGGCGTAATAGCAAAATAGTGGCGCGATGTTAGATAGCCACTATCCTGACGTCAATTATTCATCCTGCCAGGAAACGCAAACCGATGAGCGCTATCGCCTGAAGCAGACCAATCCGGGAAACGGCAGGAAACCTCAGAGCGCATGCCGGAAGAAAAACCAAGGGCAACAGGACAATTCCCAGGCGCTGTTTTCACCGTGTGCAGCAAGCGGAACTTTAAGGTCCCGAGTGGCCTCAACCGATTAACCGCCCAAAACGGAATCGAGGCCCATTCCATGAAAACCTTGCTGAAACTCACCCTCGCCGCCACCCTCGCTTGCGCCCTCCCCGCCTGGGCTTGCACACCCGAGGAGGCCACCGCCAAACGCGAACAACTGGCCAAGGAAGTGGCCAAGCTCACCGAGCAGAATCCGAAGAAGGCCAAGGAGATCAACGATGAATTGCAGAAAATGGATTTGGGCACGGCCAGCGCGGATCTGCCGGACAAGTGCCAGTTGATCGATCAGCGTCTGAGGGAGTTGGAAACAGCAGATAAAAAAGCTGAAAGCTGACCTTGTAGGAGCCAGCTTGCTGGCGATTCGGTTGACCAGATACACCGAGTCGCCAAGGATCGCCGGCAAGCTGGCTCCTACAAGGGTTTGTGCAATGCTTAAGTGATGCGCTCAGCCGCCTTGAGCAATTCGCGATTGTCCCCGCCTAACGCGACGGTCGCCCTGGCCGCTGCGTCGAGCAACAACCCGCACGCCGTGGCAACTTTCTCCTGGCTGAATCGCTCCGCCGGGCCGGACAAGGTCAACGCACCGGTCAATTCATACGCGGCATTGAATACAGGCACCGACACCGAAGCCGTCTCCGGATCCCGTTCCCCAAAGGAACTTGCCCAGAATTGCTCGCGAATCGCACCGAGGGTCGGCTCGGATAGCGCGCCGAAGGCTCGCAGGACTTTGCCCGACGCCCCGGCATTCAGTGGAAATCGGGCACCTTCATGCAGGGAAACCCTGACTGCGCGCTTCGGCTCGACGCGAAACAACACCACGCGGCTGTCGTTTTCCCGTACGTAAAAAGAGGAGGTTTCGCCGCTCGTGTCGGACAAGGATTCCAGCAGCGGGTAGATCACGTCGCGCAGGCGGAACGAAGTCTGGTAGACCTGCGCCAACCGCAGCGGTTCGGGGCCGACGGCGTATTGGCCATCGCCGAGGCGGCGGATGAAACCGGCGCGTTCCAGTGAACTCATCAAACGCAGGATGGTGCTTTTATACAGGCCGGTGCGCCGGGCGATTTCCGCCAGTGGCAGGCTGTTGCTGCCGACGTCGAACGCCGCAAGGATCGCAAAGGCGCGATCCACGGCCGCCACGCCGCCTTCGGCAGCGGGCGTGGAAGGTTCGTCTTCCGATGGGGTTTGTTTGCTCATGTTCGCTCGTGACAAAACTTCAGGACGGCGCCAGCACCGGGCTGCGCAGCGGCTACCTTAACCGTTGAGCGAACGGGCGACCACCCTTCACCCCTCGGACTTGATCACGCCAGCGCGATGCAGTGCACTGATATCGCTATCCGAATAACCCAACTCCACCAGCAACTCATCGCTATGGCTGCCCAACTCAGGCACATTCAAGCGCGTACCAAAGCGCTGGCCGTCCATTTCAAACGGCAGCATCGGTACCTTAACCGATTGACCGTCAGGCAACGTCACCTCAGCCATGCCACCCGACTCGTTCAGGTGTTTGTCGTCGAACAGGTCCTGAGGTCGCTGGATCGGCGAAAACGGCAGACCGGCCTTTTCACACAGCGCCATCACCTGTTCCTTGCTCATGCCCGCCAGGCATTCGCGGACTTGCGGCAGGATCACCTTGCGCGCGGCGACTCGCTGGTTGTTGCCGGCCAACTGCGGATCACTGCCGAAGGCATCGAAGCCGAACACCTCACAAAAACTTTTCCACTGACTGTCGCTGACCACGCCGAGGAAGACCTGCTCTTCACCGGCGCAACTGAACACGTCATAAATCGCCCACGCCGAAACCCGACTCGGCATCGGTGCCGCCGGTGTACCGGTGACCACGTTTTGCATCATGTGCTGGGCCACCAGGAACGCCGAATTCTCGAACAGGCCGGTCTGCACGAACTGCCCCTGAGCGCCTTGGTTACGCTGCAACAGCGCCGCCAGAATCGAAATCGCGCTGAACATCCCGCCCATGACATCGTTGACCGACGCCCCGGCGCGCAAAGGCTGGCCGACCGGGCCGGTCATGTAGGCCAACCCCGTCATCATCTGCACCACTTCGTCCAGCGCCGTACGATGTTCGTAGGGGCCGGGCAGGAAACCTTTCATGGAGCTGTAAATAATGTCCGGCTTGATGGCTTTCACGTCGGCGTAACCCAGGCCGAGTTTTTCCATGGTGCCGGGGCGAAAGTTCTCGGTGACCACATCGGCGGTGGCAATCAGCTTTTTGACTGCAGCAATGCCTTCGGCGGATTTCAGGTCGACGGCGAAGCTTTTCTTGTTGCGGTTGTAGGTGGTCCAGTACCCCGCGCCGGAGCCCATCAAGCGCCGGGTGTTGTCGCCCGCAGGAACAGGTTCGACCTTGATCACCTCGGCCCCGAGGTCAGCCAGCACCAGGCCGCAGGTCGGTCCCATGACCATGTGGACAAACTCGATGACCCGAATGCCGGCCAGCGGCAGAGGCTTTTGTTGTTGGCTGGGGCTCATGTTCATAGCGCCTTCTGTGCATAGTGAAAATTCTTGCCGACTCCGGCGTCCGGGATGAAGCCGTACAGCGCTTCTCCCGGCAGGCCCTGGCGCAACCATTCGCGGGCCTGCACCAGCCGATCGATGTCGATGCCAGTGCGCAGGCCCATGGATTCGAGCAGGTACACCAGGTCCTCGGTGACGATGTTGCCGGACGCGCCGGGCGCATAAGGGCACCCGCCGATGCCGCCCTGAGACGCGTCGATGGTGGTCACGCCGACGTCCAGCGCCGCGAGCACATTGGCCAGGCCCTGGCCGCGGGTGTTGTGGAAATGGGCACTGCCGGCAATGCCCGGCAATTCCTGGCGCAGCCGGGTGAACAAGCGCCGTACTTGTGTCGGGTTGGCGTAACCGACGGTGTCGGCCAGCCCCACTTCGTTGACGCCCAGCTCGGCCATGATCAGAGCCATGCGCACGGTGTCGTCGTCCGGCACTTCGCCCTGGATCGTGCAGCCAAACACCGTCGACAAACCGGCCTCGATTTCGACGTGCGGGTACTGCTCGTTGCGCAAGGCAACGACGTTGCGCACCTCCTGATAAACCTCGGCGTGGGTTTTGCGGATGTTGGCCAGGGAATGGGGTTCGCTCACCGAAATCGGCATCGTGATTTTCTGCACGCCCGCCTTGAATGCCGCTTCGGCGCCCTTGAGGTTGGGCACCAGCGCGGTCACGAACAGGTTGGGCAAGGTCCGCGCAAAAGCCACCACTGCAGCGGTATCAGCCATCTGCGGCAGCAGTTTCGGCGACACGAAGGAGCCCACTTCGATCTCTCGTAGCCCGGCGCTCGCCAACGCGGCGATCCATTTCAGTTTCAGTTCGGTCGGCATGGTCGCCGCGACGCTTTGCAACCCGTCACGGGGTCCGACTTCGCTGACCAGAATATCGATTTCGTTCGAATGACCCATCACCAGCCCTCCTGAGACGCCACGAAAGCCCTTGTTTCAGGGCACTTCGATAAACGTTCTACCTGACAGAATATTGTTCTATTTTTAGTATCTGCCGGGTTTCGGTGGCTTGTCAACGAATGGACAAAAACTTGACAGCGTAAAAATTTGGCCGGAAAGTTGTTCCACCAAAAGGAATGATGTTCTGTCTACCAGAACACTATCAATGACAAAGCGTTGCTTTCGCCCGCCGTCATACCCGGACAAAACCTATAAAAAACGAGGGAAATCATGCTGACCCTACTCAGCTATTCGATGATCACGTGCTTCATGTACCTGGTCATGAGCAAACGCCTGTCGCCGCTGGTTGCGCTGTTGCTGGTCCCGGTCGCCTTTGCCTGCCTGGCCGGCTACACCACGACACTGGGGCCGATGATGTTCGATGGCCTGAAAATGCTGGCCCCGACCGGGGTGATGCTGACCTTTGCGATCCTGTATTTCTGCATGATGACCGACGCCGGATTGTTCAACCCGCTGGTCAAACTGATCCTCAAAGCAGTGAAAGGCGATCCGCAGAAAATCGTGCTGGGCACGGCGATTCTCGGAATTTGCGTCGGCCTCGACGGCGATGGCGCCACCACTTACATCATCACCTGCGCGGCGCTGCTACCGTTGTATCGCCGCACCGGCGTGCGCCTGCAAGTCATGGCCACGGTGCTGTTGCTGGCCATTGGCGTGATGAACATTCTGCCGTGGGCCGGGCCGTTTTCCCGGGCGGCCAGCGCCATGAAAGTCGACATTACCGAGCTGTTCGTGGCGATGCTGCCATTGATGGCCATTGGACTTGTGTGGGTGATTTTTGTGGCGCTGTACCTCGGACGGCTGGAACGACGCCGCTTGGGCGTGGTGCAACTCGACGCCAATGAAGGGCTGGAGCACTTCACCGAATTTCGCTTGAACGACTGGCGCTTTCTGTTCAATGCCGCGCTGACCATCGCCCTGATCGCGATGATGATGCTCGCGGTGATGCCACCTGCGGTGTTGTTCATGCTCGCGTTCGGTATCGGCCTGGTGGTGAATTTCCCCAACCTCAAAGAGCAGAAAGCGGTGATCGCGCGCCACGCCGATAACGTCATGGCGGTGACCTTGCTGATCTTCGCGGCAGGGATTTTCGTCGGCATCATGGGCGGCACCGGCATGACCAAGGCCATTTCCGAAAGCCTGATCCATGTCATTCCGCAATGGGCCGGCAGTTCGATGTCGATCATCACCGCGTTCATCAGCATGCCGTTCACCTACGTGCTGACCAACGATGCGTTCTACTTTGGCGTGCTGCCGATCCTCGCCGAAACCGCCAGCCACTACGGCATCAGCGGCAAGGAAATGGCAATCGCCGGGTTGATCGGCCAACCGGTGCATTTACTCAGTCCGCTGGTGGCGTCCACGTATCTGCTGTGTGGGTTGCTGGATCTGGACTACGGCGATAACCAGCGCATGACGTTGAAATGGACGATCGGCACGGTGGGGGTGATGTTGTTGGCGGCGCTGGCGTTGGGGTCGATTTCCGTCATCCGGTAATCGTTCTGTAGGAGCCAGCTTGCTGGCGATGGCTGCACCGCGGTGTATCGGTTAGATCGCATCACCGGCAAGCCGGCTCCTACAGGGGGTGCGTGCAATTTGCGGGCGAAAAAAAAACCGGACCTGGGTCCGGTTTTTTATGGGATCGCTACGGCGCTTTATTCAGCAGCCGGGGCTTCCGGCTTGCGGCGCTTGAGCGGGGCCATGCCGTCCTTGCTAACCAGCGACAGGGCGTCGGTCTTCGGGCGGTTGGCGATTTTGCGCTTGGTCGGTGCCTTGGCGCCGGTTTTCTTCTTCTCGCCCTTGGCGTCGACCTTTTTCTTCTTCACGCCAACCGCTTTGCCCGAGGCCTTGACCTTTTTCGGTCCGCCGTAGGTGCCTTTGACTTCCTTGATGGTGCGGCGCTCGAAGCTCTGCTTGAGGTAGCGCTCGATGCTCGACATCAGGTTCCAGTCGCCGTGGCAGATCAGCGAGATGGCCAGGCCATCGTTGCCGGCACGACCGGTGCGACCGATGCGGTGAACGTATTCGTCGCCGCTGCGCGGCATGTCGAAGTTGATCACCAGGTCGAGGCCGTCAACGTCCAGGCCGCGAGCGGCAACGTCGGTGGCCACGAGGATTTTCACGCCGCCTTGCTTCAGGCGATCGATCGCCAGCTTGCGGTCTTTCTGGTCCTTGTCACCGTGCAGCACGAACGCTTTGTATTCCTGCGCCACCAGGCGGCCGTAGATACGGTCGGCCATGGCCCGGGTGTTGGTGAACACGATGGCCTTCTGATAGGTCTCGTTGGCCAGCAGCCAGTTCACGATCTGCTCTTTGTGCTGGTTGTGGTCAGCGGTGATGATCTGCTGACGAGTGGTCGCATTCAGGTCGCTGACGTTGTTCAGCTGCAGGTGTTCCGGGTTGTTCAGAACCTTGGCAACCATCTCGCGCAGGCCCGAACCGCCAGTGGTGGCGGAGAACAGCATGGTCTGCTGGCGATTGGTGCACTCGTCCACCAGACGCTGCACGTCTTCGGCAAAGCCCATGTCGAGCATGCGGTCGGCTTCGTCGAGCACCAGTACTTCGACTTCTTTCAGGTCGAGGTTGCCGGCGTTCAGTTGCTCGATCATCCGGCCCGGCGTACCGATCAGGATGTCCGGCACCTTGCGCAGCATGGCGGCCTGGACCTTGAAGTCTTCACCGCCGGTGATCAGGCCGGATTTGATGAAAGTAAATTGCGCAAAGCGCTCGACTTCCTTGATGGTCTGCTGGGCCAGCTCGCGAGTCGGCAGCAGGATCAGGGTCTTGATGCTGACGCGGATTTTCGCCGGGCCGATCAGACGGTTGAGGATCGGCAAAACGAAAGCAGCGGTTTTGCCGCTACCGGTTTGCGCTGTCACCCGCAGGTCACGCCCTTGGAGCGCCAGCGGAATAGCCGCTGCTTGCACAGGCGTTGGCTCGACAAATTTAAGCTCGGCCACGGCTTTGAGCAGGCGTTCGTGCAGGGCGAATTGGGAAAACACGGGTGCTACCTCGAAGAAATACAAAAAAACAGCTGCATAGGGTAACGGTTTCGAGCGCGAAGGCCGAGTTTCTTTATGCAATCGACCGTAAACAGTGGCTTTTTTGTTGCCTCTTTTGTCCTTAAACGTCATGCAAAGCGTCTTAAATGCTCTAATCGCTCCGACACGGACAATAGAAGAAACGGTTTTACCCATGGATATCAAACAGCTCTGGCTCAACGTCCAAGACATCTGGGGTGCTCTCGATCAGCATCCGCTCCTGCATTCCGGCCTCGGGCTGCTTCTGTTGCTGGTGGTGGCGCTGACCCTCGGACGAGTGGCGCGTTACCTGATCCTGCACGCGACCAAAATGCTCGGCCGCCAACCCGCGTTGCACTGGGTCAACGACTTTCGCCAGAACAAGGTGTTTCATCGCCTGGCGCAGATAACGCCGTCGCTGGTGATCCAGTTCGGCCTGCACCTGGTGCCGGAGCTGGGCAAAACCAGCCTGATTTTCCTCGGCAACGTCGCACTGGCCTTCACCATTCTGTTCCTGGTGCTGGCGATCAGCGCCCTGCTCAATGCGTTGCTGGACATCTACGCCCGCACCGAACACGCCCGCACCCGCTCGATCAAAGGCTACGTGCAACTGGCGAAAATGGTGTTGTACGTATTTGGCGCGATCATCATCGTCGCCACGTTGATCGACCGCTCGCCGCTGTTGCTGCTGTCGGGTCTGGGCGCCATGTCGGCGGTGATTCTGCTGGTCTACAAGGACACATTGTTGTCGTTTGTCGCCAGCGTGCAGTTGACCAGCAACGACATGCTGCGGGTCGGCGACTGGATCGAGATGCCGCAAGTCGGCGCCGATGGCGATGTGGTGGACATCACGCTGCACACGGTCAAGGTGCAGAACTTCGACAAGACCATCGTTTCGATTCCGACCTGGCGCCTGATGTCCGAGTCGTTCAAGAACTGGCGCGGCATGCAGCAGTCCGGTGGACGACGGATCAAACGCAGCCTGTTCATCGACGCCAGCGGCGTGCGATTCATCCGTGATGACGAAGAGCAAAAGCTGTCCCAGGTGCACCTGCTGACCGACTACATCAGCCGCAAACAGGCGGAACTCAAGGCCTGGAACGAGGCTCAGGGCAACGTCGCGGCAATGTCGGCCAACCGTCGGCGGATGACCAACATCGGCACCTTCCGCGCCTATGCGCTGGCGTATTTGAAAAGCCATCCGGAGGTCCAGCCGAACATGACCTGCATGGTGCGGCAGATGCAGACCACGGCACAGGGGATTCCGCTGGAAATCTACTGCTTCACCCGCACTACGGCGTGGGCGGATTACGAGCGGATTCAGGGGGATATTTTCGATTATCTGCTGGCGGTGCTGCCGGAGTTTGGCTTGAGCCTTTATCAGCAGCCGAGTGGCGGGGATCTGCGGGCCGGTTTGCTCCCGGCGATGCTTGGCGCAAGCCACATCCCCGAACCCGAAAAACACATCATGTAACCCCACCAACCAATGTGGGAGCGAGCCTGCTCGCGATGAGGTCGTGTCAGTCAACATATCTGTCGTCTGACACTCCGCTATCGCGAGCAGGCTCGCTCCTACAGGTTGCAGAGTTGACTTAGCAACACCGGTGTTATTTGACCTGACGCTGCGGTGCCTTGTGCACCATGGTGTAGGCGTAATCCACACCCATGCCATACGCGCCGCTGTGTTCCAGCACCAGTTCCATTACCGCCTCGTAAGTGTCTTTGTGTGCCCAGTCACGCTGGTATTCCAGCAGCACTTGTTGCCAGGTGACCGGCACCGCGCCTGCCTGAATCATCCGCTGCACCGACATGTCGTGAGCTTCTTTGGTGGTGCCGCCAGACGCGTCGGTCACGATGTACACCTCGTAGCCTTCAGCCAGGGCTTCCAGCGCCGGGAAGGTCAGGCAGACTTCAGTCCAGAGCGCAGCAATGATCAGCTTCTTGCGGCCGGTGGCTTTCACCGCGTCAACCAGCGCCTTGTCTTCCCAGGAGTTCATCGAGGTGCGCTCGATCGGCTTCTGCTCTGGGTGAACAGCCAGCAACTCCGGCCAGATAAAACCGCTGAAGCTTTCGGTTTCCACCGAGGTGTAGATCGTCGGCACGTTGAAGATCTTGGCGGCCTTGGCCAGGCCGACGGTGTTGTTCTTCAGGGTCTGGCGGTCGATCGACTGCACGCCGAAAGCCATTTGCGGCTGGTGGTCAATCAGGATCAGAGCGGAGTTGGTTGGGTTGAGCAGTTCACGAATAGACATGGCGCGTTCCTTTTGATGTCGATAATTCAAATCAGTAATGGGTTAGTCGACGCGGCTTCCAGAGGCTTTGTCGTCGGCTTGGATGTCACTTTAGGGGCTAGCAAGGAAAGGGACAATTACCTAAAATAGAGAATCATTGATTCTAAAATAGGGACAATCATGGATCGCATCGAATGCATGCGCGCGTTCGTCGTCACGGTCGGCGAGAACGGCTTTGCCGCCGCTGCACGGGCAATGGATGTGCCGCGATCAAAAGTCAGTAAACAGATTCAGGCGCTGGAAGAAGCCATCGGCGTGCAACTGTTGCAACGCACCACGCGCAGCCTGCACCTGACCGAGGCAGGCGCGGAGTATTTCGACGCGGCGCGGGAAGTACTGGCCTCGCTGGACGAGGCCGAACAGCGTGCCCGTAACGGCATCGGCGAGTTACGCGGGGTGCTGCGGGTCAATGCGCCGATGTCCTTCGGGTTGCGCCGGCTGGGGCCGCTGATTCCGCTGTTTCATGAACAACACCCGAACATTGAGCTGCAACTGGTGCTCAGCGATCAGCAGGTTGACCCGGTGCGCGGTGGTTTCGACGTGACCATCCGCATCGCCAGCATGCCGGACTCGACAATGATTGCCCGGCAACTGGCGCCGGCCCCGCGAATCATGGTCGCCTCACCTGCGTATCTCAAACGCGCAGGCACTCCGCAGACGCCGCAGGATCTGCGCGCCCATCAATGTTTGAACTACGGGTATTTGCAAAGCGGCGTGAGTTTGCAGCTGTGCAACGGCAAGGAAACCCAACGGGTCAACGTCACGGGCCCGCTGCACGCCAACAATGGCGACTTGCTCGCCCAGGCTGCCGAAGCCGGCATGGGCATCGCGCTGCTGCCCAACTTCATTGTCGAGGATGCGCTGGCGGCTGGCCGGTTGGTGCCGGTGATGTGTGAATGGCAGGCGCCTGCGATCACGATTAATGCGGTCTATCCATCGGCACGCCGGGTACCGCAGAAGACCCGGACGTTCATCGAGTTTCTGGTGGCGCAACTGGCAGAGAAATAACACATCCCTTGTAGGAGCGAGGCTTGCCCGCGAAGGCGGAGTGTCAGTCGACATACCTGTTGCCTGTCACACCGCGATCGCCGGCAAGCCGGCTCCTACAGTAGTCAGGTGATTGCCAACGACTTTCGTACACCCAGTCTGCTGATCCACACCGCCATCAAAATCACCGATCCGCCAAAGAACAACCGCCCCAGCTCTTCATGCTGATTCCAGATCAGCAGATTGATCAGCAACCCCACCGGCACATGCAGATTGTTCATCACCGCCAGCGTCCCGCCATTCACCAGGCACGCGCCCTTGTTCCACCAGTACAACCCCAGCGCGGTCGAGACCAGGCCGAGGAACACCAGCACGCCCCATTGCAGCGGTGCTTCGGGCAGGAAGTTCTGTTTGCCGAACAACAGAAACGCCGGTAACGCCACCGCCAATGCGCCGAGATAGAAATAGCCAAAGCGCCGGTAATGCGGCAGATCGCTTGGATGACGCGCCACCAGATGCTTATAAAGCACCTGCCCGGCGGCGTAGGTGAAGTTGGCCAGTTGCAGCAGCAGGAACCCCATGAAGAAATCCGGGTTGATCCGGTCGTAGCGAATCACCGCCGCGCCGAGCACCGCCACCAACGCCGCGACCAGTGCCCATGGATTGAAGCGCCGGTTCAGCGCGTCTTCGATCAGCGTCACATGCAGCGGTGTGAGGATGGTGAACAGCAACACTTCCGGCACCGTCAGCACCCGGAAGCTCAGGTACAGGCAGACGTAAGTCACGCCGAACTGCAACGCACCGATCAGCAGCATGCCGCGCATGAACGCAGGCTCCACCGAGCGCCAGCGCGTCAACGGAATAAACACCAGCCCCGCCAGCAGCACGCGCACCAGCACCGCGAAGTAACTGTCGACATGACCGGCCAGGTATTCGCCGATCAGACTGAAGGAAAACGCCTGGATCAGCGTGACAAAAAGTAGATAGCCCATGCTCGCCTCGTTTTGAATGGCGGCGACGATAGCGGGTTTTGCCGACGATCGCGAGAACACACAGATCTCTGTAGGAGCGAAGCTTGCTCGCGAAGACGGTGTGTCAGCCGCTATCTCTGTTGACTGTGACACCGTCTTCGCGAGCAAGCTTCGCTCCTACAGGTTTGTGGCAAACCATCAAATCGCAGGCAAAAAAAAGCCCGATCTCGCTAAAGCGTTCAATCGGGCTACAGCACTCAGGAGCAACAAGTGCAAAGGGAGGTCGATGCGCGTACAGGCTTGAAGGGTTGCGCCAAGTCACTAGACCATCCAGCGATTATCTGGCGATTAAAGCCTCAGGCCACTTGGGAAAGCTTGGCGTTGGCCTGGTTCAGGCCCTTCTCCTGGAAGTCACCGCCCAGGTTCATGCCTTCGGCGTGGATGAAGGTCACATCGTGGATTCCGATGAAACCCATGACCTGACGCAGGTACGGTTCCTGATGATCCGCAGTGCTACCGGCGTAGATCCCGCCGCGAGCGGTCAGCACGTAAGCGCGCTTGCCGCTGAGCAGGCCTTGCGGGCCGGTGTCGGTGTATTTGAAGGTCACACCGGCTCGCAGCACGTGGTCGAGCCAGGCTTTCAGCGTGCTGGGGATCGCGAAGTTGTACATCGGTGCGGCCATGACCAATACGTCGGCGGCCAGCAATTCATCGGTCAACTGGTTGGAGCGCTCCAGGGAAGCCTGTTCGCTGTCGTTGCGCTGTTCGGCGGGTTTCATCCAGCCGCCCAGCAGGTTGATGTCCAGGTGCGGCACCGGATTGACAGCCAGGTCACGGACGGTGATCTGGTCGTTCGGGTGAGCGGTTTTCCACTGGTTGATGAAGGTCTGGGTCAGTTGACGCGAAACCGAGTCTTGCTGACGGGCGCTGCTTTCGATGATCAGAACGCGGGACATGGGATGTAGCCTCCATCTGAGAATGCTGTAAGTCGATGGAGTGAAGGTTAAACAGAGTCATATCGATGAAAAAGCGCAAATAACTGCTATAACCCATCAATAAATTCGTTTATAAGCTGAGCATGCTTCATGTGGGAGCGAGCCTGCTCGCGATAGCGGTGGCGCATTCAAAATTGACTTTGACTGACATACCGCTATCGCGAGCAGGCTCACTCCTACAGGGTTGCAGTGTTATTTGGGGGTGCAGGTCAGGTTGATGCGCATCTTGATGATGGTCCGGTTGAACTTGGCAGTGGCATTTTTGTGCTTGCCGGCCGCCACTTCGATATTGCGGGTGCGCGGTGCTTCCGGACCGTTATTGAAAACCACCTTACAGACTGCATCGGTGCTGCCGAAGTTGTTGACCTGTATGGAGGCGATGTCGGTATCCGTGTCATACGCGTTGTAGTCGATGTCCATGCCGTTCAGCTGTTTTTGTACGTCGATCGGGTAGGCAAACGCAGTCAACGGCAACATCGCCAGCACCACACAACAGAATTTTTTCATTCGGCAGTCTCCAATAAGGACCGCCAGCTTAGGACAAGAGGAGCTCAAGATGAAAGCGCCCCGCGTGACCCTTGATCAATGGCGAACGTTACAGGCCGTGGTCGACCACGGCGGTTTCGCCCAGGCCGCCGAAGCGCTGCATCGCTCGCAATCGTCGGTCAGCTACACCGTGGCGCGCATGCAGGATCAACTCGGCGTGCCATTGCTGCGTATCGACGGCCGCAAGGCGGTACTGACCGAGGCCGGCGGCGTCTTGCTGCGTCGCTCGCGACAACTGGTGAAACAGGCCAGCCAACTGGAAGACCTGGCGCATCACATGGAGCAAGGCTGGGAAGCGGAAGTGCGCTTGGTGGTCGACGCCGCCTACCCCAGCGCCCGCCTCGTCCGCGCCTTGACCGCGTTCATGCCGCAAAGCCGTGGCTGCCGCGTGCGTCTGCGCGAAGAAGTATTGTCGGGCGTGGAGGAAGTCCTGCTGGAAGGCGTGGCCGACCTGGCGATCACCGGGTTCAGTATTCCCGGCTATCTGGGCGCGGAGTTGAGCGACGTCGAATTCGTCGCTGTCGCCCACCCCGAGCACGCCCTGCATCGATTGAACCGTGAGCTGAATTTCCAGGACCTGGAAAGCCAGATGCAAGTGGTGATCCGCGACTCCGGCCGTCAACAGCCACGCGACGTCGGCTGGCTCGGCGCCGAACAACGCTGGACCGTCGGCAGCCTGGCCACCGCCGCGACATTTGTCAGCAGCGGCCTGGGATTTGCCTGGTTGCCGCGGCACATGATCGAACGCGAACTGAAGGAAGGTACGCTCAAGCTGCTACCGTTGGATCAGGGCGGTAGCCGGAACCCGAGTTTCTACCTGTATTCAAACAAGGAAAAACCCTTGGGCCCGGCCACGCAAATCCTCATCGAACTGCTGCGCACCTTTGATACCGCGCCGCTGGATGCGCCCTTCGCTGCCCCAGAACAAGCCTGATACGGAGTGATCGCATGGCCTATTTCGAACACGAAGGTTGCAACCTGCACTATGAGGAATATGGCCACGGCACGCCGTTGCTGCTGGTTCACGGGCTCGGTTCCAGCACCCTGGACTGGGAAAAACAGATCCCGGCATTGGCGACCCGCTACCGGGTGATCGTCCCGGATGTGCGCGGCCACGGTCGCTCCGACAAACCCCGAGAGCGCTACAGCATCGCCGGGTTCAGCGCCGACCTGGTTGCCCTGATCGAACATCTGAACCTCGGCCCCGCACATTACGTGGGACTTTCGATGGGCGGCATGATCGGCTTCCAACTGGCGGTGGATCAGCCGCAATTGCTCAAGAGCCTGTGCATCGTCAACAGCGCGCCCGAGGTCAAATTGCGCAGCCGCGACGATTACTGGCAATGGTTCAAGCGCTGGAGCCTGATGCGTGCGCTTAGCCTGGGCACCATCGGCAAGGCCCTTGGTGGCAAACTGTTCCCCAAGCCGGAACAGGCTGAATTGCGTCAAAAGATGGCCGAGCGCTGGGCAAAAAACGACAAACATGCTTATCTCGCCAGCTTCGACGCGATTGTTGGTTGGGGGGTTCAGGAACGACTTTCCAGGGTGTCCTGTCCAACCCTCATTGTCAGCGCCGACCGGGACTACACGCCGGTAGCGCTGAAAGAGAACTATGTAAAACTGCTGCCCGATGCGCGGCTGGTGGTGATCGCCGATTCGCGTCACGCCACCCCGCTGGATCAACCCGAACGCTTCAACCAAACCCTGCTCGAGTTTCTCACCGCAGTCGACACCACCACACTCAGGATCACTGACCCATGCTGAAAAAAATCGCCCTCGTCGCTGGCACCGTTCTGTTTGCCGCCAACCTGATGGCCGCTACGCCCGCCAAGGCCCCACACGTTCTGCTGGAAACCACCAACGGCCAGATCGAAATCGAACTGGACCCGGTCAAGGCGCCGATCAGTACCAAGAACTTCCTTGAGTACGTCGACAGCGGCTTCTACAACAACACGATTTTCCACCGTGTGATCCCGGGCTTCATGGCCCAGGGCGGCGGTTTCACTGCGCAGATGGCGCAAAAAGACACCAAGGCACCGATCAAGAACGAAGCCAGCAACGGCCTGCATAACGTGCGCGGCACCTTGTCGATGGCGCGTACGTCGAACCCGGACTCGGCCACCAGCCAGTTCTTCATCAACGTCGCCGACAATGCGTTCCTCGACCCGGGTCGCGACGCCGGTTACGCGGTGTTCGCCAAAGTGGTCAAGGGCATGGACGTGGTGGACATCATCGTCAATTCGCAAACCACTACCAAACAAGGCATGCAGAACGTGCCTATCGACCCGGTGCTGATCAAGTCGGCCAAACGTATCGACTAAGATCCACAGGCACAGGGATGTTGAGCGGCCGCCGGTATTCGGCGCCGCTCATAGTGTTTAAAGGAGAGCCCGCACGCGGGCGGAGAACCGATGCTTTATCGCCGTTTTGAACAATTGATTGACGTGTTCCGTGACGCCCCGACGGCGGCTCCGCCCGACCGTGTTTTCCCCTTCTATACCTATTACCTGAAGCAGGTCTGGCCGAGTTTCGCCGCCCTGCTGACCGTCGGCCTGTTCGGCGCATTGATCGAAGTGGCGCTGTTCAGCTACCTGAGCCGCATCATCGACCTGGCCCAAGGCACGCCGAACGTCAATTTCTTCAAGGAACACGGCATCGAACTGGCCTGGATGGCCGTCGTGGCGCTGATCCTGCGCCCGGTGTTCGTGGGCCTGCATGACTTGCTGGTGCACCAGACCCTGAGCCCGAGCATGACCAGCATGATCCGCTGGCAAAACCACAGCTACGTGCTCAAACAGAGCCTGAATTTCTTCCAGAACGACTTCGCAGGGCGCATCGCCCAACGCATCATGCAGACCGGCAACTCGCTGCGCGATTCCGCCGTGCAGGCGGTGGACGCGCTGTGGCATGTGCTGATTTACGCGATCAGTTCGCTGGTGCTGTTCGCCGAGGCCGACTGGCGCCTGATGATCCCGTTGTTGACCTGGATCGCTGCCTACATCGGCGCCCTCTACTACTTCGTGCCACGGGTGAAAGAGCGCTCCGTGGTGTCTTCGGATGCGCGTTCCAAGCTCATGGGCCGGATCGTCGACGGCTACACCAACATCACCACGCTGAAGCTGTTCGCCCACACCAACTTCGAGCAGCAATACGCCAAGGAAGCCATCGAAGAACAGACGGTCAAAGCCCAACTGGCTGGCCGCGTGGTCACCAGCATGGACGTGGTCATCACCAGCATGAACGGCTTGCTGATCGTCAGCACCACGGGCCTGGCGCTGTGGCTGTGGTCGCAGTCGCTGATCACGGTGGGCGCCATCGCACTGGCCACCGGCCTGGTGATCCGGATCGTCAACATGTCCGGCTGGATCATGTGGGTGGTGACCGGCATTTTCGAAAACATCGGCATGGTTCAGGACGGTTTGCAGACCATTTCGCAACCGGTCAGCGTCACTGATCACGCAGAGGCCAAACCGTTGACCGTCGCCCGGGGCGAA
Organism: Pseudomonas sp. PDM01; assembly: GCF_014852325.1. NCBI lineage: Bacteria > Pseudomonadati > Pseudomonadota > Gammaproteobacteria > Pseudomonadales > Pseudomonadaceae > Pseudomonas > Pseudomonas sp. PDM01. The sequence continues at coordinate 68,812 of NZ_JACVBK010000005.1, forward strand.
GTGCGTTTCGAGCACGTGGATTTTCACTATGGCAAGAAGAGCGGGATCATTGGCGACCTCAACCTGACGATCAAACCGGGTGAAAAAATCGGATTGATCGGCCCGTCCGGCGCCGGTAAATCGACTCTGGTCAACCTGCTGCTGCGCCTCTATGACGTGCAGGGTGGGCGGATCCTGATTGACGGCCAGAACATCGCCGAAGTCGGCCAGGAAAGCCTGCGCGAGCGCATCGGCATGATCACCCAGGACACGTCGCTGCTGCACCGCTCGATCCGCGACAATTTGCTCTATGGCAAACCGGACGCCACCGATGCCGAACTCTGGGAAGCGGTGCATAAGGCCCGGGCCGACGAGTTTATCCCGTTGCTCTCGGACGCCGAGGGGCGCACCGGTTTCGATGCGCATGTCGGTGAGCGTGGGGTGAAGCTCTCCGGTGGTCAGCGTCAGCGGATCGCCATCGCTCGCGTGCTGCTCAAGGACGCACCGATTCTGATCATGGACGAAGCGACTTCGGCGCTGGATTCGGAGGTCGAAGCGGCGATTCAGGAAAGCCTGGAAACCCTGATGCAGGGTAAAACCGTGATTGCCATTGCTCACCGGCTCTCGACCATCGCCCGGATGGACCGGCTGGTGGTGCTTGAGAAAGGCAAGATTGCCGAGACGGGGACCCATGCTGAGTTGCTGGCGCATGGCGGGTTGTATGCGCGGTTGTGGCAGCATCAGACTGGGGGGTTTGTCGGGATCGATTGATTGGGGATTGGGGTTGGGATTGGGGGCATATCCGTTGCTGCGGTAACGGCCGCTATGGGTTTCGCCCTTACGGCGAGTCACTTGGAGAAGCGCCAAGTAACCAAGCGCTCTTGCCCCTTTCGTTCGGTGCCTCGCTAATGCTCGGCATGCCCTCGCTCCGGTCCTGCTCCGTGGGCACGCCGCCATCGGCCATCCCTGGCCGGGGGCGGCTAACCCGGCATCCATGCCGGGTTGCCCACTGCGCAGAACCTCCACTCGGCCTCTCGAGGGGGCGCTCAGATCAAAAGCTGAAGGCGAGCTAACGCTCGGCCTGATGAGTGGTGAAAATCAAAAGCGTACGCGCCCCCTGTAGGAGCCGGCTTGCCGGCGATAGCGGTGGGTCAGTCGACGCATTTATCGCCTGAAAGGACGCCATCGCCAGCAAGCTGGCTCCTACGGGGTAATGCGTATGTGTTCGGAATGTACACGATCCCCTGTAGGAGCCGGCTTGCTGGCGATAGCGGTGGGTCAGTCGACACATCTATCGCCTGAAAGGACGCCATCGCCAGCAAGCTGGCTCCTACGGGGTAATGCGTATGTGTTCGGAATGTACACGATCCCCTGTAGGAGCCGGCTTGCTGGCGATAGCGGTGGATCAGTCGACGCATCTATCGCCTGAAAGGACGCCATCGCCAGCAAGCCGACTCCTACGGGGTAATGCGTATGTGTTCGGAATGTACACGATCCCCTGTAGGAGCCGGCTTGCTGCGGGCGGCGTTCCGACGATAGCGGTGGATCAGTCGACGCATCTATCGCCTGAAAGGACGCCATCGCCAGCAAGCCGGCTCCTACAGGGGAGCGGTGTTCATGTCCGGAATGAGTGAGCGCAGCAGAGAAGAAGAATGCGGACAGCTGAGAGCCAGGTCGGCTTTCAGGCCGCCTCGGCGGCTGTGGCGGTAGTCGCCCCCTCGAGAGGCCGAGTGGAGGTTCTGCGCAGTGGGCAACCCGGCATGGATGGCCGATGGCGGCGGGCCCACGGAGCAGGACCGGAGCGAGGGCATGCCGAGCATTAGCGAGGCACCGAACGAAAGGGGCAGGAGCGCTTTGGTTACTTTCGCGCTTTTCGAAAGTGACTCGCTGTAAGAGCGAAACCAATAGCCGCCATTACCGCAGAAACGGATATGCCCCCAACCCACAACCCCCCACCAACCCCATCCCCCACCGCTCTAAGCCCACTGGAATTCCAGAAAAACCCTGCTGTACTCAGCCAAGGTTCTGGAGATGAGCCTGTCGTAAATCTGCAGGATGCATAACTCAATACAGTCTCGATAGGAAACCTATCAAGGACACTCTCATGTCTCTGTTCAAACGTTCAGTCACTGAGTTGTTAGGTACGTTCTGGCTGGTGTTGGGGGGTTGCGGCAGTGCGGTTCTGGCCGCGTCTTCTCCGCTTGGGATCGGAGTGCTCGGTGTAGCCATCGCGTTTGGTCTCACCGTACTGACCATGGCCTTCGCCATCGGCCACATCTCCGGTTGCCATCTCAACCCCGCCGTATCGGTCGGTTTGTCAGTCGGTGGCCGATTCCCCGCCAAGGAACTGCCCGCCTACATCATCGCCCAGGTCATCGGCGGGATCATCGCCGCCGCGTTGATCTACTACATCGCCAGCGGCAAGGAAGGCTTCGACCTCTCCGCCGGCCTGGCCTCCAACGGCTACGGCGAACACTCCCCTGGCAAATACTCGATGGCCGCAGGCTTTGTCTGTGAACTGGTGATGACCGCGATGTTTGTGCTGATCATCCTCGGTGCCACCGACAAACGTGCGCCGGCCGGGCTGGCACCGATCGCTATCGGCCTGGCCCTGACACTGATCCACCTGATCTCCATTCCCATCACCAACACCTCGGTCAACCCGGCCCGCAGTACCGGCCCGGCCCTGATTGTCGGCGGCTGGGCGATCGCGCAATTGTGGATGTTCTGGGTCGCGCCGCTGCTGGGTGCGGTGGTCGGTGGTGTGACGTATCGGTGGCTGGGCAAGGAAGGCACTTGACCTCATGGAAGAGGATCAGTCCTGTCGGTAAGGCAAGGCGGTCCTCGCTTCCTCGGCATAGGCCAGGACGCCGAGACGCTCCTGATGAAGGAAGTCTTTGACGGCGGCTTTCAAGCCGGGATGGCGCAAGTAGTGCCAGGAATGGGTGATCACCGGTTCAAACCCGCGAATCAGTTTGTGCTCACCCTGAGCACCGGCATCGAAACGCTGAAAACCGTTGGCAATTGCGTAGTCCATCCCTTGATAGAAACACGTCTCGAAATGCAGGCGATCGAACTCCGCCAGACAGCCCCAGTAACGCCCGTAAAAACTGTCGCCGCCCACCAGGCTGAAGGCCATGGCCACTGGCCGTGAGCCCTGTTTGGCCAGAACCACGCGAATCGATTCCGGCATGCGCTCGGCCAACAGACTGAAAAATTCCCGCGTCAGATAGGGCCGTTGCCGGCGCACCGCGTAGGTGTTGGCGTAACAGGCGTAAACGAAATCCCACTGCGCCTGATCCAGTTGCTTGCCTTCCAGCCACTCGAAATCAAACCCCTGCCCCGCCACTTGCTCGCGCTCTTTGCGCATCTGCTTGCGCTTGCGCGAACTGAGGACGTCGAGGAAGTCCTGAAAATCCCGATAGCCGCGATTTTGCCAGTGGTACTGACAGCCGATGCGCTGCAGCCAGCCGGGTTGTTCGGCCAGCGCCGCGTCGGTGAACGGATCGGTGAAATTGATGTGCGCACTGGAGAGTTCTTCGATCTCGAGGTAGCCCGGCAAACTCTTCAGCAGTTCGAAACCGTCTTCGACCGAGGCCGCCAGCAAGCGCGGTCCGCTGACCGGGCTGAACGGCACGGCGGTCAACAGTTTGGGGTAATAGTCGATGCCGGCACGCTCGCAGGCATCGGCCCAGGCGTGATCGAACACGTACTCGCCATAGGAATGCCATTTGCGGTAACTGGGCAGCGCGGCGATCAACCGGTCCCCGTCCATGTGCAACAAATGCTCGGGCTGCCAACCGGAATGCGGACCGACGCTGCCGCTGTCCTCCAGTGAACTGAGAAAGGCATGGCGCAGAAACGGCTGGGTTTGCGGCACCAGGGCATCCCAGGTGTGCGGGGCTATTTCGGACAGACGTTCCAGACGTTGCAGCGGCATCACTTCCCTCTCCACTTCTTGGCGTAAAAGCCTCGCGAGTATCGCCTATCGAGGCGCAATCCACACTCGTGATCCGCCGACAGGGCCCGGAATAGAAAGTTCCTTCGCACTTTGTATCGTCATCGAGCCGCCATCACTTTGCCACTGCCTTGTCATAAACCATCGCGATACTGGCGCCAGTTTTTAGAGCGTCGGGTTCTTAGCCCGATCACTGTTTTCCGTCCGACATCGGTCGGTTGTGCCCTGGATGGCTAAGTCATCCCCTCTCATCTTCGGAGATTGATATGCGTCTTGCTTCCACGAAAACTGCGGCGGCCCTGTGTGGCGGTCTGCTGCTGGCCATGAGTGTTCCGGCCAGCGCCGCAGTCGACGCCAAACTGCTCGACATGCTGAAGGCTAACGGTTCGATTACCAACGCGCAGTACAGCGAGTTGCAAGCCGAGCTGGCCAGGGATCAGAAGGATCAGCAAATCGCCCGTCAGGCTCAGCAAGAGACTAACGAGCAGATCGCGGCCACCGCGAAGAAAACCGAAGCACTGAGCACCTTCGACCAGAAACTGGCGTGGGCTGCCAAGACCCAGTTCAAGGGTGACGTGCGTTTCCGCCAGGAAACAGTCAAGAACGACGGTGTTTCCAACACCGGTGACCAGGATCGTCAACGTATTCGCGTCCGCCTGGGTGCCTACACTGCAATCAACCCGCAAGTGGACACCGGCATCCGTATTGCCACTGGCAGCGACAACGACTCTCGTTCCACCAACCAGAGCCTGGATGGCAACTTCACCAAGAAGGATATCTGGCTGGACCAGGGTTACGTCGACTACCACCCTGACGCCATCAAGAATCTGCACTTGATCGGCGGCAAGATGGCGCAACCATGGGTGAGCATGGGCGACATCATCTGGGATAGCGACATCAACCCGGAAGGTCTGGCAGTGACTTACAAATACCCGCTGGGCGGCAGCACCGAGCTGTTCGGTAGCGCCGGCCACTTCACCCTCAAGGACAACGTCGACGGCGAAGGCAAGCAGTTCCGCCACGACCTGCGTCTGTACTCAGGCCAGTTGGGCGCGCGTTTCGCGATCACTGACAACCTGAAAATGACCTTGGGTGGCAGTCTCTACGCTTACGACAACGACAACGACATCAACAATACCTGTGCGGCGAACACCTGCCGACTGGCTATTAACGGCAACACGGCGAACGAACAGTTCAAACTGTACGAAGGCTTTGGTCAGCTCGACATCGGCGGCCTGCCAATGCCATTGTCGATCTACGGTCAAGTCGTCAACAACGACGATGCCAGCAACGATCAGGACATGGGCTGGTTGGCCGGTGTCAAGACCAACGTCTTCGGCTTCGGCGTGGACTACAACTATCGCGACGTACAGCGTAACGCCGTGGTCGGCGCCTTCACCGACTCTGACTTCGCCAACGGTTTCACCGGTTCGCGCGGCAGCAAGTTGAAAGTGAGCTACGAGATCGACAAGAACTTCGCCCTCGGCGCGACGTACTTCATGGCTGATTCCGACTACACCAACGCCACCCTGCGTGACTCGAAAATCAACACCTTGCAGCTGGATGCCGAAGCCAAGTTCTGATCCCTGCTACACGGTTCGGGCAAGGACGCCCAAACTGCTTTTACAAACTCGCGCTGCTGTATCGGTCCCCATCATCCGTCCGATTCAGCAGCGCGAGTTTTTTTATGCAAAAAAAGATCGCAGCCTTCGCAGGCTGCGATCTTTTCATTTACCACGACAACTCAACGCTTGCGCAGAATCACACTACCAATCGAATAACCGGCGCCGAACGAGCTGAGCACCGCCAGCGAACCCGCCGCCAGATCATCCTGGTTCTTGTGAAACGCAATCACCGAGCCCGCAGAGCTGGTGTTGGCGTAGGTGTCGAGAATCACCGGGGCTTCTGCTTCGGTAGCTTCGCGGCCCAGCAGTTTCCTCACGATCAAGTGGTTCATGCTGAGGTTGGCCTGGTGCAGCCAGAAGCGCTTCACGTCGCCGACGTTGAGCTGGTTCTCTTCCAGGTGCGCACCGATCAGCTCGGCAACCATCGGGCAGACTTCCTTGAACACCTTGCGGCCTTCCTGCACGAACAGTTTGTCCTTGGCACCGATGCCCTCTTCTGCCGCGCGGTTGAGGAAGCCGAAGTTGTTGCGGATGTTGTTGGAGAACTTGGTCAGCAGCTTGGTGCTGACCACATCGAACTGGTACTTGGACGTCGCCAGGTCCGCTCGCTCGATGATCACTGCAGTGGCCGCGTCGCCGAAGATGAAGTGGCTGTCACGGTCACGGAAGTTCAGGTGACCGGTGCAGACTTCCGGGTTGACCATCAGCACTGCCCGGGCCTGGCCCAGTTGCACGCTGTTGGCCGCCGCTTGAATGCCGAAGGTTGCCGAGGAGCAGGCCACGTTCATGTCGAAACCGAAACCCTGGATGCCCAGCGCTTCCTGGACTTCGATAGCGATGGCCGGGTAGGCGCGTTGCAGGTTGGAGCAAGCGACAATCACGCCGTCGATGTCCGCCGCGGTTTTGCCGGCACGCTGCAAGGCTTGTTCGGCCGCGCCGATGGCCATCTGGCAAAGCACCGACCACTCGTCGTTCGAGCGCTCCGGCAGGCGTGGCGTCATGCGTTGCGGGTCGAGAATGCCGTCCTTGTCCATGACGAAGCGGCTTTTGATACCGGAGGCTTTTTCGATAAACGCGGCGCTGGATTCGGTCAATGCCTCGACTTCGCCACGGGCGATGGCGTCGGCGTTGTCGGCGTTGAACTGCGCGACGTAAGCGTTGAAAGACTGCACCAGCTCTTCGTTGGAAATGCTGTTGGCCGGGGTGTACAGGCCGGTGCCGCTGATGACGACGTTATGCATGGTCGTTTCTCTAATCTGTTCAGGCAGAAAGCATTGGCACCGACGTACCAATACATAAAGGGTCTGTTCCCGTCACGGAAAGCACACCTGGCATCGCTTTATTCCGAACCGCCCGAACCTGTGGAGGCTCAAAACCGCGGGGCCGGCGTTTATAGGCGCGAAGTTTGCCATAAACGTTGGGGTTTGGCGCCTTTTGCGAGTGTAACGGCACTACGGTTCAAGTAATGACAAACGGCAGATATCCAACCTGTAGGAGCACGGCTTGCCGGCGAAGGCGGCCTTGAACCTTGCATCGCACTCAAAGACGCCTTCGCCGGCAAGCCGTGCTCCTACAGGTTTTAGGGTTCGACCTGGGTCCATTGCTTGTTCAGGCGTTTGTCGGAGATCGGCACCTTCGTCCCCAATTGCTGGGCGAACAGCGAAACCCGGTACTCCTCCAGCCACCAGCGATACAGCTCCAGCTGCGGATCACGCTTGCCTTCCTGGGCATGTTTGCTGGCGCGAGTCTGGTATTGAGTCCAGAGGCCGGACAACTCACCGCTCCAGACCCGATCCTTCTGCACCTGCGCAGCCAGTTTCTCGAAGCGCTGCTCGATGGCTTTCAGGTAACGCGGCAGCTCCTTGAGCCACTGCATCGGCGTTTCGCGGACGAAACCCGGATACACCAGATGACTGAGCTGCTGCTTGATGTCATTCAACGCCACGGCCTGCGCCAGATCGATCTTGCCCTTGAAGCGTTTTTGCAGGCCGTGCCAGAGCTTGAGAATTTCCAGGGTCAGCTTCGCCAGACGCTCGGCATGCTCGGTCCAGCCGCCGCGTTTGCGTTCGGCCAGCGCCGCCAATCCGGCGCCATCACGCGGCAACGGGTCTTCGCCGTCGAGGATGCAGCTGTCGAGACTGGCCAGCAGAATGTCTTCCACCAGACTGTCGACACGGCCCATGTCGCGGTACATCAGGCCCAGCTCCGTCAGGCCCGGCAACTTGCCGCGCAGGAACTTCGCCGGTTCCGCCAGTTGTTGCATCAGCAGGCGCTGCAACGCGCGGCGATGCTGGAACTCGGCTTCGGCCGGTGTCGAGAACCGCCCTTCCTTGACCGTGCCGGCCTCTTCGACCAGCGCCGGATACACCGTCATCGACAACCCGGCGATCTTCTGTTGGGTCTTTTCCGCCACGGCGGCGAAGACTTTCGCCTCCACCGGTTGCTGGCTTTTCGCCGTTTGCGGAACGGCCAATGCCGCCTGGCTGGCTTCAGCGAATCGCGCGGTGAGTTCCGCCAGATCTCGTCCTTCGCCGAGGAACTTGCCCTGGCCATCGACGATTTCCAGGTTCATCCGCAGGTGATTTTCGACCTGCTGCGCCGCTTCGGCCCACGCTTCATCGCTGACCCGCGCACCGGTCATGCGCAACAACTCGCGACCCAATGCCTGAGGCAACGAACCCTCAGCAAAGGTCATGCGCTGCAACGCGGCTTTGACGAAGTCCGGCACCGGCACGAAGTTCTTGCGCAACGCCTTGGGCAGGTTGCGCACCAAGGCAATGCACTTGGCCTCGATCACGCCGGGCACCAGCCACTCCAGACGTTCCGGCGGCAGCATCGGCAACAGCGGCGCCGGCACGCGCAGGGTCACGCCGTCACGCGGATGGTTCGGTTCGAAATGGTAACTGAGCGCCAGTTCCAGATCGCCGATGTGCAAGGTGTCCGGGTAATGCAGCGCGGTGACTTCACTGGCCTCGCGGGCCAACACGTCCTCTTCGCGCATGATCAGCAGTTGCGGATCTTTCTGGCTGTTAATCCGGTACCAGCTGTCGAAGGTCGCGGTCTGGTGAATCTCCGCCGGCAGTCGCGCATCGTAGAAGGCGAACAGGGTTTCTTCGTCGGCCAGAATGTCGCGACGGCGAGCCTTGGCTTCCAGCTCGTCGAGCTGTTCCAGCAGTTGCTGGTTGGCCGTCAGGCACTTGGCTTTGGACTGAATCTCGCCGCGCACCAGGCCTTCGCGAATGAAAAACTCACGGGACACTACCGGATCGATCGGCCCGTAATGCACCGGCCGGCGACCGACCACGATCAGCCCGAACAAGGTGATCTGTTCGAACGCCACGACCTGCCCGCGCTTCTTCTCCCAATGGGGTTCGAAGTGGTTTTTCTTGATCAGGTGCCCGGCGAGCGGCTCGATCCAGTCGGCGTCGATCTTGGCGACCATGCGCGCGTAGAGCTTGGTGGTTTCCACCAGTTCGGCGGTCATCAGCCATTGCGGGCGCTTTTTACCAAGGCCCGATGACGGGTGAATCCAGAAGCGCCGCTGCCGGGCACCGAGGTAATCGCCTTCATCGGTTTTCTGCCCGATCTGGCTGAGCAGGCCCGAGAGCACGGCTTTGTGAAGTTTTGGGTAATCCGCCGGCTCTTTGTTCAGGCTCAACTGCATGTCGCGGCAGATCAAACTCAACTGACGGTGCGAGTCGCGCCACTCGCGCAACCGCAGGTAGTTGAGGAAATTCTTGCGGCACCAGTTACGCAGCGGACTGGCCGTCAGCGCCTGGCGTTGCTCTTCAAAACCACGCCACAGATTGACCAGCCCGGCGAAGTCCGAGTCCACGTCTTTCCATTGCGCATGCGCCTGATCCGCCGCTTGCTGACGTTCCGGCGGACGCTCGCGCGGGTCTTGAATCGACATCGCGCTGGCGACGATCAGCACTTCCTGCAAGCTGCCGAGTTTCGCCGCTTCCAGCAGCATGCGGCCCATGCGCGGGTCCACCGGCAGGCGTGCCAATTGGCGCCCCAGCGGGGTCAACTGGCTGTTGCGGTCCACCGCCGACAACTCTTGCAGCAGGTTGAAACCGTCGCTGATGGCCTTGCCATCGGGTGGCTCGATAAACGGGAAATCGGTGATCTCGCCGAGGCGCAGATGCAGCATCTGCAAAATCACCGCCGCGAGGTTGGTCCGCAGGATTTCCGGGTCGGTAAATTCCGGGCGACCGATGAAGTCTTCTTCGCTGAACAGCCGTACGCAAATGCCTGGCTCAACCCGACCGCATCGACCTTTACGCTGATTGGCGCTGGCCTGGGAAATTGCTTCGATGGGCAGGCGCTGGACCTTGGCGCGATAGCTGTAACGGCTGATGCGCGCGGTGCCGCTGTCAATCACGTAACGAATGCCCGGCACGGTCAGCGACGTTTCGGCGACGTTGGTCGCCAGCACCACGCGACGACCCGGGTGCGACTGGAAAATCCGCTGCTGTTCGGCCGGCGACAAGCGTGCGTACAACGGCAGGATTTCGGTGTGCTTGAGTTGCGCCTTGCGCAGCATGTCGGCGGCGTCGCGAATCTCGCGCTCGCCGGGCAGGAACACCAGCACGTCGCCGGGGCTCTTGCGCTCGCTGCGTTCGAACGCGGCGATTTCGTCGAGGGTGGCGAGGATCGCCTGATCCACGGTCAGGTCATCCTCGACGCGGTTGCCCTCTTCATCCTGTTCCAGGGTCAGCGGGCGATACCAGGTTTCCACCGGGAAGGTGCGACCGGAGACCTCAACGATGGGCGCATCGTCGAAGTGCTTGGAGAAACGCTCCAGGTCGATGGTCGCCGAGGTGATGATGACTTTCAGGTCCGGACGACGGGGCAGCAGGGTTTTCAGGTAACCGAGCAGGAAGTCGATGTTGAGGCTGCGTTCGTGGGCTTCGTCGACGATGATCGTGTCGTAGCGTTCGAGGTAGCGGTCGTTCTGGGTTTCCGCCAGCAGGATACCGTCGGTCATCAGTTTGATCAGGGTGTTGGAATCGCTCTGATCCTCGAACCGCACCTGATAGCCGACCAGCGCGCCCAATGGCGTCGCCAATTCTTCGGCAACCCGGCTCGCCACGCTGCGCGCCGCAATTCGACGCGGCTGGGTGTGGCCGATCAGACCGTGCTGGCCGCGACCGATTTCCAGGCAGATCTTCGGCAACTGGGTGGTTTTACCCGAGCCGGTTTCGCCGGCGATGATCAGCACCTGATGCTTGAGCAGCGCTTCCTTGATTTCATCGCGCTTGGCGGCGATGGGCAGGCTGTCGTCGTAACGAATCACCGGCAGGCTGGCGCGCCGCGCCAACACCTGATCACAGGACGCCTGCATGCGCGCCACCCACTGGGCCAGCTTGGCTTCGTCAGGCTTTTTGCGCAGCTCAAGCAACTGCCGACGCAGCCGGTGGCGGTCGGCGAGCATGGCGTGATCGAGGTTTTTCAGCAGTTTGTCGAGTGAAGGCGATTCGTCAGTCATCAGGTACGCAATAAGTCGTCTAGTGGCGCAGGGGGCGGATTGTCGCAGATTTTACGGCCGCTGCGCGGCCGAATCGCGAGCAGGCTCGCTCCCACATTGACCGCGGCGCCCCGATTTTGTGGTCGCTGTAGATCCAGTGTGGGAGCGAGCCTGCTCGCGATTCGATTGCACAGCAATCGCAGAGAACTACTCGGTATCCATGCCCTTGCGCCGATACGGGAACACGTCGATCACCTTGCCCGCACGAATCGCCTCTTGCAGGCTTTTCCAGTAATCGGCGTTGTACAACTCGCCGTGCAACTGATCGAACAAGCGCCGCTGCGCGGAATCGGCAAACAGAAACGGCGGGAACTCCTCGGGGAACACGTCCAGCGGCCCGATCGAATACCACGGCTCGGACGCCATTTCGTCTTCCGGCGTGCGCGGTTGCGGGATGTGGCGGAAGTTGGCTTCGGTCAGGAAGCAGATCTCGTCGTAGTCATAAAACACCACACGACCGTGACGGGTGACGCCGAAGTTTTTCAGCAGCATGTCGCCGGGAAAAATGTTCGCCGCCGCCAGTTGCTTGATCGCCAGGCCGTAATCTTCCAGCGCATCGTGCACCTGCGCCTCGTTGGCGTTTTCCAGGTACAGGTTCAACGGGGTCATCCGCCGCTCGGTCCAGCAGTGGCGGATCAATACGGTGTCGCCTTCCACCGACACGGTAGACGCCGCCACGTCCAGCAATTCTTCCAGACACGCCGGCTCGAACTTGCTCAACGGAAAACGGAAATCGGCGAATTCCTGGGTATCGGCCATGCGCCCGACGCGGTCGACGCTTTTCACCAGTCGGTACTTCTCGATCACCGTCGCGCGGTCGACGTTTTTCGACGGCGAGAAACGGTCCTTGATGATTTTGAACACGGTGTTGAAACCCGGCAGCGTGAACACGCTCATCACCATGCCGCGCACGCCGGGGGCCATGATGAACTGGTCGTCGGTGCTGGCCAGGTGGTTGATCAGCGCCCGGTAGAACTCCGACTTGCCGTGCTTGTAGAAACCGATCGAGGTGTACAGCTCGGCGATGTGTTTGCCCGGCAAGATCCGCCGCAGGAAACCGATGAACTCCGCCGGCACCGGCACATCGACCATGAAGTAGGAACGGGTGAACGAGAAGATGATCGACACGTCGGCTTCGTCGGTGATCAACGCATCGATCTGGATGCCACGGCCCTCAAGGTGCAGCAGCGGAATCGCCAGCGGCCATTGCTCATCGGTGGTGTAGATGCGCCCCACCAGGTAAGCGCCCTTGTTGCGGTACAACACCGAGGAAAACAGCTCGACGCTCAGCTCGGGATCCTTGCACACCCAGTCCGGCAGGTTCTCGCGCAGCTGTGCTTCGAGGCGACGCAGATCGCCCGCGAGGTCGGCGTAATCCTCGCTGAAACGGTAGTCGGCAAAAATGCTCGCCAACATGCCTGACAACTGCCCCTGAGGTTTGTAGGTGCGGGTTTGCGCGGCGCGCGCCCGGCGCAGGCTTGGCCGGGTGGTGTGGATGAACATGCAGCCATCGCTGATCAGGTCGTGGCTGAACAGCCCGCAGAAGATCGAGTTGTACCAGGTCTCGGACAGTTCATCGTCGAAGCGCAGGTCGATCAGGCTGATGTAGGCGCTTTTGACCAGTGGCCAGCAGCTGACATCCAGCGTGTCGGCGTCGAACGCGATGCGCAGCCGGTCCACCGTTTCGCTGACTTTATCTTCGTAGAGGTTGATCCGCGCCGCCGAGGCGATTTGCGTTTCCTGCCATTGGGCTTGCTCGAAACGCGCCCGGGCGCCGTCGGTGATCTGCCGGAAATGCTCGCGGTAATCGTCAAAGCCATCGAGGATCATTCGGGCGATGTCGGCGGCTGGCCATTGCTGCGGCATGGTGAGACCTCTACGGGAATTCGGAAGGCCTGAGCTTAGCCAGTGAACCGGGTGCAGGAGAAGCCTAATTTCGGTCCGAAAACGAATGAATCGCTCATGGGCGCAGTTTTTTCAGACTTTTTTTAATCGACCGTTCGGTCAGTAAACGACCTCAAAAGTCACTCTCCATCCACTTAATCGATTCATCTACAACCCTCTGATTATCAGGCGTACGGATCCAATCCACGGTCAGGCAAATGTCAGCCGCCAGGTTTTCTGCTTTTTCCTGAAAGCCTGCCCGCCTGAAAAGTGCTCTCGAACTGGTCTTACCAAGATAATGGCACTTTGATATACACCCCACGTTCACCCGCCTAAAAACAAGATCCTCGGTCCACGAGGACTACCTCTCAAAATGCCCAAGGAGCACATAAGATGCCTATAAGGAACATGCGCATAGGTTTGCGCGCGAGCTTGAGTTTTGCTGTGCTGGCCAGCCTGCTGGTGCTGGTCGGACTGTTCGGCCTGGGTCAGATGGCGACCCTGCGCGAAAGTGCATCGGTCATCGAGGAATCGTGGATGCCGAGCATCGAGAGCATCCATGACAGCGCGTCCAACATCGCCACCATCCGCCTGGAATCGTTGCGGTTGATCGCCAACAACCAGAGCGCTGTGCGGGAAAGGAGCAAAGGCATTCTCAACGCGCAACGCCAGGAATTGCAAAAGCGCCTCAACGACCACAAGACGCTGCTGTCCAGCGACCAGGAACGGGCCATGCTCGACAGCCTGAATGCCGCCGTTGCGAAGTACCTGGCCATCCTCGATCAGATCCTCGCGCAGATCGATGCCGGCCAGGATGAGCAGGCCTACGCTCGCCTCAACAGTGAACTGGCCCCGCAGGGCATCGTGCTGGATAAATCCCTGGAATCGATGATCAGTTTCAATCAGCAAGGCGCCGATACCGCTGCGGACGCCGCCGCGTTGATGTACCAGCGCGCGCAATGGATCGTCGGCACGATCATCGTGATTGCACTGCTTGCCACGCTGCTGTTGGCCTGGTTGCTGACGCGCAGCATCACCACGCCGATCAATCAGGCGCTGCAGGTCGCACGCCGGATTGCCGCGGGCGACCTCAGCGGACAGATTGCCAGCCACGGCAAGGACGAAGCCGCGCAATTGCTCAATGCCCTCGCCGATATGCAAGGCAACCTGCGCACGACCATTCGCGGCATCAGCGACTCGGCGCGCCAGCTGGCGTCGGCAGCCGAGGAGATGAGTTCGGTGATGGAGGAAAGCACTCGCGGCCTGCAGCAGCAGAACGACCAGATCGAGATGGCCGCCACCGCCGTCACCGAGATGAGCACTGCGGTGGACGAGGTCGCCGCGAATGCCGTGTCCAGCGCCGAGGCCTCCCAGGCGTCGAACGAGGACAGCAAGCACGGCCACGTGCAGGTCACTGAAACCATCACCGCGATTCAGGGGCTGGTCAGCGAAGTGCTTGGCGCCTCGGAACGGGCCGAGGGCCTGGCGGTTCAGGCGCAGGACATCAGCAAAGTGCTGGAAGTGATTCGCGGCATCGCCGGGCAGACCAACCTGTTGGCGCTCAATGCGGCCATCGAAGCCGCACGCGCCGGTGAAGCCGGGCGCGGGTTTGCCGTGGTGGCCGATGAAGTGCGCTCGCTGGCGCAACGCACCCAGAACTCCACCGAAGAAATCGAGCTGATGATCAACAACATCCAGCACGGCACCGGGGCCACGGTCAGCGCGCTGCAAAGCAGTGCCGAACACGCCAGCCAGACCTTGCGCCGGGCCAACAGTGCCGGCAGCGCGCTGGAAAAAATCACCGCATCGATCTCGCAGATCAACGAACGCAACCTGGTCATCGCCAGCGCCGCCGAACAGCAAGCGCTGGTGGCCCGGGAAGTCGATCAGAACCTGGTGACCATTCGCGATCTCTCGACCCAGACCGCCGCCGGCGCCACCCAGACTTCAGCCGCCAGTCAGGAACTGTCGCGGCTGGCAATCGACCTCAACGGTCTGGTGACACGTTTCATAATTTGATGCCGGTTTTTCGGTTGCCATAGGCAAGGCTCTCGGCAACACTCTCGTCCCCATCAAGGAAGGAGTGCACCGTGAGCCCTGTCGATATCGTTCGTTTACTGTCGCTGGCGGCCATTTGGGGCGCGAGTTTCCTGTTCATGCGCATCATCGCCCCAGTGATTGGCAGCATCCCCACGGCGTTTTTCCGCGTGTCGATTGCGGCGGTCGGGTTGCTGGTGATTGTCGGGCTGATGCGCATCAGCTGGGATTTCAAGGGCAAGCTCAAAACCGTGATGCTGCTCGGGGTGATCAACTCCGGGATTCCGGCGACCCTCTATTCAGTGGCAGCCCAGGTGCTGCCCGCCGGCTACTCGGCAATCTTCAACGCCACCACGCCACTGATGGGCGTGTTGATCGGCGGCCTGTTCTTCAGTGAGCGGCTCACTGCCGCCAAGCTCGGCGGGGTGTTTCTCGGTTTGTTCGGTGTTGGCGTGCTGACCCGTGCCGGCCCGGTGGCCTTCGACCTGCAACTGCTGATGGGCGCCCTCGCCTGCCTGCTCGCCACCACCTGTTACGGTTTTGCCGGGTTCCTCGCCCGCCGCTGGCTCGATCAGGCCGGCGGGCTCGACAGTCGTCTTTCGGCACTGGGCAGCATGCTCGGGGCGACCTTGTTCCTGTTGCCGTTGTTCGGCTACAGCGTGATCAGCCAGCCACCGGCGAGCTGGGGCGGCTGGAGCGTGTGGCTGTCGTTGCTGGGATTGGGGCTGGGGTGCACGGCGTTTGCGTACATTATTTACTTCCGCCTGCTCAGCTCGATCGGGCCTTTGAAATCGATGACAACGACGTTCCTGATTCCGCCGTTCGGGGTGTTGTGGGGGGCGTTGCTGCTGGATGAGCCGTTGTCGATGGCGCATGTGTATGGCGGGGTGTTGATTGCGGCGGCGTTGTGGTTGGTGTTGAAGCCTTCGGTGATGAAGGTCGCCGAGGTGACCGCCAAATAGAGTTGTGGTGCTGCTGATGACGCCTTCGCGGGCAAGCCTCGCTCCTACAGGTCCTGCACAAAACCTGTAGGAGCGAGGCTTGCCCGCGAAAGCAATCGCTCAGGCACTACAAAGGTGACTGACTCTCTTCGCCATCCACCAACCGCCGAATCCCCAGCGGATTCGCGTTCTGCAACGCCTCGGGCAACAACGCATCCGGGTAATTCTGGAAGCACACCGGCCGCAGGAATCGATCAATCGCCAGCGTCCCCACCGACGTCCCGCGAGAGTCCGACGTGGCCGGATACGGCCCGCCATGCACCATCGCCTCGCAGACTTCGACCCCGGTCGGATAGCCGTTGAGCAAGATCCGCCCGACTTTTTCCTGTAGCAATTGCGCCAGCCAGCGGTATTCCAGCAGCTCTTCGGCCTCGCCGATCAGCGTCGCCGTCAATTGCCCGCGCAGGCCGTGCAGCGCCGCCGCGAGCTGCGCCCGATCTTCGACTTCGATGACGATGGTGGTCGGCCCGAACACTTCCTCCTGAAGCAACTCATCACCCTTGAGCAGCAGGCTGACATCGGCCTTGAACACCTGCGGTTGCGCCTGATTGCCCTGCTGCGGTTTGCCCGCCAGGTGCGTCAGCCCCGGATGTTCGTGCAATTCCCCAAGGCCTTGGCTGTAGCTGACCAGCGCGCCGGCATTGAGCATGGTTTGTGCCGGCTGCTCGTTCATGTTGGCGCAGAACTGTTGAAGGAAAGCGCTGAACTGTGGCGAACGCAAACCGATGACCAAACCCGGATTGGTGCAGAACTGCCCGCAGCCCAAGGTCACCGAACCGGCCAGTTGCGCCGCGATCTGCTCGCCCCGCACGGCGAGGGCTTCGGGCAACAGGAACACCGGGTTGATGCTCGACATTTCGGCAAACACCGGGATCGGTTGCGGCCGGGTCGCGGCCATGTGGCTCAGGGCATTGCCACCCTTGAGCGAACCGGTGAAGCCCACGGCCTGAATAGCCGGGTGCTTGACCAGCCACTCACCAACGCCACCGCCATAAATCATGTTGAACACACCGGCCGGCATGCCCGTGCGTTCGGCGGCGCGGATGATGGCGTCCGCGACCCGTTCGGCGGTTGCCATGTGTCCGCTGTGCGCCTTGAATACCACCGGGCAACCGGCGGCCAGTGCCGAAGCGGTATCGCCACCCGCCGTGGAAAAAGCGAGCGGAAAGTTGCTGGCGCCAAACACCGCCACCGGACCGATGGCGATGCGGTACTGGCGCAGATCCGGGCGTGGCAACGGCTGACGATCCGGCAAGGCCCGATCGATCCGCGCGCCGTAGAAATCACCGCGCCGCAGGACCTTGGCGAACAGACGCATCTGGCCGCTGGTGCGCCCGCGCTCGCCCTGGATACGCCCGGCCGGCAGTGCCGTTTCCCGGCAGACCGTGGCGACGAAGTCATCGCCCAGCGCATCGATTTCATCGGCGATGGCATCGAGGAACGCCGCGCGTTTTTCCGCGCTCAGGTTGCGGTAGATCGGGTACGCCGCAGCGGCGGCTTTGGCGGCGGCATCCACTTCGGCTTCAGTCGCCTGGAAGAAGGTGCCGGGCAGCGGCTCGCCGGTTGTGGCGTCGAGGCTTTGCAGTTGCAACGTGCCGTTGGCGCTGCGCTGTCCGCCGATGTAGTTGTGTCCAAGTAACGTGGTCATGAGGTAATTCCTGATCAATTAGCACGGACCTGTAGGAGCCGGCTTGCTGGCGATGGCGTAGGGTCAGCCAACATAAATTTCGCCTGACAAATCGCTATCGCCAGCAAGCCGGCTCCTACAGGGATCAAGCGTTCCGCCAGTTTTAGAGCGAACGCACGTGGCCAATGGCCAACGGCTGGGCGCTTTCGCCGATGCCGTTTTCCAACGGTGCGCCAAACGCGTCGAGGCTGATCTGGAAGCGATCACCCGGCTGGGTTTTCACGCCGTCGGCAAACGACAGCGTCGCGGTGCCGAAGTAATGCACGTGGACATCGCCCGGACGCAAAAACTGCGCGTATTTGAAGTGATGGAATTCGAGGTTGGCGAGGCTGTGGCACATGTTGTCTTCGCCGCTGAGAAACTCTTTTTCCCAGAGGGTTTCGCCGTTGCGGATGATGCGGCTGGTGCCCGCCAGATGACGGGGCAATTCACCGACACGCAGCTCCGGACCATAGGCACAGAAACGCAGTTTCGAGTGCGCGAGGTACAGGTAATTGCGCCGTTCCATGACATGGTCGGAGAACTCGTTGCCCAAGGCATAACCGACACGATACGGCTGACCATCGTCGCCAATCACATAGAGGCCAGTCAGCTCCGGTTCTTCACCGGCATCTTCGGCAAACGGCGGCACCGGGAAATCCGCGCCGGGGCGCACGACGATGCTGCCGTCGCCTTTGTAGAACCATTCCGGCTGCGCGCCAACCTGTCCGGCTGCGGGTTTGCCACCTTCCAGGCCCCACTTGAAAATGCGCATGGTGTCGGTCATGCCGGCTTCAACGGCGCCATCCTGCTGGTGCATTTTGTCCCGCGCCGAGGCGCTGCCGAGGTGCGTCAGGCCGGTGCCGCTGATAAGGCAGTGCGCCGGGTCTTCGTGATCCAGCGGCGGCAGGACGTTGCCCTGCTGCAACAGTTGCGCGTAATCCGGGCCAGGCTCAGTGCCGCGTTGGGCCACTTCTTCTTGCAGGCTGCGTTGGGCGCGGATCGCCGCGAGAGCCAGTTCACGGGTGCTACGGGTGCCTTTGAGCACCTGGACCTGCGAACCTTCGACGACGCCGACCTGACGCTCACCGGCAGTGTTTTCAAATTGAATCAGGCGCATGTCGGCCCTCCAGAAAGTCGTGAATGGCGCCGCTCACGAGCGGCGCCTCAAGGTCACTCGATGATGTTGAAGTCGCTCAGGTATTCATCGGAGATTTCCAGGCCCAGGCCCGGCTTGTTGTCGTCGAGCTGGATGTAGCCGTTGACCGGTTGCGGCTCGCCCTTGAACACGTAGTAGAAGAGTTCGTTGCCGACCTCGACATCGAAGACCGGGAAGAACTCGGCCATCGGTGAGGCGGTGGTGGACATGGTCAGGTGATAGTTGTGCATCTGCCCCGCGTGCGGAATAACCGGCACCGACCAGGCTTCGGCCATGGCGTTGATCTTGCGCGCAGCGGTGATGCCGCCCACACGGTTGGTGTCGTACTGGATAACGTCGACGGCGCGGCGCTCCAGCAGGTCTTTGAAACCGTAGGAGGTGAATTCGTGTTCGCCGCCGGAGATCGGCATGATCCCCATTTTTTTCAGCTCGATGTAGCCCTCGATGTCGTCGGCGATCACCGGTTCTTCGAGCCAGCGCGGTTCGAATTCGGCGAGTTTCGGCAACATGCGCCGTGCGTATTCCAGGGTCCAGCCCATGTAACATTCGAGCATGATGTCGATGTCCGGGCCGGCGAGTTCACGCAGTGCGCGCACTTGTTCGATATTTTTGCGCATGCCCGCCGGGCCATCTTTCGGGCCGTAGCCGAAGCGCATTTTCAGCGCGGTGAAACCCTGGTTCAGATAGCCCTGGGCTTCTTCGAGGAACAGGTCGAGGTTGTCGTTGGCGTAGAGCTTGGAGGCGTAGGTCCAGATCTTTTCCTTGGTGCGACCACCGAGCAACTTGAACACCGGTTTGTTGACCGCTTTGCCCATGATGTCCCAGATCGCGATGTCGATCGCCGAGATCGCCGCCATGCCGATGCCTTTACGGCCCCAGGCGTGGCTCTGGCGGTACATCTTCTGCCAGATGTATTCGTTGTCGAACGGGTCTTCGCCAATCGCAATCGGCGCCAGGTAGGTGTCGATGATTTCCTTGGCCACACGCGGCGCCAGGGCGCAGTTACCGATGCCGACGAGACCGGTGTCGGTCTCGACTTCCACCACCAGCCAGCCGTGGAAACGGAACGAACCCATGGCGTCGCCACGTTCGAACAGGATGTCGCTGGCGTTGGTGCAGAAGTGCGCTTGTGGTGGGACGACTTTGCCTTTCCACTCGAAAACGCGGGTACGGATTGCTTTGATTTTCATGAATTCAATTCCTTGCTAACGCTTGGGTAGTGATCAGCCAACCTGAGCCGGTGTGAGCTGCGAGGGGGATTTAGGGGTGTGGGTGCTGCGAAGTCGGGACAACAGGACGGCGCCGACAATGCCGACCAGGGCCAGGGCGAACATGCCGGCGCGGGGGTCGGCGAAGCTGGTTTCCATCACGGTTTTCAGGTTCGGCGCGACGAAGCCGCCGAGGTTGCCGATGGAGTTGATCAGGGCAATCCCGCCGGCTGCGGCGGCACCGCTGAGGTAGCTGGTGGGAATGGTCCAGAACAGTGGCTGCACCGAGACGAAACCGGCAGCGGCGAAGCAGAAGGCGATGACCACCGGAACCATGCTGGTGCCCAGCGCCGAGGCGGCGATGCCGAGGGCGGCCATGGTCAGCATGCACACGGCGAGGCGACGATGTTGCCCGGTGCGGTCGGCGTAGCGAGTGACGAGACGGGTCACGACCAGGGCGCAGATCCACGGTATCGCGGTGATCAGGCCGACGTTGAGGCCGACGTGGCCGTCGAGCAGCCCGGCGATGCGCGTCGGCAGGTAAAACACCACGCCGTACACGCTCATCTGAATGGTGAAATACGCCAGGCAGAACTGCAGCACCCTAGGGTTGCGCAGCGCACTGAGAAAACCATGGGGGCTGCTGTCTTTTTTCTTCGCGTCTTCTTCGCTGAGCGCGGTTTGCAGCGCCTGCTTTTCATCGACGCTCAACCACGTGGCATCGGCCGGGCGGTTGACCAGATAGAAGTACGCAGCGATGCCGACCACCGACGCCATCAACCCTTCGACGACGAACAACCATTGCCAGTTGGTCAGGCCGAACACGCCGTGGAAGTCCAGCAACCAGCCCGACAGCGGGCTGCCCAGCACCAGCGCCAGGGGCAAGCCGAAGTAGAACAGACCGAGCGCCTGGCCACGGCTTTGCGCCGGGAACCAGTAGGTGAGGTAAAGGATGATCCCCGGGAAGAAGCCGGCTTCGGCAACCCCCAGCAGGAAGCGCAGGACGTAAAAGGTTTCGGCGTTGTGGGCGAACATCATTGCCGCCGAGACCAGGCCCCAGGTGACCATGATCCGGCACAGCCAGACCTTCGCGCCGAGGCGGTGCAGCATGTAGTTGCTCGGCACTTCGAAGAACGCGTAGCCGATGAAGAAGATGCTCGCGCCGAACGCGAACGCGGCATCGCCCAAACCGGTGTCGGCCTGCAACGCGGCTTTGGCGAAGCCGACGTTGGAGCGATCGATGAAGGCGAGGATGTACATCAGGATCAGAAACGGCAGCAGACGCAGCCGGCTTTTGGAGATGGCACTGGACAGAGCCAGGGCGAAATCTGGACGAGTCATGTGAAGGTTCCTTTGCTGCCGGTATATGCCTTGCGGAAGTGACAAGGCGGGCTTTTTGTAGTTGTTGAATCGTGCGATCGAGGCAGCTCGGGTGGCCGGCTCTGGTCATTCGATGGAGCGACTTTAGCCAGCGCACAGGGCGGCGGATAATCACTTATGCACATCCATCGATAACCTGGAGTGATAGGTAAGTGCGGTTATTGCCTAGATCGAGTTATCAGGCGCCCCCTAAAACAACTGTGGGAGCGAGCCTGCTCGCGAAGGCGATCTGACAGGCACATTGCAGTGACTGATAGAGCGCTATCGCGAGCAGGCTCGCTCCCACATGGGGTTTTGCGTTGATTGAACAACCTGGCAGCACCACGCATTACTGTAGGAGCCGGCTTGCTGGCGATTGCGGCCTGACAGGCACATCATCGGCGTCTGTCAGGCCCTCATCGCTGGCAAGCCAGCTCCTACAGGGTTTTGCATGGTTCACAAATACTGGCAACACCACCATCCACTGTAGGAGCCGGCTTGCCGGCGATAGCGGTCTGACAGTCACCTTATGTGTGTCTGTCAGGCCCTCATCGCCGGCAAGCCGGCTCCTACAGGGACTTGCGGTGTGTCAGGGGTTTGGTGGGGGGGTCAGTAGTGGTTGGTGCCCATGCGGCAGGCGATTTCGAACGCCTGGCGGATCGCGCCGGGGTTGGCTTTGCCCTGCCCCGCGATATCAAACGCGGTGCCATGGGCCGGTGTGGTGATGGGGATCGGCAAGCCGCCCTGCACTGTCACCCCACGGGAGAAGCCCATCAACTTGATCGCGATCTGTCCCTGGTCGTGGTACATCGTCACCACCGCGTCAAAGGCGCTCGCATCGCCCTGCACCTTGAGGAAAATCGTGTCGCCCGGATACGGACCTTCGGCCGCAATCCCCAACGCCTGCGCCGAACGTACGGCCGGGCCGATGATGTCCAGTTCTTCTCGACCGAACGAGCCGTTGTCGCCGTTGTGCGGATTCAGGCCGCACACGCCGATGCGCGGTTTCGCAAGGCCGTTGCGTTTGAGCGCGGTGTCGATCAGCTGGATCGCTTCCACCACCCGCGCTTGCGTCAGCATGCCCGGCACCTCCGACAGCGCTACATGCGAGGTCACCCGTGACGTCCAGAGGTTGTCGAGCACGTTGAATTCGCAGAACGGCCCGTGGAAATCCAGCAGCTCGGCGAACCAGTGCAACTCGTCGTTGTGGGCCATGCCGGCCATGTGCAGCGAGGTCTTGTTCAGCGGCCCGAACAGCACCGCACCCGTGGTGCCAGCCTCGGTGAGACGCAGGGCTTCTTCCAGAGTGTCGAGGCTGTAGCGGCCACCAATGACGCTGGCTTCACTGCGCGGGAATTCACCAATGGTGTCGCCGCGAAAGTCATAGAACAACGGCGTGTCATCGACAAATGACAGCTGATCCAGCGACTCGACGCGACGGTATGGAAATTCCACCCCGGCGATGCGCATGCCGCGGCGCATTTCCGCTTCGTCGGCGATCAGGATCACGTTGGCCTGGCTGCGAACCTGAGGCTCGGCGAGCAGGCGTGCGATCAGTTCCGGGCCGATGCCCGCCGGGTCGCCCAGGACCATGGCGATGGTTGTCTTGCTCATGCTTCACTCCTCAAGGGTTCGGGCCATGTACGGTCAATGGCGCTAGGCTCGCAGCGATAAACCCGCTGCGCGTTGCTGTAGAACAGGCGCTCCTGATCCGCCCATGGCAGGTCAGCAACGATGGATTTGAAACCGCTGTAGATGTCGTCGAACGAGCCGCACAGGCTGTCCACCGGAAAGTTGCTGGCGAACATCACTCGCTCGGTGCCGAACATGGCGATCACTTCGCGCACGATCCAGGCATTGTCTTTGGCGCGCCATGCCTGCCCTTTCAGGCCCAGGCCGGAAACCTTCACCTGCACGTTCGGCCACTCGGCCAGTCGTGCCATCGCCAGACGCCATCCCGCCAGGCCTTCGGCGCTGCGGTCATTGGGCAACCCGGCGTGGTTGAGAATCAGCGTGGTGCCGGGAAAGTCCCGGGCCAGCCGTTCGGCTTCGTAGAGGTTCCACCAGGGTGTCTGCAAATCGAAATGCAGCCCCAGCCCTTGCAGCGCGGCGTAACTGCGGCGCCAGTGTTCATCGCTCATCAGGCTGCGCAGATGGCCCACCTGCGCCGTCGAAGTCGGGCCACCGGGTTTGTGGCGCACGCTGCGTACGCACTTGAAACTCGCCTGCTCGGTGAGCACCGCGATGGCGTCCGGATGATCGAGCCAGGCCTGCGCGACGATTGCATTCGGTACGCCATAACGCGCCGCCAAACCTTCAATGAATCGGGTTTCGCCAATCGGGTCTTGCGGGTCCCATTCGGTCTCGATGTACACCGTTTGCACGACGTTATGCGGCCCGGCATCGGCGAAGTAATCGTCGGGAAAATAGCGCCGCTTGATCGCGCTGTAGTCACCGTAGCGAAACGGGATCCTGGCTTCAGGCGCGAGCCACGGATGGTGATTGATCGTCGGGTCCCAGAAGTGGTGATGGGCGTCGATGATCGGCCCCGTATACAACTCAGTCATGGCGCACCTCGTCGAGGCTGATGAACAGCGTGGCGAAAACGAAGACCGCCGAACACGCCGCAAAGAAACCCAGCACCGGCGCGAATCCACCGGCCATTTGCAGGATCACGCCGACCAGGATCGGCACCGCAATCCCGCCCGTGCTGCCGGCCATGTTCATCACGCCGCCGATCAGGCCGACCCGCGCCGGCGCCGCCAGCAATGCCGGGAAGCTCCAGTAGAGGCTGCCCCACATCAGGAAAAACGCAGTCATGGCCAACAACGCCACGGCGGCAAAAGGGTTAGTCAGGGTCGGCAATAACAGAAACGCGCCGAGGGCCACCAGGCCGGAAAACGCCAGCAGGCTCTTGACCGCCACACCGCGACTGACACCTTTGCGGATCAGCCCGTCGCAGAGGAAACCACCGGTCAACGAGCCGAGCGCACCGCAGACAAAAATCACGAAGGTCGCCGCGCCAATGCCCTTGATATCGAAGCCGCGAGCCTGCGCCAGATAACTCGGGCCCCAGGTCAGCAAGCCGAAATACACCATCGCCCAACTGGCGCGGCCGATCAGCAAACCGCTCAGGGAACGCGCCGCGATGCCCAGGCCCTTGACCGGCACTCGCGCCGCCTCGGCTGCCGGCGTGGCGCGCCCGGCGTTGATCTTCTCGAGTTCTTCGGCATTCACTTGCGGGTGACTGGCCGGGTCATCGCGCAGATATCGCCGCGCCAGCCACGCCAGTACCAGCGTCGCGATACCGGCGATCACGAACGCCAGGCGCCATGAGTCCAGCGACGCGATCAGATAGGCGATGATCAACCCGCCGAGCGCCACGCCCAACGGGCTGCCGCTGTCCATCAGCACCGCGCCGCGACTGCGCTCGCTTGGCGCCAGCCACAACGAAATCAATTTGCCGCCCGACGGGAACAAGGGAGCCTCGGCAGCACCGAGTGCAACGCGGGCGAACAACAATGACAAGCCGCCCGTGGCAAATGCCGCCAACACTTGAAACGTCCCCCACAACCCGGTGGACCAACTGATGACCCGGTGCGGGCCGAAGCGGTCGATCATCCAGCCACCGGGAATCTGCAACAGCGCATAGGCCCAGAAGAAGCTGCTGAGGATCAGGCCTTGCATGCTCGGCGACAGGGAAAACTCATGGGCGATGGTCGGCATCGCAATGGACAGCGACACCCGGTCGATGAGGTTGACCATGGTCAGCGCGAAGATGATCGCGAAGATCCGCCAGCGCACATTGCTGGCCTTGGTGGTGCCGGTCAGCGGTGTGGCCCCTGCGGCGGGTTGGGCAACTGCGCCGGGCAATTGCAGGGAAGCACTGGAACGAGCCATGGTGCGTACCTCGAATTTATTATTTTTGTGAAGTTGCAAACACCGACCTTGTAGGAGCCGGCTTGCTGGCGATTGCGGTGGGTCAGGCGCTATCAATGTTGACTGATACACCGCTATCGCCAGCAAGCCGGCTCCTACAGTGATGGAGGTGCATCAATTGATATTGATGGCGCCTGACATTTCGCCATCGCCGGCAAGCCGGCTCCTACAGGGTTCCCGTTTTGCCGCGTTTTCACGGCATTGGTGAGCACTATCGAAGGCTCACTGATAACCGTCTAATCAAAACTTGAAATAAGGCGATAGCCTCGGGTTATGTCATGCCCTGCTTTCAGGGGGCTTTCAATGAATAAGGCCTGCACACACTTTCCACTCAAACTGCTCTGGCGCAAGGCCTGCGGCGATCATCACGATTTTTCCCGTGCCGAGCTATAACCCCAGGCTATCGGTGTATGTATTGTTTTGACTAGACGCGACGCCTGCGGCTTCCCACACTCGGGCCAGGCTTGCAGCTTTACCGCTCAGACAAGTCACTCATAACAACTACAAAAACGAGGCCCTTCCATGCGAAATGCATTCGTCCGTCGCACATCCCGTCTGTTTCTTGGCTGCACGCTGATCGCCGCCGGCGCCCTTCCCGCTCTCGCTCATGCCGCCTGGCAACCGGACAAGAACGTCGAAATCGTCGTCGCTGGCGGTCCCGGTGGCGGCACCGACCAGCTCGGCCGTTTGATCCAGTCGATCATCACCACCCACAAGCTGCTCGACGTGAATACCATCGTCCTCAACAAGGGCGGCGGCAATGGCGCCGAAGCTTTCCTCGACCTGAAAATGAACAAGGGCGATCCGGAAAAACTGGTGATCGGCACCAACAACATCTACCTCTTGCCGCTGGTGTCCAAGCTCGGCTACCAATGGCAGGAACTGACCCCCATCGCCGCCGTGGCCGAGGACGATTTCATTCTCTGGAGCTACAAAGACGCACCGTGGAAGGACGCCAAGGGCTTCTACGAAGCGGTCAAGGCTGACCCGTCGAACCTGCGCATGGGCGGCAGCCAGTCCAAGGACGTGGACCAGACCCTCACCTTGCTGTTGAACCAGACCACAAACAGCAAACTGGTGTACATCCCGTTCAAGAGCGGCAGCGAAGCCGCGACCCAACTGGCCGGCAAACACATCGCCGCCAACGTCAACAACCCCAGCGAAAGCATCAGCCAATGGCGCGGTGATCAGGTCGAGCCGCTGTGCGTGTTCAGTAAAGAACGCATGAGCTACACCGAGAAAGTCGCCGGCGACAAATCCTGGGCCGACGTGCCGACCTGTCACGAGCAGGGCCTTGGCATCGATCAGTACCGCTTCCCGCGTACCGTGTTCATGCCCGGCGAAGTCACCGCCGAACAGCGGGCGTTCTATGTCGAGCTGATGCGCAAAGTCACCGAAACCCCGGAGTTCAAGGCCTACGTCAAACAGAACGCACTGGTGCCCACCTTCCTCGAAGGCGAGCCGCTGACCGCCTACATTGAGAAAGACACCGCCCGCGTCACCCCGGTGTTCAAAGAAGCCGGCTGGCTGAAAAACTGAGTTGCCGACGGCCGTCCGCCTGCGCACGGCCGTCACCTCTGGAGGTGTCTTCATGTCCCATTCTTCGGATTCACCGGCACTGGTCGGTACCCGCTGGGTCGAACTCGGCCTGACCGTCTTCACCGCGCTGATCGGCGTGGTGGTGATGTTCGACAGTGTCGAACAAGGTATCGGCTGGGGCGATTCCGGCCCCGAGCCGGGTTACTTCCCCTTCTACATCGGCCTGATGCTCAGCGCCGCAAGCGTGGCCAACGGCGTGTTGACCCTGGTGCGCTGGCACGCCCTGAGCATTGCATTCGTCAGCCGCAGTGCGTTCAAGCAAGTGTTGTCGGTGTTCATCCCGATTGCGCTGTTCGTGGGCGCCATGCCGTTCACCGGCATCTACGTGGCGTCAGCCTGCTTCATCGCCTGGTTCATGTGGCGTGACAAGGTCCGCGCCAAGCCTTACGGCAAACTGATGATCGGCAGCGTGTCCCTCGGCGCGGTGCTGGCCAGCTACCTGATTTTCGCGCTGTGGTTCAAGGTCCCGCTGGATGCCGGCCCGATGGGCGACTGGATTGCCCTGGCCGGGAGAAATTTCAAATGAGCGAGTTCGATTCCCTGCTGCAAGGCATGAACCTGATCCTGACCCCGGGCCACATCGGCCTGATGGTGATCGGCGTGCTGCTGGGCATTCTGGTCGGCGTATTGCCCGGCCTCGGTGCCCCCAATGGCGTGGCGTTGTTGCTGCCGCTGACGTTCACCATGTCGCCGGTATCGGCAATCATTCTGCTGTCGTGCATGTATTGGGGCGCGCTGTTCGGCGGTTCGATCACCTCGATCCTGTTCAACATCCCCGGTGAGCCCTCATCGGTGGCGACGACCTTCGACGGCTACCCGATGGCCCGCGAAGGTCGCGCCGCCGAAGCCCTCACCGCCGCCTTCAGTTCGGCACTGATCGGTGCGCTGGCCGGGGTGTTGTTGCTGACGTTCCTGTCGACCAAGATCGCCGCATTCGCCATGTCGTTCAGTTCACCGGAGTTCTTCGCGGTGTACCTGTTGGCGTTCTGCACCTTCATCGGCATGAGCAAGAACCCGCCGCTGAAAACCGTGGTGGCGATGATGATCGGTTTCGCCATGGCGGCGGTCGGCATGGACACCGTATCGGGCAACCTGCGCCTGACCTTCGACCAGCCGATCCTGATGACGGGCATCAGCTTCGAAGTGGCGGTGATCGGCCTGTTCGGCATCGGTGAAATCCTTTGCACGGTCGAGGAAGGCCTGGTGTTTCGCGGCGAGCATGCGCGCATTACACCAATGGTAATTCTGCGTACCTGGGCCAAGTTGCCGCGTTACTGGTGGACCATTCTGCGCAGCACGCTGGTCGGTTGCTGGATGGGCATCACGCCCGGCGGCCCGACGGCGGCTTCGTTCATGAGCTACAGCCTGGCGCGGCGCTTCTCGAAGAATCGCGAGAACTTCGGCAAGGGTGAACTCGAAGGCGTGATCGCCCCGGAAACCGCTGACCACGCCGCCGGCACCAGCGCACTGCTGCCGATGCTGACCTTGGGCATTCCCGGTTCCGCTACGGCAGCGGTGATGCTCGGTGGCTTGATGATCTGGGGCTTGCACCCTGGCCCGACGTTGTTCGTCGAGCAGCACGATTTTGTCTGGGGCCTGATTGCGAGCATGTACCTGGGCAACGTGGTGAGCCTGATCGTGGTGCTGGCCACCGTGCCGCTGTTCGCTTCGATCCTGCGCATTCCGTTCTCGATCATTGCGCCGATCATCATCATGGTCTGCGCCATCGGTGCCTACTCGGTGCACAACTCGTTCTTCGACGTGGTGCTGATGCTGGGCTTCGGCGCGCTGGGGTACCTGTTCAAGAAACTCGGTTACCCGATTGCGCCGCTGGTGTTGGCGGCAGTGCTGGGTGACAAGGCTGAGGATGCGTTCCGTCAATCGATGCTGTTTTCTGACGGCCACTTGGGGATTTTCTGGTCCAACCCGCTGGTGGGCAGCCTGACCACGGCGGCGCTGCTGATGCTGTTCTGGCCGCTGATTTCCAAGGCGCTGGGCAGCCTGATGGGCCTGCGCAAACCCCACGTCGCCAAGACCAAATCGGTGCTGTGACACGGCAATGCTGGCAACGCCTGACATTTGTTGTCAGGCTTGCCGCAGTCTTTTTCGCGAGCGCGGCCCATGACCCGAATTCCTGATGCCAATGTGATCCACAGTCGACTGCGTCTGCGCCAATTGCGGCTGATGCTGGCGTTGCAGGAATTAGGCTCGCTGCGCCGCGCCGCCGACCACATCGGCATGACCCAACCGGCAGCGACCAAGATGTTGCACGAGGCCGAGGACTTGCTCGGCGTCGAACTCTTCGAACGTCTGCCTCGGGGCATGCGCTCTACCCCGTTCGGGGAGACCGTCATCTACTACGCGCGCATGGTGTTTGCCGAACTCAGCGGTATGCGTGAAGAACTGGTCGCCCTGGAATCCGGCAACCTCGGGCGAGTCGCCGTCGGGGCGATTCCGGCGCTGGCCTCGGGGTTGCTGACCCGCACCATCGCCACCTTGAAGAAAAGCCATCCTCGGTTGTCGATGAGCATTCAGGTCGACACCAGTGATGTACTGGTGCAGGCACTGTTGCAGGATCAGCTCGACATTGTGCTGGGGCGGATTCCGGCGGGTGCGCGGGCCGAAGAATTGCTGTTCGACAGCTTGGGTGAAGAGGAGCTGTGCGTGATTGCCGGTGCGCAGAATCCATTGGCGCGGGAGAAAAACCTGAGCTGGGCGGAATTGCAGAACATGACGTGGGTGTTGCAACAGCAACCGAGCCCGATGCGCGCGATCATCAATCAGGTGTTTCACAATGCGCGGGTCGACATTCCCAGCAGTATTGTTGAAACCACGTCGATCATGACCTTGCTGTCGTTGATCCAGCAGACCGACATGCTCGGCGTCACGCCGGTGTCGGTGGTCGAGGATTATCCGGGGCGTGATTTGCTGGCGGTGTTGCCGATCAAGTTTGAAGCGCGGTTGCCGCCGTATGGGTTGATTACCCGGCGTCATCGTATTCAGTCTTCGGCGATGCAGGCGTTTATGAATTCGGTGCGGGCTGAGCATGCTTTGAGTAAGTAGGCCTTTGGGTATGCGTATATATCCGTTGCTTCGGTAACGGCTGCTTATGGTTTCGCCCTTACGGCGAGTCACTTTGGAAAAGCCCCAAAGTAACCAAAGCGCTTTTGCCCCTTTCGTTCGGTGGCTCGCTAATGCTCGCCATGCCCTCGCTCCGGTCCTGCTCCGTGGGCCCGCCGCCATCGGCCATCCATGGCCGGGGGCGGCTAACCCGGCATCCATGCCGGGTTGCCCACTGCGCAGAACCTCCACTCGGCCTCTCGAGGGGGCGACTACCGCCACAGCCGCCGAGGCGGCCTGAAAGCCGACCTGGCTCTTTTGATGTCCGCGTTGTCCTTCTCTGATGCGTTCACTCATTCCGGACATTGGCACCGCTCCCCTGTAGGAGCCGGCTTGCTGGCGATAGCGTCTGTCCAGCCAATACATACGTGACTGACCCACCGCTATCGCCGGCAAGCCGGCTCCTACAGTTGATCGTATTTATCCAAACACATCTGCATTTCCCTTGTAGGAGCCAGCTTGCTGGCGATAGCGTCCGTCCAGCCAATAAATAGGTTGACCGACCCACCGCCATCGCCGGCAAGCCGGCTCCTACAGGGAATCCCGTACGCTTTTGATTTCCACCACTCATCAGGCCGAGCGTTAGCTCGCCTTCCGCTTTTGATCTGAACGCCCCCTCGAGAGGCCGAGCGCAGGTTCTGCGCAGTGGGCAACCCGGCATGGATGCCGGGTTAGCCGCCCCCGGCCATGGATGGCCGATGGCGGCGGGCCCACGGAGCAGGACCGGAGCGAGGGCATGCCGAGCCTAGGCGAGGCACCGAACGAAAGGGGCAAGAGCCCTTGGTTACTTGGGGCTTTTCCAAGTGACTCGCTGTAAAAGCGAAACCGCCAGCCGCCATCACAAAAAAAACGGATATGCCCTCCCCAACCGCTCTACCGCGCCTGACGAAACACCACCCCCAGACCAACAATAATCAGCACCATCCCCACCATGCTCAACACCGCAAGTTGGTTGCCGAAAAACAGATAATCCATCACCGCCGTCACCGCCGGCACCAGATAAAACAGACTGGTGACATTCACCAGATTGCCCCGGGCGATCAGCCGATACAGCAACAACGTCGCCAACACCGACACCACCAGCCCCATCCACAACACCGGCACGATAAAACCGCTGCTGCGTTCAAAGTGAAAGGGCTGGAACGGCACGAAAATCCCGCACAACAACAGCCCCGCCAGATACTGCACCGGCAGCGTACCGAGGGGATTATCGGTGATGCGTTTCTGCATGATCGAACCGAACGTCATGCTCGCCAACGCCAGTAAACCGAAAAACATCCCGGCCAGCGACATGCCGGCCAGACCAATGCCCTGATACACCACCATGATCAATCCGGCCAAACCCAGCATCAAACCGAACACCCGGTTCGCTGAGCGCTGGCGCTCCATGATCACCACCGTGAGGATGGGCTGCACACCCATGATCGTGGCCATCACGCCTGGCGTGACCTTCAGGTCCAGGGCCAGCAGATAGAAAATCTGATAAGCACCCAGCAACACCACACCAGTGGCCATCGCATACAGCATCGGCTTGCCACCCTTGGGCAATTTCAGCTTGAGCAATGGCACCAGCAGCACCAACCCACAAAGCGCGATGGCGAAACGAATCAGCAAAAAAGCGAAGGGCGACGCGTGGGCCAGGCCCCATTTGGAGAAGATCGCCCCGCTGCTCCACAGCAAAACGAACAGGCTCGTGGACGCCGCCGCGAGCGCGGATTTTTTCGAAAGGACAAACATGAATACCACCTGTAGTCAGGCATAAAAAGCCAACTCAGCCGAAGCTGAAATCCAGTAGTTTTTCAGGCGAACGCTTTTAGAAGGGCAAGGGAACAGCAGGGAAAGCTGATCAGCCCGAAACGCCAACGCCCGGCGGTGATACGACTGCGTACACCGGCGTGCTACGGACAGGTGGGGGGTAATGACTGATCTGCGCAGGCTGCTGATCCCCGCACGGCACGACGCCAGCGTGGACCGCTGAATCGACTACCGCGTTGATGAGGGAAGCAGGCATGGGCTGATCTTTTTTGATGGGATGGACGGTGAATGGAAATCACCGAGCGCCGACTATAACCAGCGCTCGACATGGATTGCAATGACTTGGACAAAGGGCCAGTAGATACAGCGTTAGACCTGCTGCTTACTCTGAGGGAAAGGAAATCGCCCACTGAGGGGGGCAGGGAATGCAAGAGATCAAATGCCAAGGGAACGGACTCAACTTCGGTATCAGCTGTACAGATCAAATGCTCGAAAGCTGGCAATTGCCACCCTATCCCGACTTCATCAAGAACTGGAGCATGGAGGGCAAGTCGGCTTCGATTTTTCCAGGATTCGTTTCGAACCAATCAACGCACAGGCATTGAATGCATTCCAGCACTGGAATGATCCGCACTATTCATGGAATGAAGTCGTTGGATGGAAGGCAAAAGAGCCGATGTGTTTTGATCTGGCGATCTGGTTTGATCTGGAGTTATGCGGGCTGTGTTTTGCGAATCCAAACCAGAGTCGTCAACGAGTAAAGATCGTGCGATTGGAGGGTAATCCAGAAAGAGGTCATCCCCTGAAAAGTCTGATTGCTTCGCTCGCACTGACCGCTGTTACTCACTTTGCACAAATCATTGGCTGCAGACAGATCGAAATACAGGAGCCTGTAAAGGGTGCCATCGCCATCTATCAGCAGCTTGGTTTTGAATTCGACACAGAGGGTCGGCTTGTGATGCTTATGGAGTGCGACTAATATCGGGCCAACTGCTCATTTAATGATCAACGCTGGAGATTCAATGAAAGCTCTCGCTGAAAAAAATATTGCAGATAGACAACCGATCAAGGCAACTCCGAAGCGACCACCCACTGAGTTGCCAGAAAGTGTTTTGCGTCGCATCAGAGATACACTGGCAAACCCGGTAACAGAAGAGCCGATGGGCGTTCTCGCTGGAGCTTCGTTCACCTTTTCCTCATAAAAAAACCGCTCACAAGGAGCGGTTCTTTATTCAAAGTCCGGTTTCACCCAAACAACCAATACCCCAACAACATCAACACCACCACCGCGAGCACCGGCCGCAGCACACGGTAGGCTTTAGGATTGCGCCGCTTCCACTGCTTGACCACACCGCTGACCTTATCGCTGGAGTTCTTGCTCCAGGCGTAGGCCCGGTTAATCCCGCCGACACGCTCGTCATCGAGGTTCTGCGGCGCAGTGGCGCGACCGAGCAGGCTGCTGATCGAGCGGTTGATGCGGGTCATGATACGGTTGCTCAATGGACGTTCGATGTCGCAGAACAGAATGACCCGGGTCTTCTCGGTTTCGTTCTTGACCCAGTGCACATAGGTTTCGTCGAACATCACGTCTTCGCCATCACGCCAGGCGTAAACCTGACCGTCGACGAAGATGCGGCAATCATCGGAATTCGGCGTCGACAACCCCAGGTGATAACGCAGGGAACCGGCAAACGGATCGCGGTGCGGGTTGAGATGGCTGCCACCCGGCAGCAAGGCGAACATGGCGCCTTTGACGTTGGGAATGCTGCTGACCAGGGCCACTGTTTTCGGGCACAGTGTTTCGGCCGATGGCAGGGGTTTGTCGTACCACTTGAGGTAGAAACGCTTCCAGCCTTTCTTGAAAAACGAGCCAAAACCGGCGTCGTTGTTTTTCTCCGCGGCGCGAATGTAACCCTCATCAAACAGGTGCATCGCTTCGTCGCGGATGACTTCCCAATTGTCCTTGAGCACATCAAGTTCCGGGAACTTGCTGCGATCCAGATAGGGTTTGGAGGGCACGCTGGAGAACAGGTACATCAAGGCGTTGTACGGTGCGAACAAAGCGGAGTGGTTGACGAACTGACGCAAGACCGGCAATCGCGCCTTGCCGCGCAAGTGCACATAGAGGGTACTGCCGAGGAACAGCAGCAACAGCGATGCCTTCGCGGCAATGGTAAAGGTCATCTACAACTCCTTGAGAATTAGCAACTCTGCACTACGCCATTTACCCGACGTGGCAGTCGGCCATGATAAACACTACCGGCCTCGGGAAAAACCCGCTTTCCTCAACATTCACTGTTAAAGATTGTGCAACAACGTACTTCTTAACATATGTCTCCTGAACGGGGGCTGACCTGGATCAGCCCACTTGTCGGGATGAAAATCGAAACATCACTGCTTTGATTTGTTCACGATTACTGCTGATTCTCCTGCTCGGTAAACAGATCGCTGAACAGCATGCTCGACAGGTAACGCTCACCGGAGTCCGGCAGAATCACCACGATGGTCTTGCCCTGCATTTCCGGCGTTTCAGCCAGGCGCACGGCCACAGCCATGGCCGCACCGCAAGAGATGCCGCACAAAATCCCTTCCTCCTGCATCAAGCGCAAAGCCATCGCCTTGGATTCGTCATCGGTGACCAACTCGACCCGGTCCACCATCGACAGATCGAGGTTCTTCGGCACAAAGCCGGCACCGATGCCCTGGATCTTGTGAGGGCTAGGCTTGATCTCTTCACCGGCCAGCGCTTGCGTGATCACCGGAGACACCACGGGCTCCACCGCCACCGAGAGAATCGGTTTGCCCTGGGTATTCTTGATATACCGCGAAACCCCCGTAATGGTTCCGCCCGTTCCGACGCCGGCCACCAGCACATCAACGGCACCGTCAGTGTCGTTCCAGATTTCCGGACCAGTGGTTTTCTCGTGAATGGCCG
Organism: Pseudomonas sp. PDM01; assembly: GCF_014852325.1. NCBI lineage: Bacteria > Pseudomonadati > Pseudomonadota > Gammaproteobacteria > Pseudomonadales > Pseudomonadaceae > Pseudomonas > Pseudomonas sp. PDM01. The sequence goes on from NZ_JACVBK010000005.1 coordinate 103,566, forward strand.
GGTTGGCCGGGTTTTCGAATTGCGCCGGCATGAAGTAGAGGGACGGGTCGCTGGCAACCATTTCAGTGGCCTTTTCGATCGCACCTTTCATGCCTTTGGCCGGCTCGGTCAGCACCAGTTCGGCGCCCAACGCCTTGAGCACTTTGCGCCGTTCGATGCTCATGGACGCCGGCATGGTCAGCACCAACTTGTAGCCCCGTGCGGCGGCGACAAACGCCAGGCCAATGCCGGTGTTGCCGGAGGTCGGTTCGACGATGGTCATGCCAGGCTTGAGTTTGCCGGTGCTTTCGGCGTCCCAGATCATGTTCGCGCCAATCCGGCACTTCACCGAGTAACCAGGGTTGCGCCCCTCGATCTTGGCCAGGATGGTCACGCCACGCGGCGCAATGCGGTTGATCTGCACCAGCGGCGTATTGCCGATGGAATGGGCGTTGTCAGCAAAGATACGGCTCATGGCTGGGTCCTTATGCAGCGTTGAATTAGCCCTCCACGGTATGCCTGTTGCCCGTGGTCGTCCAGTCAGTCGAACGTCCGGCCCGCACAGCAGTCAATCGCATTACACCGCCAGAGATTTGCCGCCATGAAGCGTCGATACAGTTGGCCTCTGTGGACCCTCGCCGGCCTCCTCATGTTGCTGTTTGCCCTGCACATCGCCCTGCCCTATCTGGTGCGTGACTACCTGAACGAACGATTGGCGAATATGGGTGACTATCGCGGGCAGATCACCGACGTGGACCTGGCCCTGTGGCGCGGCGCCTACAAAATCAACGGGCTGAAAGTCGTCAAGATCGAAGGCAAGGTCCCGGTGCCTTTCGTCAATGCGCCGCTGATCGATCTTTCCGTCAGTTGGCACTCGCTCTGGTACGACCACGCGGTCGTGGCCAAGGCGCAGTTCGTCAAACCCGAAGTGAACTTCGTCGACGGCGGCGCCAACAAGAAAAACTCCCAGACCGGTGAAGGCACCGATTGGCGGGCACAATTGGAGAAATTGCTACCGATCACCCTGAACGAAGTGCGGATCAGCGACGGCAAGATCAGCTTCCGGAACTTCAATTCCAAGCCCCCCGTGAACATGAACGCCACCCAGGTCAACGCCAGCATTTACAACCTGACCAACGTCGTCGACAAGGAAGGCAAGCGCGACGCACGGTTCGATGGCAAAGCGCTGCTGCTGGGGCACGCGCCACTGGAAACCAGCGCGACCTTCGATCCGCTGAGCGACTTCGAAGATTTCCAGTTCCGACTACGCGCCACGGGCATCGAACTCAAACGCATGAACGACTTCGCCTCGGCCTACGGCAAGTTCGATTTCAATGCCGGGCATGGTGATGTAGTGATTGAAGCGCAAGCGAAAAAAGCCCAATTGACTGGCTACATCAAGCCACTGCTCAAAGACGTCGATGTGTTCAACTGGCAACAGGACGTCGAGAACAAGGACAAAGGGCTGTTCCGCTCCATTTGGGAGGCCATTGTCGGTGGCTCCGAAACCGTGCTGAAAAACCAAGGCAAGAACCAGTTTGCAACGCGCGTTGAATTGAGTGGCAGCGTTCACCGGCAAGATATCAGCGCGTTCCACGCGTTTTTGCAGATTTTACGTAACGGTTTTGTCCAGGCCTTCAATGCCCAGTATGAACGGCCGAAGCCGGAGGCCGGTTAGGGTTTGCGTGTAACGGTGTAACGGCCGGTTTCTTCAGCCGCCCGCGCCGGATCTCGCAGCTGCAGAAAATCCCACCCCAGACAGGCCAGCGCCAATGACCGGGGCACTGCTTCACGGCCACTGCTGTAGCGCGTGATGCTGCGGGCACTCACCCCCAAAGCCTCGGCGGCCTGATTGAGCGGCAACCCGGTACGCGCACGCCAGTCGATGAAGATCCGGGTGTTTTCATCCGCTGCGTTTTGCGCGAGTGCATCCAGATAAACAGTGTCTGCGCCGATCTGGATATCCTGCTCAGGCCATTCGACGCACCAGCCATCATCGCCCAGGGTTGCACTGGCGAAAGCTCCCGCCTCCAGCAACGGCTGCAATCCAGGATAGGTACGCAGGTCACGGCTTAAATCGAGCGTCAATTGCTGACCATCGATAAATGTCAGCGCCAAACGGTAATCCGGCAACGCCTGCACAGCAGACAACCGTGGTCGTTTCATGGGTAACATCGTTTCCAGTCCTCCAGTAGCTGCACCTGATGGGTCCTGACCCATTCCAGAGCTTCCTTGATAATCAACGGCGGCGCCTTGCCGACCATCACTTCAACCGTTTCCAGGCTGAGCATCACATCCAGCCCGCCACCGGTCAGGTGGACATGGGGCGGCGGATGGTCCTTCTCTCGCAACTGAATGCGGTACGTATCGCGAAATCGATATTTAGTGGACATGCTCCGCAAGCTATCGCCAAAATGGCGATAGCTCAATACTGGCCAGCCGCCGAGACTGAGTCAAGATGTGACGCCCCATTCAGAGACTGAATAAGCCGTCTGCGTTCACAGTCGACCGGGCAGCGCGTTATAGTCGGGTACTACAATTATTGCGCCCCGCCCTGCCCTGTCAGGTCGGCGTTACCGTTCGAGGATTAGCAGATGAAGTTCGAAGGCACCCAGGCCTACGTCGCCACCGATGACTTGAAGCTGGCGGTCAACGCCGCCATCACCCTGGAGCGTCCGCTGCTGGTCAAGGGCGAGCCGGGCACCGGCAAGACCATGCTGGCCGAACAACTGGCCGAGTCTTTCGGCGCCAAGCTGATCACCTGGCACATCAAATCCACGACCAAGGCGCATCAGGGCCTGTACGAGTACGACGCGGTCAGCCGCCTGCGCGATTCGCAGCTGGGCACGGAAAAGGTCCACGACGTTCGCAACTACCTGAAAAAGGGCAAGCTCTGGGAGGCTTTCGAGTCCGAAGAGCGGGTGATTCTGCTGATCGACGAAATCGACAAGGCCGACATCGAGTTCCCGAACGACCTGCTGCAAGAACTCGACAAGATGGAGTTCTACGTTTACGAGATCGACGAGACCATCAAGGCCAAGAAGCGTCCGATCATCATCATTACCTCCAACAACGAGAAAGAGCTGCCAGACGCGTTCCTGCGCCGCTGCTTCTTCCACTACATCGCCTTCCCGGATCGCGTCACGCTGCAGAAGATCGTCGACGTGCACTACCCGGACATCAAGAAGGATCTGGTCAGCGAAGCGCTGGACGTGTTCTTCGACGTGCGCAAGGTGCCGGGACTGAAGAAGAAGCCATCGACCTCCGAACTGGTGGACTGGCTGAAGCTGCTGATGGCCGACAACATCGGCGAAGCAGTGCTGCGCGAGCGCGATCCGACCAAGGCCATTCCGCCGCTGGCCGGTGCCTTGGTGAAGAACGAACAGGACGTGCAATTGCTTGAGCGCCTGGCGTTCATGAGTCGTCGCGGTACTCGCTAAGCTCTGATTAAGTAGGGGCTAACGCCATGCTGCTCAACCTGTTCAATGAAATGCGCGCAGCCAAGGTGCCCGTCTCGGTGCGCGAGTTGCTGGACCTGATCAACGCGCTGAAACAGCGCGTGACCTTCGCCGACATGGACGAGTTCTACTACCTGTCCCGGGCGATTCTGGTGAAGGACGAAAAGCATTTCGACAAGTTCGACCGAGCGTTCGGTGCTTACTTCAATGGCCTGGAAAAACTCGACGATCACCTTCAGGCCCTGATTCCTGAAGACTGGTTGCGCAAGGAATTCGAGCGTTCGCTGACCGACGAAGAGCGGGCGGCGATCCAGTCCCTTGGTGGCCTGGACAAGCTGATCGAAGAATTCAAGAAGCGCCTGGAAGAACAGAAAGAACGCCACGCCGGTGGCAACAAGTGGATCGGCACCGGCGGCACCAGCCCGTTCGGTTCCGGCGGCTTCAACCCGGAAGGCATTCGGGTCGGCGATGCCGGCAAGCGCCAGGGCAAGGCGGTCAAGGTCTGGGATCAGCGCGAGTACAAGAACCTCGACGATTCGGTGGAACTGGGCACGCGCAACATCAAGGTCGCCCTGCGTCGGCTGCGTAAGTTCGCCCGTCAGGGTGCGGCCGAAGAACTGGACATCGATGGCACCATCGACCACACCGCCAAAGATGCCGGGCTGCTGAGTATCCAGATGCGGCCGGAGCGGCGTAACACCGTCAAGTTGTTGCTGCTGTTCGACATCGGCGGTTCGATGGATGCGCACGTGAAGATCTGCGAGGAGTTGTTCTCGGCCTGCAAGACCGAGTTCAAACACCTGGAGTACTTCTACTTCCACAACTTCATTTATGAATCGGTGTGGAAGAACAACATGCGCCGCACCTCCGAGCGCACGTCGACCCAGGACCTGCTGCACAAGTACGGCGCCGACTACAAAGTGATCTTCATCGGGGACGCGGCGATGGCGCCTTATGAAATCACCCAGGCCGGTGGCAGCGTCGAGCACTGGAACGAAGAAGCCGGTTACGTGTGGATGCAGCGGTTCAAGGAGAAGTACAAGAAGCTCATCTGGATCAACCCGTATCCGAAAGATACGTGGGGCTATACGTCGTCGACCAATATCGTTCGGGATTTGATTGATGACCAGATGTACCCGCTGACGTTGCGGGGGCTTGAGGAAGGGATGCGGTTTCTTTCCAAGTAATCTTTGCAGTCCGCCAGGGCCCCATCGCGAGCAGGCTCGCTCCCACACTGGATTTTGAGCGGACACAAATTATGTGTTCGCAGAAGTTCAACTGTGGGAGTGAGCCTGCTCGCGATGCTTTTAGCTGTTCAAAAAACGTCGCAAATACTCAACCTGCTCCCGATGCGCGACATCCTGCACCACCGGCCGCAACCGCACCGTCGCCCCCGGCAGACACTGCGCCAGCCGCGCCAGGGCCAGCGGCGTCAACGCCCCCAGTCGCGGATAACCGCCAATGGTCTGCCGATCATTGAGCAGCACAATCGGCTGCCCGTCCGGCGGCACCTGCACCGCGCCGAGCGGAATACCTTCGGAAATCATCGGTTTGCCCTGGTACTGCAACGCTGTTCCCAGCAAGCGAATACCCATGCGGTCGGCGCGACTGTCGAGGGTCCAGGCGCTGTTGAACGCATCGAACAAGCTCTGGCCGCTGAACTCGCCGATCTGCGCGCCGAGTACCACGTCCAGTGGCAAATCGGATTTGAAGTCCGGTACTTGTTCGCGAGGCAACTCGCGCATCAGCAATGGCGCTTCAGCCGAATAGCTCAGCGACGCGCCTTTGGCTAACGCCTGCCCCATGCCGTCCAGCCCACCCAGCTCCTCACGCACCACCGTCGCACTGCTGCCCAACACCTTCGGCGCATCAAAACCGCCCGGCGCCGCGAGATAAGCCCGCGCCCCCAGGAGTGGCTGAGTGAACTGCAAACGCTGACCTTTGCGCAGCTTGAAACTGCGCCACGGCGCCAGCGCCTGACCGTCCAACTGTGCGCCAAGGTCCGCCCCGGCCAGCGCGAGCAAGCAATCCTCTTCGGCAACAACGTTGAACCCGCCGAGGGTGATTTCGATCACCGGTGCATCCAGCGCATTGCCCAGCAGCCAGTTGGCCCAGGACATCGAGCGCCAATCCAGCCCGCCGCCCTGGGTCACGCCCAGATGCCGCACGCCAAAACGGCCGGCGTCCTGCAACAGGCACAACGGTGTGCTCGCTTCAATCGATAACCGGCTCATGCCTGCGCCTCCAGTGGCGTGTCGACACCGCCCAGGTTGATGAACTCGGCGTGGCTGACCGCTTCAAAACGCACGGTGTCGCCCGGTTGCATCAGGCTGTAGCCATCGCGTTCGCGGTCGAACAGTTTGGCCGGGGTGCGGCCGATCAGGTTCCAGCCGCCGGGGGACACCACCGGATAGGCAGCGGTTTGCCGTTCGGCGATCCCGACACTGCCGGCCGCGACTTTTTTGCGCGGAGTATTCAGGCGCGGTGCGGCGAGGACCTCTTCCACCAACCCCATAAAAGCAAAACCCGGCGCGAAGCCCAAGGCGAACACCTGGTACTCACGGTCACTGTGGCGGCGGATCACCTCCTCCACGGCCAGCCCGCTGCGCTGAGACAACAGGCGCAATTCCGGACCGACGCTCACGTCATACCAGACCGGCAGCACGTGACATTTGCCCCCGGTGCGAGTGTTGGGCGACAAATCGATCAGTGCTTCGGCGATCAATTCCCGCGCCTGCGCCGGACTCAATTCGGTCAGATCGTAATGCACCATCAACGTCGTATACGACGGCACCAGATCGATCAGATGCGCACCAAACGCCGCACGCAGGTTTTCGCTGGCAGCGAGCATCCACGGCATGTTGGCTTCGGCGATCTCATCGAACAGCCGCACCATCAGGCAATCCAGCGCCACCACTTCCACCCGAAGTTTCATGGCGCACTCTGCTGATCGAGGGCTTCGCGAATGCGCCGCACGGCCGCCACCGAACTGGCGTTGTCACCGTGTACGCACAGGGTGTTGGCCTGCAAATGCAAGGCGCTGCCGTCGCTGGCGGTCAGGTTGTCGCCACGGGCGATGGTCAGTGCCTGTTCGATGATTTTTTCCGGATCGTGGTGCACTGCACCCGGCAGTTGCCGCGAAACCAGCATGCCGGCGCTGTCGTAGGCACGATCGGCGAATGCTTCGAACCACAGCGTCACGCCGTACTCATCACCCAATCGCTGTGCGGCGCTGTTGTCGCGGGTCGCCATCAGCATCAGCGGCAACGTCTTGTCATAAGACGCCACGGCCTGCAGGACTGCGCGCAATTGCGCCGGGTTGGCCATCATGTCGTTGTACATCGCGCCGTGGGGTTTGACGTAGCTGACGCGCCCGCCCTGCGCCCGGCAGAGGCCGTCGAGGGCGCCGATCTGGTAGTGCAGAATGTCCTGAAGTTCCTGGGCGGTATACGCCATGGAGCGACGGCCGAACCCGACCAGATCCTGATAGGCCGGATGGGCGCCGATCTGCACGCCGTTGCTCAGGGCCAGGCTGACAGTCTTGCGCATGATGCTCGGGTCGCCGGCGTGAAAGCCGCAGGCGATGTTGGCGCAATCAATGAAGGGCATGACCTCGGCGTCCAGACCCATGGTCCAGTTGCCGAAGCTCTCGCCGATGTCGCAGTTCAATAGCAGGCGGCTCACGGTGAACGCTCCTGTAGGTTTTGTTCTTTTCAGATGTGGGCAGATTACTGCGCATCCAGTTGTTTGCCACGGGTTTCCGGCAGGCTCAACGCCGCAAGGATCACCACCCCGTAGGAAACCGCCGCGAACGCCCCGATGCCTACGCTCAATGGCACCTTCTGGCTGAGCAAGCCGATCAACAGCGGAAACAACGCCGCCAGCGCCCGGCCTATGTTGTAGCAAAAGCCCTGGCCCGAACCGCGAATCCGCGTCGGAAACAACTCGGTCAGGAAGGCACCCATGCCGCTGAAAATCCCCGAGGCAAAGAAGCCCAACGGAAAGCCCAGCCACAGCATCACGCCGTTACTGACCGGCAATTGGGTGTAAAGCAACACGATGGTGAACGAGCCCACCGCGAACAGAATGAAGTTTTTCTTACGGCCAAGGATGTCAGTCAAATACGCGCTGATGACGTAACCGACGTAGGAACCGACGATCACCATCGCCAGATAACCGCCCGTGCCGAGTACGCTCAAACCGCGTTCGTTCTTCAGGAACGTCGGCAGCCAGGAAGTGATTGCGTAGTAACCGCCCAGTGCGCCGGTGGTCAGTATCGAAGCGCGAAGCGTGGTGAAGAGGATGCCGGGGGCGAAAATCTCGTAGAACTTCGCCGGGTTGCTCGGTTCCTGTTTGGCCTTGGCTTCGCGGTAGATTTCCGGGTCCTTGACCAGACGACGGACGAAGATCACGAAAACCGCCGGGACGATGCCGAGGATAAACAGTGCACGCCACGCGTCTTCCGGTGGCAACACCGAGAACAGCAGCGCATACAGAATCGCCGTCAGCCCCCAACCCAGCGCCCAGCCCGATTGCACCATGCCCACCGCTTTCCCACGGTCCTTGGCGCGAATCACTTCACCCATCAGCACCGCGCCGGCGGTCCACTCGCCGCCAAAACCGAAGCCCATCAAGGTGCGGCTGATCAGCAGTTGTTCGTAGTTTTGCGCGAAGCCGCAGAGGAAGGTGAAGAAGGCAAACCACAACACCGTCAGTTGCAAGGTGCGCACGCGACCGATGCGGTCGGAGAGAATCCCCGCCACCCAGCCGCCGATGGCCGAGGCAATCAGCGTACTGGTGTGAATCAGCCCGGCCTCGCCGGTGGTGATGCCCCACATCGCGATGAGGGTCGGCACCACGAAGCTGAGCATCTGGGTGTCCATGCCGTCCAGGCCGTAGCCGATCTTGCAGCTCCAGAATGTGCGGCGTTCTTGCTGATTGATGTTGCGGTACCAGTCGAAAGGTCCCGGGCGAGCCGTGGCTTTCGGGATGACGGTGGTGTCGGGCGCACTCATGGCAACTCTCCGTGCAAATTTTATTGGTATTGTTCTGAGCCCCGACGACGCCTATCGTGGGAACCGGATGGCCTGATTTTTGGGCGCTGGGCCCTGTTGCGTCCAACTAATAAAAACCCGCCTTAGACATAAGAAAACTTTATCCACGAGCTGACCCCATGAACCTGAAGTTTCTCGAGACCTTCGTCTGGGTCGCCCGACTCAAAAGTTTTCGCCTGACCGCCGACAAGCTTTTCACCACCCAGGCGTCTATTTCCAGCCGCATCGCCGTGCTCGAAGGCGAACTCGGGGTGAAGCTGTTCCTGCGCGATTCACGCGGCGTGAGCCTGACGCCCGAAGGCTTGAAAGTGCTCGAACATGCCGAGCAGATGATGGACACCATGCAGGCGCTCAAGCAGTCGATCGAGACCCGCTCCAGCAAGGTCGGGCGGGTGCGCATCGGCGTGATGGACACGGTGATTCATACCTGGCTGAGCCCGTTGGTGGCACAGATGACGGATCACTATCCACTGGTGGAAATCGAGCTGGTGGCCGATACCTCGCTCAACCTCTGCGATCAGCTGCAAAAAGGCTTCCTCGACTTGATCCTGCAAACCGACCTGCTGCGTCAGGAAAGCGTGCGCAGCCTGGAGCTGGCCAGTCACCCGATGGGCTGGATCGCTGCCAGCAACTCGATCTACAACCGCGAGTATTCCAGCGTGGCCGATCTGGCGCGGGAGCGGATCATTACCTACTCGAAAAACTCACACCCGCATCAAGAGGTGCTCGCGTTGATGCAGGCCAATGGCGTCATGACGCCACGGCTGAACTGCGTGAATTCGGTGTCGGCGATTACCCGGCTGCTGCGGGACGGTTTCGGCATTGGCGCGTTGCCACCGGTGCTGGTGGCCGAGGAGCTGGCGCGCGGCGAATTGACCTTGCTGGCCATCGATCAACGGCCACCGGATTTACAAGTGGTGGTGTCCTGGCGGACCGGGGCGGAATGGGTCGAGGAGATTGTCGCGTTGTGTCAGCAGGTGCTGGCGGGGTATGCGCGCAAGGTCGGCGAAAACTACATCGTCCTTGCGCGCTGATCACTTACAACCCGCGTAAATCCCGCTCTTCAATCGGCCGGCTCTGGCGCAGGCGCTTGCCGCCCAGCACCACCCAGTCGATCAGCCGGAACAGGCATTCAATCCCGAACGACAGCAGCAACGCGCCGCTCATGCCCCAGATCATCGCTTCCGGCGTCAGCAGGATCTGGTAGCTGTAGCCGTTCCAGGTTTCCTTGCGGATATCCGGGTCGGCGGCCAGTACAACCTGCAGGAAGCGGATGTACCACGGGCCTTGCATGGCTTGGAATTGTTTATCGAGGGCCAGTTGACGGGTCAGCAGGTTGCTCAGGCTGTCGGCATCGCTGCGGAAAACCGGGTCTTCGCTGGCGCGGTAGTGGGCGACCAGGGCCTGCATGTCACCCTTGAAAAATTGAATGGCGGTGCCCTGAAAACCGCTCAAGCCGGTCTGCGCCTCAATCAGGTGCGCTTCGACCCGCTTGGCGTAGTCGTTGATGAACCCCGGCACCTGGACGCCGATCAACAGGCCCGCCGCGAACAACACCAGCCGTAGATAACTGAGCAACATGGGGGAGAATCCTTATTCGGTCTTGCCCTGGCTGACGCATTCACCGCGTCGCCAGAGGCTCCATTGGCCCGGTTCGTAGCGGGTCCAGGTTTCGTTTTCGGTCAGGGGTTCGGTGGCGATGACCGTGACCACGTCGTTGGGCGTGGTTTCGGCCTGGAAATCGACGATCACGTCGACATCCTTCAAGCGCGCCGGGCCGAACGGTGCACGGCGGGTAATCTGCGCCAATTTGGTCGAGCAATAGCAGAACAGCCAGTCGCCGTCGCTGAGCAAGCAGTTGAACACGCCTTTGCTACGGTATTCGGCGCAGGCGGCTACCAGGTCCGGCAGCAGTGTTTCGATCTCTACCGGTTCCGGGAACGCCGCGCGTACGCGGTTGAGCAGATCGCAGAACGCCGCTTCACTGTCGGTATCGCCGACCGGGCGATAAAAGCTGGTGATCGGCTGAAAGTCCGCCAGTTGGCCGTTGTGGGCGAAACACCAGTTGCGCCCCCACAGTTCGCGCACGAACGGATGGGTGTTGGACAGGCAGACCTTGCCGACGTTGGCCTGGCGGATATGGCCGATGACCACTTCGCTCTTGATCGGATAGCGTTGCACCAGGTTGGCGACTTCAGACTCGCTGCTCGCCGCCGGGTCCTGGAACAGGCGCAGGCCGCGGCCTTCATAAAAGGCGATGCCCCAACCGTCACGGTGCGGGCCGGTGCGGCCGCCGCGCTGCATCAGCCCGGTAAAGCTGAACACGATATCGGTCGGCACATTGGCGCTCATGCCCAATAACTCACACATGCTCGGACTCTCTGTAAGGCAGGGGCAAGGTTACAAACGCGGTTCGACGCGCATACGCTGAGGGTTGCTCGGGACCGGCGGACGACCGTAACGGTCATCACCGGCACCGCCGAAAGGATGATCGTCGTCAGGGTCGTCGGCCCGGGCCGCAGCCTTGGCGGCCGCCGTGCGTTCCTTGCGAGCGTTGGAAGCGCGTTCGATCGGGAATCGGATCGCCACGAACACCAGGTAAATGCCGAAGGCGATCATGCCGTACATGAACAGGTCGGAGACCGCCCGCCAGGCATTGTTGCCAACCTTGAACGCGAGATCGAGGGTGGTAATGGCGATGGCCGGTGCGACCTTTTCCTTCACCGGATCGATGATCGTCGGGCTGAACAGCAACACAGCGACCAGCAGCCGCAGGGGCTCGCGCAACCAGCGCCACATCCAGCGGGTCATGCGCATCCACACCAACAGGCAGCCTAAAGCGGCGAAGGCGTAAAGGCCCCAAGCGATCAGATAGTCGTTCTCGGTCATGGTGTCCATGGCAAGGCAGGCAAAGAGGCGCTTATAGTAACGACTTTTCGCACATCAGGCTTGCCCCAATGCCGGCCGGCTATGCACAAACACTGTGGGAGCGAGACCGGCTTGCCGGCGAAGGCGTCCTGTCAGCAACATTGATGGCGACTGACACACCGCTTTCGCGAGCAGGCTCGCTCCCACAGGGATTTGCGTCATTTACCTATAGCCTGCGAACCCCTCTATTCCGTACATCGCCCGAGAGCCCTTCATGCCCCAATCCGCCAACATCACCAGCGCCCCGATTGCCCACAAGGCTGAAGGTTCTGACCCGTATGCCTGGCTGCAGGAACGCGACACCGAGGTGGTGCTCGATTACCTCAAGGCTGAAAACCGCTATCTAGAGGCGCAAACCGCCGATCAGGCCGGCCTGCGCGAAACCCTGTTCGAAGAGATCAAGGGCCGGATTCTCGAAACCGACCTGTCGCTGCCCTCCCCGTGGGGCCCGTATCTGTATTACACGCGCACCACCGCCGGCGACGAATACGCCCGTCACTACCGCTGCCCGCGCCCGGCGGATGACAGCCTGCAACTCGACGAAAGCCAGGAACAGCTGCTGCTGGACCCGAACGAACTGGCCAACGGCGGTTTCTTTTCCCTCGGCGCATTCAGCATCAGCCCGGACCACCAGCGCCTGGCCTACAGCCTCGACACCACGGGCGATGAGATTTACACGCTGTTCGTGAAGGAATTATCCAGCGGCCGCGTCAGCGAACTGGAATTCGCCGACTGCGACGGCAGCATGACCTGGGCCAACGACAGCCTGACGCTGTTTTTCGGCGAACTGGACGACACCCATCGCTCGCACAAGCTGTTCCGCTATCGACTGGACGGCACGGCGGCCGAAGAAGTGTTCCATGAGCCGGATGGCCGTTTCTTCATGCATTGCTACCGTTCAAGCTCGGAGCAGCAATTGCTGCTGGCGCTGGGCAGCAAGACCACCAGCGAAGTCTGGGTGCTCGACGCGTTCCAGCCGCAACAGGCGTTTACCTGCGTGGCGCCACGGGTCGAAGACCATGAGTACGACGTCGATCACGGCGCTCTCGATGGCCAGTGGACCTGGTTCATTCGCACCAACCGCGACGGCATCAACTTTGCCCTGTACACGGCCGTCGATACCGGCGTCGCGCCGACCGAAGCCGACTGGCAGAACCTGATTCCCCACAGCGACACCACGATGATCGACGGCATGAGCCTCAACGCCGGCGCCCTGACGCTGAGCCTGCGGGTCGGCGGCTTGCCGATCATCGAGGTTCACCCGCAAGACCTGCCGAGCTACCGCGTGCAATTGCCGGATGCGGCCTACAGCCTGCACGTGCAAAACAGCCTGGAGTTCGTCAGCGAGCGGATCCGCTTGCGCTATGAAGCATTGAACCGTCCGGCACAAATCCGCCAACTGGACCTGGTCAGCGGCGAACAGAAAGTGCTCAAGGAAACCCCGGTGCTCGGCCCGTTCGACGCCGACGCCTATGTCAGCCAGCGTCTTTGGGCGACTGCGCCGGACGGTACGCAAGTGCCGATCAGCCTGGTGGTCAAGCGCGAAGCCCTCGGCAAGCCGACACCCCTTTATCTGTACGGCTACGGCGCCTACGGCGAAAGCCTCGACCCGTGGTTCTCCCACGCGCGCCTGAGCCTGCTGGACCGCGGCGTGGCGTTTGCCATCGCCCACGTGCGTGGCGGCGGCGAGTTGGGTGAAGCCTGGTATCGCGCCGGCAAACAGGAACACAAGCACAACACCTTCAGCGACTTCATCGCCTGCGCCGAGCACCTGATCGCCAACGGTTTCACCACCTCACAGCAATTGGCGATCAGCGGTGGCAGTGCCGGCGGGTTGTTGATCGGCGCGGTGCTTAACATGCGGCCGGAGCTGTTCGGCGCGGCGATTGCCGAAGTGCCGTTCGTCGATGTGTTGAACACGATGCTCGACCCGGATCTGCCGCTGACCGTCACGGAATACGACGAGTGGGGCAATCCTGAAGAGCCGGACGTTTATGATCGGATCAAGGCCTACGCCCCGTACGAAAACGTCACCGCGCAGGCGTATCCGGCGACGCTGGTGATCGCCGGCTACAACGACAGTCGCGTGCAGTACTGGGAAGCGGCGAAGTGGGTAGCGAAATTGCGCGCGACCAAAACCGATACCCATCAACTGCTGCTCAAGACCGAATTGGGCGCCGGGCATGGCGGAATGAGTGGCCGTTATCAGGGATTGCGTGACGTAGCACTCGAATACGCATTTGTTTTCGGGGTTTTGGGCATTGCCTGAGGAACTTGGCTCGGTGATTCGGTCTTAACACCAGAACGCCGAGCCTGCCCTTGTAGGAGCGAGGCTTGCCCGCGAAGAGGCCGTAACATTCAACATCTATGTTGGCTGTGATAATGCCTTCGCGGGCAAGCCTCGCTCCTACAGGGGAACTCGTATGATCCGGAACCGCTACAGACACAAGAAAAAGACCGTGACGACATGTCAGAACCGACCTTACTGAACAACGAAATCCGCGACTGGCTGATGGACTGTGGCCTGTTCGATCAACTGCTGCCCGCCGACTTCGCAGCCGCCTCGGGCTACTTCAGCATCAGCACGGTGGCCGAGGGCGAAGAGATCTTCCGCGAAGGCGATGCCGGCAGTTTCATGTGCATCATCCATACCGGCCAGGTCGCGGTACAAAAAACCAACAGCGACGGACAACGGGTGACCATGGCCACGCTGCGCAGCGGTCGGGCGTTCGGCGAAATGGCCGTGCTCGATGGCGAACGGCGCTCCGCCAGTTGCGTAGCCGCGAGCAATTGCCAGCTGCTGAACCTGGGCAAGGATTCCCTGGAAAAGATGCTCAACGACGCGCCGAAAATCGCCGCGAAGATCATCCGCGCCCTCGCCGTCTCCCTGTCAAAACGCCTGCGCATGGCCGACGGGCAACTACTCTCGCAGCAGGTTTAACCGCCCGGCGACTTGATCTTCGTGCGGTTCTGCTCAAGCCCCGGCAAGGGCTGATCCTTGGGCGGGCTGGGCACGATGATCGGCGGCAACAGCGGCGGCCCGCCACTGCCAGGCCCGACTTTGGGCACACTGTTGGGGGTGATCTGCGGGTACGGCGTCGGCGTTGCCGTGCCGGGCGAACCGGGCAGCGGTGACGGGCTGGTCGGAATGGTTTGCAGCTCTTGGGCCTGCACTGCAGTTATCGAGAGCGCGGCCAAGGCAATGACCGTTAGAATGGTGCGCTTCATCAATGGCTCCGTTAGCCTTGTTGTCTGTTTGCAGGCTACTCCCAACTGCGTTCGTTTGCCTCCCCCATGCCCTTCCTCCTCAAGAGAACCCCATGAAACGTTTCGTTCTGCTCGACACCGCGCCTATCCCTGAAAACGGCGGTGCCCTGTGCCTGTTCGAATACGGTGAGGATTTCGTCATCAAGATCCAGGGTGGCGACGGCGGACAATTGATGAATACGCGCATGCACGGTTCCGAAGATGCGCTGGCCGAGATCCCCTGCCGCAAGGTCGCCGGACGGCCGAATTCACGGGTATTGATCGGTGGCCTGGGCATGGGCTTTACCCTCGCCTCGGCCCTCAAGCATCTGGGCAAGAGCGCTGAAGTGGTGGTCGCCGAACTGGTACCGGGCGTGGTCGAGTGGAATCGCGGGCCGCTGGGTGAGAAAGCCGGCAACCCGCTGCTGGATAAACGTACGGTGATTCGCATGGAAGACGTGGCGAACGTGCTGCAGGCCGAACCGCAAGGTTTCGATGCGATCATGCTCGACGTCGACAACGGCCCGGAAGGCCTGACCCAGAGAGCCAACAGCTGGCTCTATTCCGCTGGCGGCCTGAGCGCCTGCGCCAAAGCCCTGCGCCCAAAAGGGGTGCTGGCCGTCTGGTCGGCCAGCGCCGACAAGCAGTTTTCCGACAAACTGAAGAAGGCGGGCTTCAAGGCCGAGGAAGTCCAGGTCTTCGCCCACGGCAACAAGGGCACCCGCCACACCATCTGGATTGCCGAGAAGCTCAAGGGCTAGGCTAAACTTACGTCATAACCGTCATTAGTCTTTTACAAAGGTGAACCCATGAGTTCGTCAACACCGACCAACACCTCGAAGCTGGACCGCATCCTCGCCGACAACCAGCGCGACAAGGAAATGGGTTACCGCGACAAAGCCCTGAAGATGTACCCGCACGTGTGCGGCCGCTGCGCCCGTGAGTTTTCCGGCAAGCGCCTGAGCGAACTGACCGTGCACCACCGCGACCACAACCACGACAACAACCCGCAGGATGGGTCGAACTGGGAATTGTTGTGCCTGTATTGCCACGACAACGAGCACTCGCGGTATACCGACCAGCAGTATTTCGGTGAGGGTTCGTTGAGCACGCCGAAGATTGCCAAGGCGACGCATAACCCGTTTGCGGCGTTGGCCGGGTTGATGAAAAAAGAAGACTGAATATCTTCATTGCCTGACTTGGCCCCATCGCTAGCAGGCTAGCTCCCACAGGGGATCTTCTGTGCACATAAGAGTTTGTGAACACCCAAGATCCAATGTGGGAGCTAGCCTGCTAGCGATAGCAATTGTTCAGACACCACCAATCTCAAACCAGACACCCCCTCCCCCAATCCCCGTATAATCGCCGTTTTTTCCCCGAAGGCACCCCGCTCGTGGCAGACAAACGGTACAGCTGCATTGGTTTGTTCAACCCAAAATCACCGGAAAACGTCGGCTCGGTCATGCGCGCCGCCGGCTGCTACAACGTGGCGTCCGTGTTCTACACCGGCAAGCGCTATGACCGCGCCGCCGACTTCGTCACCGACACCAAACGTGTTCACTACGACATTCCGCTGATCGGCATCGACGACCTGAAAAAAATCCTGCCGCTGGGCTGCGTGCCGGTGGCCGTGGAACTGGTCGACGGCGCCCGTTCGCTGCCGGAATACACCCACCCGGATCGCGCGCTGTACATCTTTGGCCCGGAAGACGGCTCGCTGGATAAAGAGATTCGCGACTGGTGCGAAGACGTGGTCTACATCCCGACCACCGGTTGCATGAACCTTGCGGCCACCGTCAACGTCGTGCTGTACGACCGCATGGCCAAGGGCCTCAACACCCGTTCCGGGCCGAAATTCCGCTGAACCGACGCACATCCGATGGAACAAGCCGCCCGCCTCGGCAGTCAGCTTAATTATCTATTCTTGAAGCAGTCCTTCCAGCAGGAGACAGATCATGAGCGAACTCAAACGCGTGGAGCGCATCGAGTCCACCCCGTTCCAGAGTCCTTCCGACCATAACGTCCACGGCTGGGAACGCGCAGGCTCCGTCGCCGGCGGCCTGGTGATGGTGGGCAAAGGCCTGCGTCGCGGCGGTATTTTCGGATTGATCCAGGTGGCGATCGGTGGCGTGGCGCTGGCCCGTGGCATCACTGGCCACAGCTCGGCCAAGAGCCTGCTGGAAAAGAGCCGTCAGGACATGAACAACGTGCGGGCGAAAATCGAGCGTGCCGGGGAAGACCTGGCTCGGTTGAAGGCGAATGCCGAGGCGGCGACCAAAACTGCCAGCGTGACCGGGAATGATTCGTTGAAGTCGCCGAAAGCCGGGGTTTGATCCGGGATTTTGTGTCGCGGTTCAGGGCCTCTTCGCGGGCAAGCCTCGCTCCTACAAGGGATCACGCGGTCCTGTAGGAGCGAGGCTTGCCCGCGAAGGCGGTGTTACTGAAGCAACCCGGTATCAAGCACCTTGGAAGACTCGCCAATCACGCTCTCGGCCAGTTGAACGAATTCCTTGGTATCCACACTCTCCAAGTGCATCGCCCCGCGCAACACATCATCGAGCGAGCGCTTGTTGCGGGTCTTGATACGGATCTCCTGATCCAGTTCACTCAGCAATAGAACCGCTTTGCCAATCTGTGCCGGGCTGATCTGCTCGCCCCGCAACGTCGTGACCTTCTGGCTATCCTTGGCCAACTTCTTGTGCAAACTCTCATACCGCTCATCACTCATGCCACCGGCGCGGCGCACCAGTTCGATGGCGTAATACTCGGCAAAGCCTTCGCTGATCCAGTCGCTGCGCTGCTTGTCGTTGATGCGCCCGAACACCTGGGCCAGCTCACGCACCAGCGCGCTGCTGCCACTTTCGCTGACCAGTGGCAGACGCGAATTCAGATAGATCGACTCTCGCGCCGCCAGACTGCCGCGCCACATCGGGTCGTTGGCGCCGACGATCAACAATTTGGCGGGATGACGCGGAAACACAGCCTGCACTTGCGGCCAGACGAACGTCAGCAGCGTCAGCACGTCCATGCGGCGCATGCCCTGGCCCTGAGGCGAGGCGACGGTGACTTCGGTTTCCCCAAGCCGGGTGCGACGACTGCCGAGGTGACCGGCGAGCATCCAGCCGGTTGGCCGGTCGAACAGGCGCGAGACGTTGTCGATGCGGAATTTGTTCTTGCCGATCCGCGGCCAGGCGGTTTCGACGCTTTTCCATCCGCTGGGCAATTCGAATTCAAGGCGTGACACCAACTCGACGCCGTCCTGCTGATCGAGTCTGGCGGCCGGTACCAGGTCGTCGCCACGAATCAGCGCCCAGGTCGGGGTCATGCGCGTGTCGAAGCTGCCGCTCTTGCGGCCGTGGCTGATGCGCACGCGGTAGGTCAGGCTGGCCTTGTCGGCTGCCGGGCGCCAGACACCCCGGGCCTCTTTGCCCGGCGTGAGTTGCCATTGGCCGTCGGCCTTGAAGTCGCTGTAATGGCTGCCGTCGCCGAGGTCGAAATCCAGACTGCGCACCGCCGAACCCTGGGCCAGCGTCAGGCGCACTTCAGCCTGATCGCTTTGCGGCAACAGGCGCACGTGGTAATCCAGATCGACTTTCTTCGCCGCCCACACCGACGAACTCAGGGCCAGCAGCCCAACGGCCAACGCCAGCCGCAATCCCACAGCCATACACACTCCCTTGTAAAACTAACCTGCGCGGAAAATCAGATGGTCTTCCCAATCGTCCTCGGGCACGCTGCCTTCGGCGAGCATGCGCCCGGACTGGGAAATACGTTCGTGATGCACGGCATCGCGATCACCGCACACCAGATGGTGCCAGAGGGGCAAATCCTTGCCCTCGCTGACCAGGCGATAACCGCAGGTCGGCGGCAGCCATTTGAACTCATCGGCCTTGCCCGGTGTGAGCTGAATGCAGTCCGGCACAAATTCACGACGGTTGGGGTAATCGCTGCACTGGCAGGTTTTCAGGTCCAGCAGTTTGCAGGCGATGCGCGTGTAATAAACGCTGTTGTCGTCTTCATCCTCAAGCTTTTGCAGGCAGCACAGGCCACAACCGTCGCACAGCGATTCCCATTCCTCTTGATCAAGTTGATCGAGGGTTTTGCGTATCCAGAACGGTTCGACTTTGGCGGCCATGGCTCAAGCATCAACATCAGGTGGTGAAAAGGCCGCCAGTCTAGTGCCAAGGCCGTTGCGGGCCAAGCATTGGCGACTGCCGGTAGAACGCGCTTGTCAGTTTTTGCGCTGCCCAGTAGGGTTTCGCGTCGCCCCTCACTTTCAAACGTAGCAAGGAATCTATTGATGAGTGCCAATCCACGCGTTGCCGATTATGCCATCCACCCTCAATTCACCGATCGCTGGTCGCCCCGCGCCTTCACCGGCGAGGCTATCTCCGAGGAAACCCTGCTGAGCTTCTTTGAAGCCGCACGCTGGGCACCATCGGCCTACAACTCGCAGCCTTGGCGGTTTCTCTACGCGCGCCGCGATACGCCGAACTGGGAGCGTTACCTGGGCCTGTTGAACGAGTTCAACCGCAGCTGGGCGCAACACGCCTCGGCGCTGGTGATCGTGATCTCGAAAACCACCTTCACAGCACCCGGCGCCACCGAAGAAACCCCGGCGCTGTGGCACACCTTCGACACCGGTTCTGCTTGGGGCCATCTGGCGCTGCAAGCGAGCATCAGCGGCTGGCACACCCACGGCATGGCCGGTTTCGATCAGGAACTGACCCGCAAGGAGCTGAACATTCCTGAAGGTTACGCACTGCACGCGGCAGTGGCGGTGGGCAAGCTGGGGGACAAGGCGACGCTGGCGGATTACCTGCAAGCCCGTGAAGAGCCAAGCCCGCGTCGTCCGTTGAGCGAGTTGGCGGCTGAAGGCGACTTCACCCTCTAAGCCACAACATAGAACCAAATGTGGGAGCGAGCCTGCTCGCGATGGAGTGTCAGTCGACATCAACGTGTCTGACACTCCATCGCGAGCAGGCTCGCTCCTACAGAAGGTTTGCACAGTATTCAATGATGCAGTGGGTTCAATACCCGCGATTGAAATCCACTTCGCCGCGCAACGCTTCGCCCGCCTGATACGCCCGCAAATTCTCGACAAACAACTTCACCATCATCGTCGGCGACGTTGGTGCGGAGCTGTGGCCGGTCAACAGCAGGCCCCAGGCCGTCCAGAACGGATGACGTTGCGGCAGCGGCTCCTGACGGCAGACATCGATCACCGCGCCCGCCAGATGCCCTTCCTTCAAGGCTTCCACCAGATCCGCATCGACCACCGCCACGCCGCGCCCGACGTTGATGAACAACCCGGTCGGCTTGAATTGCTTGAACAGCGCCGCGTTGTACAGGTCGTGGGTGCTCGGGGTGTTCGGCAGCAGATTGATCACGTAATCCACTTCACCGACCAGGCGCGGCAAGTCCGCCAGCGCCCCCACTTCGACAAACGGAGCCTGCTCGCGGGCTTCGCTGGCGATGCCATACAACTCGACGCCAAACGGCAGCAGAAACTGCGCGACGGTCTGGCCGATATCGCCGGTGCCGACGATCAAGACTTTACGCCCCGCCAGGCTTTGGCCCTGGCGGCTGTCCCATTTGCGCTCGACCTGACTGACCAAGCGCGGCAGCACTTCGCGTTCGTGGCCGAGCATGTAGGTCAGCACGTATTCAGCCATGACCTGACCGAAAATCCCGACAGCGCGAGTCAGGCGATAGTGGCGCGGCAAACCGTCGGCCAGCAGCGGCGTGATCCCGGCCCACGTCGACTGCAACCATTGTGGCTGGTGGCCCTGACGCAACAGAGTGGCCAGGAGGTCCGGCTGACCCAGCCAGATCGGGCAATCGGCAGCCTGACTGGCCAGTTCGGCGGAGTCACCGCTGGTCAGCACTTCCAGATCAGGTGCTGCCTGACGCAACAGTTGGGCATACACAGGGTGGTCGTGTTCAGCAATCAGAACGCGCATGGTTCAAACCTTTCAAAAGCAGTGCAGACGGCCGCCGAGGGAGTATCGCTCCCTCGTTGCGGCCATCGCCAAAATCATTCCAGTTTTTCATAAAGGCTCTGAACAGAGCCTGTCTGCCGACTACATCGGGTCGTTGCGTCGCAACAACTCTTCCGGCAAGTGTTCGATGTATTCGTCTTCGGCCGGCGGCATTTGCAGGTGATAGCCCTGCTTGTCGAGGTTTTCCAGCACCACGGTGATGTCCTCGCGCGACAGCTTGCGCTCGGGGGTCAGCACCAGGTCAAACGCGTGGTGAGGTTTGCCGAAAGCGGCCATCAGACTTTCCGGAACGCGCTCCAGTGCATCGCTTTTGAGCACATAGAGGTACATCTCGTTTTTCTTCAGGCTTCGATAGATGGAGCAAATACGTTTCAAGGCTGTTCTCCGGCGGTGGCCAGGCTGTCGAGCAGCGCCTGGCCCATCAATTCGCGGCGCCAGCCACGCAGCGAATCAGGCAATTGGTAAGGACCATTGGGGAAGCCGCTCTTGAGCAGCGCTTCCAGGGTTTTCTTGCGCAGCATCAGTTCCGGCGCGACGTTCAGTCGCTCGGCTTCGGCCTGGCCGAGCGCACGCAACTGTTTGATCAGTGCGGCAGCATCCACCGGCAACGGTTCCGGCACGGCTGGCGGCCATTGATCTGGCGACACACTGCCAGAGCGCTTGATCAGATCAAGCAGAAATTCGCCGTCCTGACGCACGGTACGCGGGTGCATGTCTTCGATTTTCGCCAACGCCCCGAGGTTGTCCGGTTGCGTGCGCGCCAGCGGCCACAGGGAATGTTCACGGATGATGCGATTGCGCGGCAGATCACGGGCGCGGGCCTCGCGCTCACGCCAGGCACAGAGTTCACGCAAAACGGCGAGCTGAGCGCGAGACAACTTCCAGGCCAGTTTCGCTTCGCGGTAAACCTCGTACGGGTCGACTTCACGACGCAGGTTGGCCACCAGCTCGGCGCCGTCTTCCAGGACCCAGGCGTATTTGTCGTCAGACAGCTTCGGACGAAGCTGTACGAAAACTTCTGCCAGGTGCAAGGCGTCTTCGGCGGCGTAGCTGATCTGGGTGTCGGACAACGGGCGTTGCAGCCAATCGGAACGGGTCTCGCCCTTGGGCAGGTCGATGCCGAGCACTTCCTGCACCAACCGCGAATACCCCATGGAGAAACCGAGGTTCAGGTAGGCGGCGGCCAATTGCGTGTCGAACAGCGGCGCCGGCAGACTGCCGGTCAGGCGCAGCAACACTTCGAGGTCTTCGCTGCACGCGTGGACGACTTTGACCACCGCCGGGTTTTCCAGCAACGCAGCCAGGGGTTGCCAGTTGTCGATGGTCAACGGGTCAATCAGGTAAGCGCGTACGCCATCGCCGATCTGCAGCAAACCCGCGATCGGATAAAAGGTGTCGACCCGCATGAATTCGGTGTCGAGGGCAACGTAGGGCAGCTGCTGCCACTCGGCGCAAAACCGGCCGAGGCTATCGTTGTCGCGAATCCAGTGAATATCGATGGCCACACGGCTCTCCCTTGAAGAATGGCGCGCAGTATATATCGCCCCCGGCGATTTCCGCGCCTCCACTGAACAAGAGCTTTAGCGAAAACACCTGCTTGTTAGCAAGAATAGTCTGACGGAGGGAGGTTATCTGGCCTTACGCAGCACGTAGACGCGCATCCGCGTGCAACCGGGCAGGAAATCCTGATGGCTGAGTAAACGGAACCCGGCCTGTTTGAACTCGGCTTCCACCTCGGCCTTACTGGCCAGATGCCGGGCATGAGTGCTTTGTGCATCGGGTTGCCGGCGTTTGAAATGAGCTTCGACCCGCACCGCGACAATCACGGTGTCGCGGCTGACCCGGTGGAACTCACCGAGCATGGCTGACCGATGCTCGGCGCAGGCGATGTGCTGAAACAGTTGCATGCAAAAAATGCAGTCCACCGCATTCGCCGACAAGCCGATGGCGAACGCCGAACTCTGAAAGGTCTTGACCCGTTTCAGCAGCTCTTGCGGATGATGGATCGGGGCGTGATCGAGCATGTCCTGCGACGGATCGGACGCCAGGATCACCCGGTTCGTGTGTTCGGCCAGCACCGGCCAGAAACGTCCGGCCCCGCAAGCGACGTCAAGAATCAACCCCGGCTCGCCGGCCACTTTGAGCGCGTTGCGCACCAACTGCTCGTCCCGCCAGAACGCCAGGCGCCCGGCCAGGCCACGCGGACGCGGCTGCATGCAGACGCGGGCGTGTTCCTGGTCATAACGCCGGGCGAACTCAAGCTCGAAGGCGGATGGGGGTTGAGGGGACATGTGTGATTGCTCTTGTAGGAAAATCTACCGGCCGCAGGTTAGCGGCCGATACGTGAAAAAAAGGTCGTTACCCTCACTCTTTGGCCAAGACGCCGTCGATCACCGCACCACGGCAGCCGGCAAACAGGTCCAGATCCTGGTTGTAGACCTTACTGTTGACCTCCAGCAGACCGAGCATCGAATGGAACAGATTGTCCTGGCTCAGCGGCTTTTCACGGCTCAATTGCAGGCAGTGTGTGTCCACCGAGAACGACTTTTGATAGCTGTCAGAGAACCAGGCCAGCATCGCAACATGCTTCTGTTGCTCCGGCGCCAGCATGTAAGGCGTACCGTGGAGGAACAGGTTGTATTCGCCCAGGGATTCGCCGTGGTCCGACAGGTAGAGCATCGCGGTATCAACTTTGTCCTGGTTGCTGCGCAACAGATCGATCAGGGTCGACAGCACGTGGTCGGTGTAAACGAGGGTGTTGTCGTAACCATTGACGATACTTTCGCGACTGCAATTATTCAGGGCATTACTTTCACACACAGGCGTAAAGCGTTCGTACTCTTTCGGGTAGCGCTTGAAATACTCCGGGCCATGACTGCCCATCTGGTGCAACACCAATACCGTGTCTTTATCCAGGGTGTCGATGAAGTGCTGCAAACCTTGCAGGAGAATTTCATCGCGGCATTCACTATTGGCGCAGAGCACCGGGTCTTTCAGGTTACTGACATCGTCGAGGGTGACGCGGTCGCACGTGCCTTTGCAGCCTGACTGGTTATCGCGCCATATCACCTCCAGGCCTGCACGCTTGAGCACATCCAGCAGGCCTTCTTCATTCTTGGCCTTGCTCGCGTTGTAGTCCTTGCGGCCCATGTTGGAAAACATGCAGGGCACCGACACGGCCGTTTCAGTACCGCAGGAATGCACATCGGTGAACGCAATCAGGCCGGCTTCTTTATCCAGCTTCGGCGTGGTGTCACGGCTATAACCCAGCACACCGAAGTTCTCGGCCCGGGCACTTTCACCGACCACCAGCACGGTCAGGGATTTGCGGCTGTGCGCTTGCCAGGTCGGATTTCTCTCGGCGTCCTCACCGATTTTAACGAAAGGCTGATGGGCCGAAGCGACTTGCTCACGCAGGTAGCTGAACGAGGCGCCGATGTAGTTGCTCGGGACCACCATCAAACGCAATTCATGGTGATTGCGAAACAGTGAGGACAGGCCCTGATAGTTGACCAGTGCGACGCCACCGATCACCGCCACCGACGCCACACTTACCAGTACTTTACTGAGCAACTCACGGTGCCAGCGGCGGTAATTAATTGGCGTCTTCCACAACAACCACGAAGGTAAAACCCCGAGCAGAACAATATAAACAAGTAACTTTATCGAGAGTAAGTCACGCACTTCCGTGGCATTGGTTTGCGCAAAGTTACGCAACATGCCGGTGTCGATAAGTGCACCGTATTGCCCCATGAAATACGCCACCCCGGCGCTGATCATGAAGAGTAGGGTCAAGACCGGTTTTAACAGCGGGCGGAACGCCAGCAGGGTCAATACGATGTTGAAAGCAGCCAGAATCATCAAGCCAAAAGCCACACGCATGACGATGCCTTGACCGTCGAACGCGGTGATTTCAAACAAATGTTGCCAGAGCACCAAATTAAAGCCTGTCAATAAAAAGGCACTGGCAATCAACGTCACCCACTCGGGGCGAACGGCTTTGAGTTTCCACATGATAATCGGCTGTTCCTGAAAAGAAGTGCCGTCGGTCAATGTGAAAATTTCATTGACCGCGACAGCACTAATTTTAAGTAGCCAACCATCAATTTTTTGTGAAAAAGAAGCCAACGATTAGTTGGCTTAAGGCGTTTAACTACATCTTGAGATGTATTTGAGAATGGTTCAGGCCTGGTTCAGGTACCAACGCCAATCCTGCTCACCGACCTCGCCCATGAATTGACGATACTCGGCTCGCTTCACCGCGAGGTAAACACCCAGAAATTCTCTGCCAAAGGCCTCTCGCGCCCAGCCCGAACCTTCCAGTGCGCGCAAGGTAGTCAGCCAGTCGGTGGGCAGCAGTTCCGTGGCCTGGGCGTAACCATTGCCCTCCACGGGCGCCCCCGGGTCCAGTTGTTCGCGAATGCCGCGATGGATACCCGCCAGAATCGCCGCAGCCGCCAGGTACGGGTTGGCGTCGGCGCCGCAAATGCGATGTTCGATGTGCCGCGAGAATGCCGGCCCGCCTGGCACGCGTAGACTCACGGTGCGATTGTCCACGCCCCAGGTGGCCGCCAGCGGCGCGTAGCTGTTGGTCTGGAAGCGACGGTAGGAGTTGGCGTTCGGACAGAACAGCAACAACGAATCGAGCAAGGTACTGAGCATCCCGCCGACAGCCTGTTTGAGCAGCGGCGTACCGTCTGCGGCTTCGCTGGCGAACAGGTTGTTGCCGTCCTTGTCCGCGAGGCTGACGTGCATATGCATGCCCGTGCCGGCCAGGTCATCGAACGGTTTGGCCATGAAGCACGCGGTCATCCCGTGCTTGTGCGCCACGCCCTTGACCAGACGCTTGTAGCGCACGGCTTCGTCCATCGCCTGCAAGGCGTCGGTGCGATGCTCAAGAGTGATTTCCACCTGCCCCGGCGCGTATTCGGAAATCGCCGTGCGCGCCGGAATGCCCTGGAGTTTGCAGGCGTTGTAGAGATCCGCCAGAAACGGCTCGATCTGCTCCAGTTCACGCAAACCATAGACTTGAGTTGCGCGCGGGCGCCCGCCATCGACATCCCGCGCCGGTTGCGGCCGACCGTTGCTGTCGCGCTGCTGATCCAGCAGATAGAACTCCAGCTCCGCGGCCATCACCGGGTAGTAGCCGTCCGCCTGCAAGCCTTCGATCACCTTCGCCAACAGGTGCCGCGGGTCGGCGATGGTCGCCGGCATGCCCACCTTCGGGTGCATGCTGACCTGCACCGCCGCCGTCGGAATCAATCGCCATGGCATGCGCGTCAAGCTGCCGCTGATCGGGTAGGCCCGGCAATCGATATCCCCCACGTCCCAGACCAGACCCGAGTTTTCCACGTCATCGCCGTTGATGGTCAGGCCCAGGATGGTGCTTGGCAGGGGGCGACCGCTTTCGTAGACCGCCAGCAGTTCATCGCGATGCAACAACTTGCCCCGTGGCACACCGTTGTTGTCGAGGATGAACAACTCGAACATCTCGATATCCGGATTCTGTTCCAGAAAAGTCAGGGCTTCTTGTTTCGTGGCGAAGGAGGTCGTGGCACAACTCATAGGAATTCTCTTGTTTCCGCGTCAGGCAAACGCGCAGGCGCTGCCGGTTTGATCCCGGCGCACAGCGCAGGACCTGTAGGAACTATCAACGGGAAAGGCAGGAATCCGGTGGGCGCGCGTGACGGCAATGCCACAACGCCCAGAAGGCGAGTTCGGAAGGAAGTGCGACTGGACAATCGTCCATAAAGAAGACCGCAGTAGACAGATGAGCAGCAGCGTCACATGGCTGGTTAAGTCGTTAAATCGGGATTTGAAGAACTTTGGTTGTGGATTGGCTAAACATTCCATAAGCCACCCTAGAACCAATGTGGGAGCGGCGGTGCGGCGATCCGACTTGCTCGCTCCCACAGGAGTCTGTGTTGCGGCAGAGGTATTTGATTTTTAAATACTGCGACGGACTTTCTGATTTGCGGCTTCCAGGCCGCTCGCGCCTAATCGGGCCCTGTCATTCAAGGTCCAATCGATGGAAAACGTCCGCGCCACTTCTCGCCCTGCCTTCTGGTTGATGATCAGCATCATGCTCGTCGCCCTGAACCTGCGCCCGTCCATGGCTGCGGTCGGCCCTTTGCTCTCGGCGATTCGCGGCGACATCCCGCTGAGTTTCAGCCTGGCGTCGCTGCTGACCATGCTGCCGGTGATGGCCATGGGATTGGCGATGTTCTTCGGCCTCAGCGTCAGCCAATGGCTTGGCGAACAGCGCACGGTGGTGGTGTCGTTGCTGATCATCAGCCTGGCGACGGTGTCGCGCCTGTTCCTCGACTCCGCGGCCGAACTGATCCTCAGCGCCGTTCTGGCAGGTGTCGGTATCGCGCTGATTCAGGCGTTGATGCCGACGCTGATCAAGTCGCGTTTCAGCGACAACGTTTCCGTGTGCATGGGCCTCTACGTCACATCGATCATGGGTGGCGCCGCCCTCGCCGCGTCCTTCGCGCCGCTGGTGATGATGCGCACCGGCAGTTGGCGAGGAGGCTTGGCGATCTGGTCGATCCTGGCATTGGTGGCGCTACTCTTCTGGCTCGGCCAACGTGCGGCGATGCCGGCACTGCCCGCTCATGCGCAACGAAACAGATCGTTCTCCGCCAATTCCCGCGCCTGGTTACTCGCCATCTTCTTTGGTCTGGGCACAGCGTCCTACACCTGTGTGCTGGCCTGGCTGGCGCCGTACTACATGGAAAAAGGCTGGAGCGAACAAAACGCCGGTTTGTTGTTAGGTTTCCTCACGGCCATGGAAGTACTGTCCGGCCTGGTGACGCCTGCGATCGCCAACCGCAGCCGCGACCGTCGCCTGGTGCTGGTGGTGTTGCTGGCGCTGATCATGGCCGGTTTCTGCGGGCTGATAGTGTGCCCGCAACACCTGAGTCTGTTGTGGCCGTGCCTGCTGGGGCTGGGCATCGGCGGACTGTTCCCGATGAGCCTGATCGTGTCGCTGGATCATCTGGACAACCCGCAACGTGCGGGCGGGCTGACGGCGTTCGTCCAAGGCATCGGCTACCTGATCGCCGGCCTCTCGCCGCTGATTGCCGGGATCATCCGCGATCAACTCGGCAGTTTCGAATGGGCCTGGTGGTCACTCACCGGCGTCATGGCGCTGATGATGTTGATGGTCCTGCGCTTCAACCC
The DNA here is from genome assembly GCF_014852325.1 of Pseudomonas sp. PDM01. Taxonomy (NCBI): domain Bacteria; kingdom Pseudomonadati; phylum Pseudomonadota; class Gammaproteobacteria; order Pseudomonadales; family Pseudomonadaceae; genus Pseudomonas; species Pseudomonas sp. PDM01. Next base: position 131,418 of record NZ_JACVBK010000005.1, read on the forward strand.
GCGGCACTACGCCCGCCACATTCACTGACCCGGAAGCGCCCTCATGAAACACACCGGTTTCGCCGCCGCCCACATCGGAATGCTGCTCTGGGCACTGTTGATCGCTGCTTCGTTTTCCGCAGCGGCTCAGGTCAGTCAGGCCATTGATCCGGTCCTGCTGACCGGCTTGCGCCTGCTGTTTTGCGCCCTGGTGTTTTTGCCGCTGTTGCTGATCAAGGGCGACACCGCCATGAATCGACGCGGGTTATTTGGCCATGCCGTCCTCGGCCTGCTGCTGGCGGTTTATTTTGGCTCGTTGTTCGAAGCGTTGCGCTACACCAGCGCGGTCAACACCGGCACGATGTTCACGCTGGTGCCATTGCTGACCCTGCTTTTCGAAGCCGTGTTGATGCCGGACAGCAGCCTGAAACAACGGGTATTACCGATGCTGATCGCGGCCGCCGGGGCCGTGATGCTGGTACTGAAAGGCACTGGGCCCGGCGAGTTGCCGTCGTTCTATGCGGTGTCGGTGTACGGGCTCGGTTGCCTGGCGATGGCGCTCTATTCGCCCCTGAGTCAGCGGCTGAAAACCAGCAGCCTCAAGGGTCGTGGCCCGGTGGGCATGACCTTCTGGAACATGCTGTTCGGTGCGTTGTTCCTGCTGGTGTTCTGCGGGGTCAGTGGAGGCTGGCGATCGGCATCGTTGCTGACCCTGAACGATTTTTACTGGCTGATTTACCTGGCGTTGTTCGCCACCCTGGCGACCTTCTGGTTGCTGCACCGGGCCATCGGTGTCATCGCCCCCTCCTCGGTCATTTCGTACATTTACCTGAGTACGTTGTTCATAACGCTGTTCCATTGGTTCTGGTGGCGTCAATCGCCGATGCCGCTGGAAATCGTCGGTGCGGTACTCGTAGGCATCGGCATGCTGGCGTTATTGATGTCCAGTCGTCGCACTGTGCATTTGGCACTGCCTCACAACTAAAAGGGAAACTTCCCACAAGGCATTCTCCTGGGACCATCGTTCCGCTAGGATCATTCGCACGAGTTTGCGCTCAGTCAGCGCAAGGATCACAGCGAGATGGAATGGATGCTGAACAGTAACTTGCTTAGAAAACTCGACATGCAGGACCTCATGGTGTTTATCGCCGTGTATGAACAAAGCAGCGTCACCGGAGTGTCCGAAACACTCTGCGTCAGTCAGTCCACCGTCAGTTACTGCCTGAAAAAGCTACGCAGCGGATTCGAAGACGAATTGTTCATCAACACCCGCGCGGGGATGCGCCCTACTTACAAAGCCAGCACCATGTACACCCACGTGCTGAAAATTCTCGACAGCATCAACCTCTGTCACGCCGGGACGCAGGCGTTCGACCCTACCCTGCAACCGGTCACCTTCAACATCTGCGCACCGGAATACTTCGAGCAGTTAATCCTGCCGCGGCTATTGAAAAGCTTTGATTTCGCCGACTTACCGGTGATGGTCAACATGCACAAGTTCGAAACCGACATCCCGGCCGAAGAACTGCGCGACGGCAGTCTCGACCTGGTGATTTGCTTCGGCCCGAATTTTCATCGCAGTCACACCGACTTCAAATCCCGCATGCTGCTGGAGGACGATCTGGTCTGCGTCTTCGATAAACGCGCCACGCCGCTGGAGCCGCGTTTAAGTCTGCAAGCCTTCACCGAACGTCGGCACGTGTTTCCTACACCCTGGACATCGACCACCAACATGGTCGACGGCTGGCTGACGCAGCAAGCGCAAAAACGGCAAATCGTCGCACGCTCCAACAGCTACAGCGCAGCGCTGAAAATGATCACAGGCACCGACTTCATCGTTACCCTGCCCCGACGCATCCAGCACTTACTGGCCAGCGAGGCGATTTTCAATCACTGCGAAGCGCCCAACGGCTTGCCGGGTTTCACCCTCGACATGCAATGGAGTCAAGGCGCCGATCAGGACAGCGCCAATACCTGGCTGCGTGAACAAGTGGTCAAGGCCTGCACTGAACAGGCCATTGCCTGAAACTCAGTTGTTGATGGCGACTTTGCTGTAGGACTCCCGATCGATATCGAGGATTTCTACAGCCAACTGCACTTCAACCCCCGCCGGCCATTCACACAAGTCCTGCACCACCGCCAACAGGCTTTCGGATAACTGCTTTTTGATCTGCGGCGAGCGGCCACTCAACAACGCCAGTTTCACGTGCACAAATGCCCGCTCAGCCAATGCAGTACCGACCTTGAAGGTTTCGACCTTCACCGCTCGGCTTTTGATGTCGTATTCGGCAGCAAACTGACCGGAAGCCACCAGCGTATTGTTGAGCCGGATCAACGCCACGTCGGCGTTCAATTCAGGCAGGTTGGCGGTGTATTCCATGTGCAGGTGGGGCATGACGTGGCTCCTGAAATTAGGCGGAAAGGTCGTACATATAACACAGAGTGGTCCTGCTCACCGGGACGGCGGCGACGCTAAGCGCTCACTCATGAACGCCTCCAGTCGCGAGCGCAACCAGCGCTCGGCGGGGTCGGTATCGACGTGGCTGAGCCAGACCATCGACAGGTCAAGCGTCGGTGTCTTGAACGGAAAAGGCTCCATGAACAACTGTCCGGACGCCGCCATCGCCTCGGCGGTGTAATCCGGCAGGCTGGCGATCAGATCGGTTCCGGCGAGCAAGGCTGGCAAGGAACTGTATTGCGGCACGGATAACACTACGTGGCGTGTACGCCCGATCTCCGCCAGCCACTCGTCAGCGTAACCACTGATGTTGGCGGTGTGCGACACCAGCACGTGCGGGCGCGAGCAATATTCATCGAGGGTCAGTGGCGTGTCGGACGCATCGGCGCGCAGGATCCTGGGCTGGATGTGTCGCAACAATTTGCGCTTGGCATTGGCCGGCAGACCCCGGGTCTGGCTGATACCCACGGTGATGTCGCCGGATGCCAGCAAATCGGGAATTCGCCAGTAATCGACATGCTGCACTACAAACACCACCTTCGGTGCTTCCTGACGCAAGGCACGCAGCAACGGCGGCAACAGGCCGAACTCGACATCGTCCGACAGCCCGATACGAAACGTCATGGTGCTGACGGTCGGGTCGAAATCATGGGTCAGGCTTAACGCCACCGACAACGAGTCCAGCGCCGGCGACAAATACTGAATCAGCTCCTCGGCCCGGGCGGTCGGCTCCATTCGATGGCCAACCCGGATGAACAGCGGGTCGTTGAACATCGTACGCAGGCGGTTGAGCGCCGAACTGATGGTTGGCTGCCCGAGAAACAACTTCTCCGCCACACGGGTAACGTTGCGTTCGAGCATCAAGGTTTCGAACACCACCATCAGGTTGATATCCGCCTTGCGTAGTTCGTTGCGATTCATCCACTGCCCCCAATCCCCAAATCTGCTGACAGTTTAGGTAGCTGTCGCAACGGGCGTCTATGCGACTCAAGCAGTTTGCAGTTGATCGGGCTGCAAGGCTGCTTGAAACGAAGCTGCCCTGATTGAGCAGCTTCACCGCTCGAGGCCTAGATTTCCTTCACCGGAGTCTGATCCTGAGTGCCCTTGATCAGGCTGATGGCATGCACGCAATCCGCCTTGTTGACGTAAGCCTCCCCGCTGGCAATCGTTTCATTGTTCCCCGCCCGTAAACGCCACCGCCATTGACCTTTGCCGGTGTGCGGGGTGCCACGGGTTTGCCTGTAAATCTCAAAGTACATTGATCGCTCCTTGCGATGACTGATAACGGCAGGTCAGTGACCTGCGAAACCAGAGTAGACGAGGTTATGGGGCGGAGAGGTTTTGCAATGTCAGGGGATATTTCGGGGAAGAAGCCTTGGTTCACGGGGCAACCAATGGATAGGGCGCAGGTTAAATAGACTGACTCGGGGGAGTCACTTTTCTCAAGAAGGGGTTTATCTTTCTTACGCCGATTGGCAGCTGGATCCTACACAAACACATCAAATGGAGCTGTACATGCAACGGGGTATCACTTTTTCTCTAATCCTTCTGACCACAGCGCTAAGTGCATGTACGTCGAAGAGTCCAGCCACTGACCAATCCCTCGTCGGCTCATGGCAAGGAATGCGCGAAGAAAGCGGGAAATGTCAGTTCCTGTCGTGGAATACCCATTTCGACCCCAATGGTCGCTTCTCGATTACGTTCTTCAAAGATGCGCAACAAACCAGGCCCATTCAAACCGAGCGCGGGTCATGGTCTGCGGCCAATGGCAAGAATGAGCTTAAAACAGACGGCGTTCGTACTCCGGAAATCTATAACTACAAAATGCTGGACGGAAACACTGTTCACTACGTGAACACCGTCAAAGATCCTACTGCCGACTGCCAAGAGGACTACGAGTTCACGGAGCATCGGGTTCGGGGCTAGACCTTGAGCCTTTCACTTCTCCGAAAACGTAAAAGCCCCGTAGCTGAATAAGCTACGGGGCTGAATGAGATGGCCAGTCGGACCAAGAAGCCCTGCAGGTTTACGCCTGCAGGGCTTTTTTGTTTAGTGCAAAGGCAGACTCCGGCATCGTCTGACAGCCCCTTCCTGATTTGTCCAAGCCCCTGGCGACATCAAGCTTGGCCCCTAAGCTCTGCGACGTGCAGGGCGAAAAGGCCCTGACCACCGACAATCATGCGAACTCAAAAGGAGCCTCTGCAATGGCTAGAGATAAAGCAAAAGACGACAAACACTTCAACTGCACCCAAGCCCATGAAGCCGACTACGTCGCAGGCCTTTACCCTCATGCGAAGGAAGAGGTCAAAACATTACTGGCATCCGCCTGCAAGGACAAAACCTTGCACAACTCCACACACAGGGATGTCTACGAGCTGATCAAGAGGAAACTGGGTTACTCACAGCCGTAAGATTGGCGGGCTAATACGAAGCTGCTCTGATTGAGCAGCTTCACGGCTGTTTTTAAGCTCCACCCCAATTGCACAGAATAGAGCTCAGCACCGCATGAACTCGTCAGGCATGTGCCTCGCGATCGAGAACATCAGCCACCCACTGATTAATGCTCTTGTTAGCGAGCTGTGCTTTAACAGCGACTGTTGCGTGAAGTGCTGGTGCGAGACGCAGGCTGAGGTTGCCCGAATAGGGTTTTTGCGGGGAGCGGCCGAGCTTGGCGCACGTCTCCAGATAATCTGTGACGGCCTCTTCAAATGCTGCGCGAAGCTCGCTGACTGACTCGCCATGAAACCCAACGACATCCTTGATACCGGCGATATGGCCAACAAACAGGCTGTCTTCATCGCTGTATTCGATCCGGGCGGCGTAGCCCTGATAATTCATAACGTTCACGGGATAACTCCTGCTTGTTCAAGGAAAGCCCGAACATCACGCACCTGGTAGGGCTTGGCTTCTTTGTCTGGGTGGGGCCGATGAAAAGTTGCGACCACACCGTTGAGTTCAAAACGTACCCGCGATCCGTTGCCTTCAATGGTTCTGGCCCCTGCTGCGCCCAGCAAGGACTCGACACGGGCCCACTCCAGAGTGTTGGGCGCCGGCCTTGAGAAGACCGCTCTGAGCGTACTGAGCTGTTTATTATTCATGGTATTAACTCATGATACCAAACAAGGTTTGGCAGCGGCTAGCAATGTCGCCGATGCGTGAGCTGACTCCCAATAAATGTGCAAAAACGCCGCTTTTCCAGAGACTGGAAAGCGGCGTTTTCACATCCGGGATTCAGCTGTTTTTGTAAGGCCACAAGAATATCGGCGGGACTCTCGGCGCAGTTGTAGGCAAAATCCGAGAGATGCGTACGAACGTACATCTGCTGTCAAGGTGTTGACGAGGTGGCCACCGCTGAATACCGACGCCTAGTACTTACTTCTAGGCGCCCCCTAAAAAACGCACTAAAAAATCTACAGAAACGAAAAAGCCCCGTAGCTTATTCAGCTACGGGGCTTTTTCTATGTAATGGCGGAGAGATAGGGATTCGAACCCTAGGTACCGGTGAAGGTACAACGGATTTCGAATCCGTCCCATTCGGCCACTCTGGCATCTCTCCAACGGCGCGCATCATAACAACACTTTTGCCGGAAGCGAACCCCCAAAGCGAAATTTTTTCCGTGCTATCAGATGCTTGCGTCGATTAAAGCGGTACGCCCAGACGATTGGCGACTTCTTCGTAGGCTTCGATGACGTCACCGAGGCCCTGACGGAAGCGGTCCTTGTCCATTTTCTTGCCGGTGGCCTTGTCCCACAGACGGCAGCCGTCCGGGCTGAACTCGTCGCCCAGGACGATGGAGCCGTCGGAGAACACGCCGAATTCGAGTTTGAAGTCGACCAGCAGCAGGCCGGCGTCGTCGAACAGTTTGCTCAGGACTTCGTTGACCTTGAGCGACAGTTCTTTCATGCGAACCAGTTGCTCGGCGGTGCCCCAACCGAACGCCACGACGTGGGATTCGTTGATGAACGGGTCGCCCTTGGCGTCGTCCTTCAGGAACAGTTCGAAGGTGTAAGGGTTGAGCTTCATGCCCTCTTCGACACCCAGGCGCTTGACCAGGCTGCCGGCGGCGTAGTTACGCACGACGCACTCGACCGGGATCATGTCGAGTTTTTTCACCAGGCATTCGTTGTCGCCCAGCAGTTTGTCGAATTGAGTCGGCACGCCGGCTGCTTCGAGTTTCTGCATGATGAAGGCGTTGAACTTGTTGTTCACCATGCCTTTGCGGTCGAGCTGCTCGATGCGCTTGCCGTCGAACGCCGAAGTGTCGTTGCGAAACAGCAGGATCAAGCGGTCAGCGTCGTCGGTCTTGAAAACCGATTTGGCTTTGCCGCGGTAGAGTTCTTCACGTTTTTCCATGATGGGCTCCGCTTGCTAAGTAGGTGGGCTAGGCGATGTGTCGCCAGTCGAGCCCTGAATCTTGATCGGCCAGTTGCAGCCAGTCCGGGTCGCACCCGAGGGTGTCGACAAAACATTGCCGGGCCAGCTGCGGCAGGTTGTTCTTGCTGCTCAGATGGGCCAGGACCAGGTGTTGCAGGCCTTGCCAGCCCAACTCGGACACCAGGAATGCCGCCTGGTGGTTGTTCAAATGTCCCAGTTCACCACCCACCCGCTGCTTGAGAAAGTACGGGTAGTGACCGCGAGCCAGCATGTCACGGCAATGGTTGGCCTCGATTATCAACGCATCGAGGTCACGATAGCCGTCCAGCACCTTGTTGCAGTACGAGCCAAGGTCGGTCAACAGGCCGAAGCGCCGCTCACCGTCACTGAACACATATTGCGTCGGTTCCTGTGCATCGTGGGCCACGGCAATGACGCCGATGCTCAGTGCGCCGATCTGCAGTTGCTCGCCGCCAGCCAGAAGGCCGGCCGGTTCAATCGGTTTGCGCATCCCGCGCAGGGTGCCGCGACTGAGGTAGACAGGCAGATTGTAGCGCCGAGACAGCAAACCCACGCCATGCACGTGGTCGGCATGTTCGTGGGTCACGAGTATCGCGCTCAACTGCGCCGGGTTCACACCCAGGCGCAGCAAGCGTTTTTCGGTTTCCCGCAAGGAAAAACCACAATCCACCAGCACATACGTATCAGCGCTGGCTATCAGCGTGCCGTTCCCTTGGCTACCGCTGCCGAGAACGGCAAAACGCATGTGATCAGCCCAGGTTGTCCTGAATCACGCTCAACACTTTGCGCGCCACGTCAGCCGGCGCCACGGTGTTGATGTTTTTCTCGACGGTGACCTGAACGGTATCGCCTACCTTGCTCAGGCGAACCTGATAACGCTCGGCACGGGCTTCAACTTCTTCCTTGTCCGGCTTGCTGCCGAACAAACCGCTGAGGAAACCAGGCTTCTCGTCTTTCTTCTCGGCTTTTTCGGCCAGGTTGATGTAGTACAGGCCCAGGCTGCGGTTGATGTCTTCAACGCGCCATTCGCCCTGCTCCAGCGCACGACCGACGCTCGACCAGGCACGATCCAGGTCGGTGCCGACGTTCAGAACCGGGTTGCCGCTGCCGTCTTCGCTCAGGCTGACACGGCTTGGCGCATCAAAATCACGCGAGGCCAGCATGGAGACCGAACCGCCCTTCTCCGACGTGCGGCTCATGCTTGCCAGCATGTCGTCGACCAGCGCTGCGTCCAGGCCAGTGTTGACCGAACGGTTGGTGAAGGCCACATCGGCGGTGCTGCCGGCAGGACGCTCGGCGCTGACCACATAGACTTCACTGGTGTTGCGCTGCACGCCTGGCTCGATACGGACCCGCACGCGGGTTTCGCTGTCGGCGCCGACACCGGCTGCGCTCAGGCGCTTGGCCATCGCTGCGGACAGTTCGTCGGAATGCTGCCAGGTGGTTGTGAATTCGCCGGTTTGCGGGCGCTGTTCATCCAGACGGAAACCGTTGTCCTGGAAGAACTGCACAGCCACTGGCCAGACTTCGGCTGGCGGGTTTTGGGCCAGGATCGATCTCGAATCACCGCTCTTCTGCAGCGAGTAGGCACTGGCATCGGCAGCAGCGGACAGCGGCTGCGGACGCGGCACGATGTATTCGCCCTTGACGGTGTCATCGGCCACGTTGCGCGGGATCGGCAGCAGCGGATCCAGACGCTTGGCAGTGCTGACGTCCGTTGGCAATTGCATAGGTGCAGTCTGTTGCGCTTCCAGGTAATCGCTACCACGGTCACGGAAATAACCTTCCGGGCCCCAGACCCATCCACAGCCACTGGTGCTGGAGATAATCAAGGCAAGTGCGGAAAGTCCGGCCAATCGCTTCATGCGTAGTGCTTCCTCAATTAAACCAGTACGCCGGACTGGCGCATGGCCTGCCGCAGCGGTTCGTGACAGGCAGCGCTGAGCCAGGTGAGCGGCAGACGGATACCGTCCGGCATCAAGCCCATTTCATGCAGTGCCCATTTCACGGGGATAGGGTTGGATTCGATAAACAGGGTTTTATTGAGCGGCATCAGCTTTTCGTGAATCGCGCGGGCCGTGACGGCATCGCCTTTCAGAGCAGCGTTGCACAGGTCGGCCATGTCGCGCGGGGCAACGTTGGCGGTCACGGAAATGTTGCCTTTACCGCCGAGCAGGATCAGCTCGACCGCTGTCGCGTCGTCGCCGGAAAGCACCACGAAGTCTTCGCTGACGCCGTCGATGATCGCTTTGGCACGGGCCAGGTCGCCAGTGGCTTCCTTGATACCGATGATGTTTTTCACGGTCGACAGGCGGATCACGGTTTCGGTCAGCATGTCACACGCCGTACGGCCCGGTACGTTGTACAGGATTTGCGGAATGTCGACGGCTTCGGCGATGGCCTTGAAGTGCTGGTACAAACCTTCCTGGGTCGGCTTGTTGTAGTACGGCGTCACCAGCAGGCAAGCATCGGCGCCGGCGGTCTTTGCATTGGTGGTCAGCTCGATGGCTTCGCGGGTCGAGTTGGCGCCGGTACCGGCGATCACCGGAATGCGCCCTGCAACCTGCTTGACCACGTAACGAATCACTTCGATGTGTTCGTTCACGTCTAGCGTGGCCGATTCACCTGTCGTGCCGACCGCCACGATGGCGTGGGTGCCGTTTTGCAGGTGAAAGTCCACCAGTTTGCTCAGGCTGTCCCAGTCGAGACGACCCTGTGCATCCATGGGTGTGACCAGTGCCACCATACTGCCCGCAATCATGCAACCGCTCCTGCCGGAAAAAGAGAGCCGTAATGGTACTGGCGCCAAGATGCTTGTACAAGCGAAGTACTGCGCTGCTGCCATTCCCCTTGGCGCTGCTTTTCGCTACCCTTCAGACTTTGATCGGTACTGACAAGCTCGTACGCCGGGTTTCAGCCTCCATTTTCGGCATCACAAGCCCCGATCCAGCGTTGCCACCCCTCGCTCTTGCCTTGATGGAGCACGTTGCAACCTTCCGGCTCGGGTTTTCTGAATTCGCATCCGCAGGCTCGCCCCCGGCAATAAAAGCCCGTAGAAGTATCGACCGCTCATCGCTTTAGGAATGCTGCATGTCCACCCCCACAGTTCGCGAACAATTCCTTGTCATCAGTGCCCTCGGCGCCAACCCCATGGAGCTGACTAACGTCCTGTGCCGCGCCAGCCATGAAAACCGCTGCGCCGTGGTCACCTCTCGCCTGACCCGTCATGGCGAGTGCAGTGCGTTGATCCTCGAGATCTCCGGTAGCTGGGACGCCCTGGCTCGCCTGGAAGGCAGCCTGCCGAGCCTCGCCAAGAAGCACGCCTTCACGGTCAACGTGGTGCGCAGCGCGGCACTGGAGAACCGTCCCCAGGCCCTGCCGTACGTTGCCTATGTCAGCTCGGCTTACCGCTCGGACATCATCAACGAACTGTGCCAGTTCTTCATGGACCACAACGTCGAGCTGGAAAACCTGACCTGTGACACCTATCAGGCACCGCAAACCGGCGGGACCATGCTCAACGCCACGTTCACCGTGACCTTGCCGGCTGGCGTGCAGATCAGCTGGTTGCGCGACCAGTTCCTGGATTTCGCCGACGCGCTGAACCTGGATGCCCTGATCGAACCGTGGCGCCCACAAAACCCAATGTAAGGAAGCTCTCATGGCCGTTGCCATCGACCAACCGGTTGCCGACTTCGAAGCACCCGCCACCAGCGGACAGACCGTCAGCCTCGCGAGCCTTAAAGGCAAGCAAGTGGTGATCTACTTCTATCCGAAGGACAGCACGCCGGGCTGCACGACCCAGGGCCAGGGCTTTCGCGATCAGCTCGATGCCTTTAAAGCGGCTAACACCGAAGTCTTCGGCGTGTCCCGCGACAGCCTGAAATCTCACGAGAACTTCAAGGCCAAGCAAGCGTTCACCTTCGAGCTGATCAGCGACAAGGAAGAGGCGCTGTGCCAGCTGTTTGATGTGATCAAGCTGAAGAAGCTTTATGGCAAGGAATACATGGGTGTTGATCGCAGCACGTTTTTGATCGACAAGAACGGTGTACTGCGTCAGGAATGGCGCGGCGTGAAGGTGCCGGGGCATGTGGATGCTGTTTTGGCTGCTGCGCAGGCATTGAACAAAGCCTGATTTTGATGGCGCCTGTTCTGGCGCCTTCGCGGGCAAGCCTCGCTCCTACAGGAGGCTTGGGTGCGACTCAAAACCTGTAGGAGCGAGGCTTGCCCGCGAAGGGGCCATTAAGCTTGAACGTTAAAGCAGAGGTGCCACCACCGGCTCCTTACGCGGCCAAGCGTCGAGTACTGCCTTGAACAGCGTCGCCAGCGGAATCGCAAAAAACACCCCCCAGAATCCCCATAACCCGCCAAACAACAACACCGCGCAGATGATCGCCACCGGATGCAGGTTGACCGCTTCCGAGAACAGCAGCGGCACCAGCACATTGCCATCCAGCGTCTGAATAATTCCGTAGACCGCCATCAAATAGATGAACTGATCGCTCCAGCCCCACTGGAACAACGCAATCAGCAGCACCGGCACGGTCACCACCACGGCCCCGACATAGGGCACCACCACCGACACGCCTACCAGCAACGCCAACAGTGCCGCGTAGTTGAGCCCCAACACGACAAACGCGATGTAGGTCACGCCACCACAGATGAAAATCTCAATGACCTTGCCGCGAATGTAGTTGGCGATCTGCCGGTTCATTTCGTGGGCAACACGGGTGATCAGCGCGCGCTCACGGGGTAGATAACCGCGAACCCACTGGCCGATCATTTCCCGGTCCTTGAGAAAGAAGAACACCAGGATTGGCACCAACACCAGGTAAATCATGATGTTGACCAACAGCGGCAGGCTGGACAGCGAGAACGTCAGCGCCCATTGGCCGAACTTGCCGATCTCACCGCGTGCTGCCTCGATGGCCTGCAACACCTGCTCGTCGGACACCAGATGCGGATATCGCTCGGGCAGCAGCAACAACAGTGATTGCCACTTGGCGAGCATGCCGGGCAACTCGTTGAACAAGGTGATCAACTGGTGCCAGAGCAACGGCACCACGACAATAATGAACACCAGCAAAACGCCCATGAACAAGGCAAAGACCGCTCCGACGGCCACCCCGCCCGGCACCCGCAGGCGCTCAAGTGTCACCACCAATCCCTGCATCAGATACGCCAGCACCATCCCGGCGAGCACCGGCGCAAGCATGCCGCCCAAGGTGAGCACGGCGGTAAACGCCAGAAACAGCAGGACCGCCAGCACCACCGCTTCTTCATCGGAGAAATAGCGCTGAATCCAGTCGCGTAACACTTTGAACATCAATAATCCTTAGAAACGAACGCAGCAATTTTCAGGCTTTTTTCAGCCAATAGCGGTAAACACCCGCTTCATCTTCTTCGCGAAGCAGCGTATGACCGGCCAAACGGGCAAAGGTGCGGAAGTCGCGCTGCGAACCCGCATCGGTGGCGATCACCTTGAGTACTGCGCCGCTGGCCATCTTGTTGAGTTCCATCTTGGCCTTGAGCAGCGGCAACGGACAATTCAGGCCGCTGGCGTCCAGTTCGGCGTCATGGGCTACAGCGTCGGTCATTGCGTTACTCCGGGTCAGGTGGTCGAGCGGCTTAGAATATCTGGTCCGAAGCGTACTGTCCGGCTACAGTAAGGTCTTTGTCGACTAAGGCTTTGTGCATGACTTTTTTGCGCCCTACCCTGCTGACGCTCGCTTGCCTGCTCGCCTCACCGGGCTTCGCCGACGACCTGCCGTCACTCGGTGACGCCAGTTCTGCAATCGTCTCGCCACAACAGGAATATCAGCTGGGCCGCGCCTGGCTGGCGCTGCTGCGCAGTCAGGTTGACCAGCTCAATGACCCGCAGCTCAAGGACTATGTCGAGTCCAGCGTCTACCGGTTGGTTGAGACCAGCCAGGTCAATGACCGGCGTCTGGAATTCATCCTGATCAACAGCCCGCAGCTCAACGCCTTTGCGGCGCCGGGCGGGATTGTCGGGGTCAACGGTGGTTTGTTCCTTAATGCCCAGACCGAAGGCGAATATGCCTCGGTACTCGCTCACGAACTGGCTCACTTGTCGCAGCGCCACTTTGCCCGTGGCGTCGAAGCGCAACAACGCATGCAGGTGCCGATGATGGCCGCACTGCTGGCCGGGATCGTGATTGCCGCTGCCGGTGCCGGCGATGCCGGGATCGCGGCCATTGCGGGCACGCAGGCGGCAGCGATTCAGGAACAACGACGCTTCTCGCGCCAGAACGAGCAAGAGGCCGACCGCATCGGCATCCTCAACCTGGAAAAAGCCGGTTACGACCCACGCTCGATGCCAACCATGTTCGAGCGGTTGGCGCGCCAATACCGCTTCGACGCCAAGCCACCGGAGTTCTTGCTGACTCACCCGGTGACCGAATCGCGTATCGCCGACACCCGCAACCGCGCCGAGCAGGCAAAACCCGGCGGCATTGAAGACAGCATGCGTTATCAACTGATCCGTGCGCGAGTCCAGCTGATCTACGAAGAAACCCCAGGCCTGGGCGCCAAGCGCTTCCGCGCACAACTGGATGAAAACCCGAAAAACGACGTTGCGCGTTATGGCCTGGCGATCGCCCAGATAAAGGGCGGCCAACTGAACGAAGCACGGGAAAATCTCAAGTTGCTGCTGGCCAAGTCGCCAAACGAGATCATCTACAACCTGGCGCAGATCGATCTGGATATCACCAACAATCGCCTGCCAGACGCCCAAACCCGGGTCGACCGGATGCTGACTCAATATCCGGGCAACTATCCACTGAATCAGGTGCGCGTCGATTTGCTGCTCAAGCAAAACCGGGCGCCCGAAGCGGAAAAAGCGCTGGAGAACCTGCTCAAAAGCCGTCCCGATGATCCGGATGTCTGGTACATGGTGGCGGAAACCCGTGGCCTTTCAGGCAACATCATCGGCTTGCATCAGGCGCGCGCCGAGTACTTTGCGCTGGTTGGCGACTACCGCCAGGCCATTCAGCAACTGGACTTCGCCAAGCGCAAGGCCGGGACCAACTTCCCGTTGTCATCGCGTATCGACGCCCGCCAACGGGAGCTGATGGAGCAGGAGCGCATGATCAAGGACATGATGGGCTGACACTTTTCACCAGGCATAAAAAAACCGCCTCTTTCGAGGCGGTTTTTTATTCAGCCGACAACCGGTTTATTCAGCCAGTTTGAAGGTGATGAAGCTGGCGCGATTCTGACGCAGAACCCGCATCGACACCGAGCGGTTCTTCGGCAGCGCCTTGGCGATATCGGTGAACTCCTTGGCGGAACCAATCGCCTGATTGTTCAGGTGAGTGATGACGTCGCCTGGCTGCAAGCCGATCAGGGACGCAGGACCGTCCTGAACTTCCTTGATCACCACGCCACCTTTGAGGTCGTAGGTTTTCTTCTGTTCGTCGGTCAGCTCGACCACGGAAACACCCAGGCGATTGCTGCTGCGCTCGGTGGCCGATTTCGGCAGGGCATCCAGCTCTTTGCCCTCTTCAGGGATAGCGCCGACGGTCAGCTCGACATTCTGGCGCTTACCTTCACGAATCACTTCAAGGTTTGCCTTGGCGCCAGCCTTCAGCGCGCCGACCAGATGCGGCAGATCGGCAGACATGACGATCGGTTGACCGTTCATGCTCAGGATCACGTCACCCACTTGCAGGCCACCCTTGGCCGCCGGACCGTCATCCTGGATCTGCGCCACCAGTGCACCGGCCGGTTTATCAAGACCGAACGACTCGGCCAGATCCTTGCTCACTTCCTGAATAACGACCCCCAACCATCCACGGCTGACCTTGCCGCCGCTTTTCAGCTGGTTGGAAACGTCCATGGCCACATCGATCGGGATTGCGAACGACACGCCCATGAAACCACCGGAACGGGTGTAGATCTGAGAGTTGATCCCCACCACTTCGCCCGCCAGGTTGAACAGCGGACCACCAGAGTTACCCGGGTTGATCGGCACGTCGGTCTGGATGAACGGCACATAGTTTTCGTTCGGCAGGCTGCGACCGATGGCACTGACGATGCCTTGGGTCACAGTGTGGTCGAAACCGAATGGCGAGCCGATGGCCACGACCCACTGGCCAGCCTTCAGGTCCTGGGATTTACCCAGTTTCAGGACCGGCAGATCCTTGCCTTCGATTTTCAGCAGCGCCACGTCGGAGCGTGGATCGGTGCCGACCAGTTTGGCTTTCAGCTCACTACGGTCAGCGAGACGGACGAGAATTTCGTCGGCATCGGCGATCACGTGGTTGTTGGTCAGGATGTAGCCGTCAGACGAGATGATGAAACCCGACCCCAACGACTGGGCTTCGCGCTGACGATCACCGCGCGGTGTACGCGGTTGTGGCGGCATGCCGCGCTCGAAGAACTCGCGCAACATCGGCGGCAAGCCTTCAAGGTCCGGCATCTGCTGGCTCGACACTTTGCGGTCCGGCAGTTTCTGCGTGGTACTGATGTTTACCACCGCGGGCGAGGCCTGCTCGACCAGCTGCGTGAAGTCAGGCAACTCGGCCGCTTGTACAGCGACCGCCTGACCGAGCACCAGCACGGTGGCAAATATGGAGAGGTAAGACTTCAAGCGTGGTATCGACATACGGCTCCCGTTACGACGAGCATGGTTAAGCGATATGGAGCAAGGAACACCGGGAACGATACGCCGGTATTTTTGTTCCGGGAACAACAAACAAGGCCAGAGCCGAGGGGCTCTGACCTATAAAAAATTTCGGGGATATTTGCAAATTGAAATGCTCACCAAACATTTCGGTTTCAGCTCACTACTGGGTTGCAGTGGCATCGGAGCGCATGGACAGCGCAATCCGTTCAGCGGTGCCTACCGGGATTTCACCGACGACGGTGACCATCATCTCGCCTTGAGGGGTGGTCAAGCGCCGGGATACAGCGACGGTTGGGCCCAACTGAGTGCGGGTATCGGTGACGGGGGCACCATTGAGCGGCTCAAGGAACACCGAAAAACGTGCGAGACCATCGTCATACATCAGGCTGCTGACTTGGGTTTTGGTCGCGGGATCCTTGCGTGAAGTGCTGCTGGTCAGCTCAAAGCCGGCAGGCAACCAGTCCGAATGCCAGGTCTGGGCAGCCTTGACTGCCGAAGCCTTGTCGCTGTCGAGGGTGATGGCTTTGCAATCCGGGCCCGCCTGCAAATCGTCGTCGGAGGGCAAATCAGAGGTATCCAGCTGCGTGAACTGGAACCGCTCCAGCAACTGCCCTTTCTCATTCAGAAGCAATGATTTGAGCGGCAGGCCGGTTTCTTTATCCAGATGCAATTCAAAACCGTAGCGATGTTGATCGCGAGGCGTCAGGGTAACGATGACTGCCGCACGTCCGGCCACACGCGACTTGCCGATGACGGCAAGGTCGTACCAATTCTTGAGCTTCTGTGGATCGAGTGTACGAGCAGCGGAGTTGGGGGAATCCCCAAGCCCTGCAATCAGAAGACCGCTGACGCATTGAGTATGCCCATCAATGCGTACAACTTCCTGAGCCTGGCCGTCGAGCTGGAGTAAACGCTCATGGACCTTGCCATCCTGGACGCGGTGCCAGATGTTGTGGGTAGAAAAACTACCGTTTCGCTCGTAGACAAAAGTACCGTGAAAGCTTTGCTGCTGCTCGGCCTGGCCAAGACGGGTCAACCAGTCTTGTGCCTCATCGGCATGGGCTGGAACAATGAACCAGCCACTAAGCAGAAGCGAAAGTAGAGGTATGGCGCGCATGATCCTCCTTAACGGTTTTCCAGGCTCGCTGCACGAGCGTAAGGCAGAGCGCTCTCAGTACCTTTCAGTGCAGCCTGTTGAGCATGTTGGCGCAAGTAGCCCGGCAAACGCTGATCGTGCCAGCCCGGCTGAGCCTGCAATACGCCGTTGGCCATAGGACCAGTGGCTTCCGAGCTCTCATTATAGCCTGCCAAAACAGCTGGACCCTTGACCTGAGGAACGGCCAGACCCGGTTGAGTGGAGTGCTGAGCCAACTCGACACCCGCGATCTCGTCCTGGTTGTACAGACGAACACCTGCCAACACGGCGACGGTAACCGAAGCGGCTACAGCGAGGCGACCCAGGCTGCGCCATGGACCACGGGAGGCTTTCGCCGGTACGGCTTCATCAGCCAGCGCAGCAGAAACGGCCGCTGCAATGTCCAGACGTGGAAGCAGCAGATCCTTGTGCATCACTGCCCGAGCGATTTGATAACGAGCCCATGTTTCACGGGTTTCAACATCGTCAAAGGCATTCAATACCCGACGCAATTCCAGTTCGTCCGCTTCGTTATCCATCACTGCGGACAGCGATTCCTGCAGGGCTTCACGACTCATGGCGTTCCTCTCTTGGCTGTCGCCGCTGTCTCAGTTTTCCTGCAACAACGGCTGCAGGGCTTTATCGATGGCCTCCCGAGCGCGGAAAATCCGGGAGCGCACGGTACCCACCGGACACTGCATGACTGCCGCAATGTCCTCGTAACTCAGACCATCAAACTCACGTAAAGTTAAAGCCGTACGCAAATCTTCCGGCAGTTGCTGAATGGTTCGATGGACGGTGCCTTCGATCTCATCCCGCAGCAATGCGCGCTCAGGCGACTCGAGATCCTTGAGGCCATGATCGCCATCGTAGAACTCTGCATCTTCGGAACTGACATCGCTATCCGGCGGCCGACGGCCGCGTGAAACCAGATAGTTTTTCGCCGTGTTGATGGCGATGCGGTAAAGCCACGTGTAAAACGCGCTGTCCCCGCGAAAATTTCCAAGCGCACGGTACGCCTTGATAAAGGCTTCTTGTGCCACATCCTGGGCTTCATGGGTGTCGTGCACGAAACGCACGATCAACCCGAGAATTTTGTGCTGATATTTCAGCACTAGCAGATCGAAAGCTCGCTTGTCGCCGCGCTGAACGCGTTCGACCAGCTGCTGATCCTCTTCCTGGGTTAGCATGAACTCTCCTCGATAAGCTCGGAGGAAGCTTGCATAACTAAACGACCAGACTTGCAAACATAGACTCGGGCTTTTCGCAAAAGTTCTCCCCCTCCAAGCAAGTTTCCTGCGGGCTCTGATTTGGCACGCACGAAAAGCGCAGCTCGGCATAACCCGGCTGCGCGAATAATCTTGTCATCGGATTCGCCGGCAAGGATCAAACCGCAATCCTGCATTGAAGCCGACACTGTCCCTTGATTCAGGCAACGGTCTATTGATCTTGGGCCTTTGGCAAAAGTTCCAAATATTTATAGCTGCGCAAGACCGACATTGTGCAACCGTGAATGGAAAAAGACTGTTAAATCGACGATACAGTCTTCTTGTCGCCGAACCGGTCGAAAAATCATCCGACGAAGCGTCAAGTCTTTTCCGTCACAGTAGTTTCACAATGCCATGTGACCTCGGCTATTGTGCCGCTCCCCCCCTCTATATACTAGTGCGCTGTGTGGCCGCCTTGACTCGCCGATGCGGGAGTCATGCGCCAACCCCGACCCGGGTCGCTTTGAGCGGAATCCTGAAATGAGCCAACAGTTTCAACACGATGTTCTGGTGATTGGCAGCGGTGCTGCCGGTTTGAGCCTTGCGCTGACCTTGCCCGATCATTTGCGCATTGCCGTACTGAGCAAAGGCGACCTCGCCAATGGCTCGACCTTCTGGGCCCAGGGCGGTGTCGCTGCCGTGCTGGATGACACCGATACCGTTGAATCCCACGTCGATGACACCCTGAATGCCGGCGGTGGCCTGTGCCACGAAGACGCCGTGCGCTTCACCGTCGAGCACAGCAAAGAGGCCATTCAATGGCTGATCGATCAAGGCGTGCCGTTCACCCGCGATGAACAATCCGGCACCGAAGATGGCGGTTTCGAGTTTCACCTGACCCGCGAAGGCGGTCACAGCCATCGGCGCATCATTCACGCCGCCGATGCCACCGGCGCAGCGATTTTCAGAACCCTGCTCGACAAAGCCAGACAACGGCCCAACATCGAGTTGCTGGAACAGCGGGTCGCCGTCGATCTGATCACCGAGAAGCGCCTGGGCCTTGAAGGCGACCGCTGCCTCGGCGCCTACGTGCTCAACCGCGGCACCGGGGAAGTCGACACCTACGGTGCACGCTTCGTGATCCTCGCGTCCGGCGGTGCCGCCAAGGTCTACCTCTATACCAGCAACCCCGACGGCGCCTGCGGTGATGGCATCGCCATGGCCTGGCGTTCGGGCTGCCGGGTGGCGAACCTGGAGTTCAACCAGTTTCACCCGACGTGCCTGTATCACCCGCAAGCCAAGAGCTTCCTGATCACCGAAGCCCTGCGCGGCGAAGGTGCGCACCTGAAGCTGCCCAATGGCGAACGCTTCATGCAGCGTTTCGACCCGCGCGCCGAACTGGCGCCACGGGACATCGTCGCCCGGGCCATCGACCATGAGATGAAGCGCCTGGGTGTCGATTGCGTTTATCTGGACATCAGTCACAAGCCGGAAGCGTTCATCAAGACGCACTTCCCGACGGTGTACGAGCGCTGCCTGGAGTTTTCCATCGACATCACCAAGCAACCGATTCC
This sequence comes from Pseudomonas sp. PDM01, assembly GCF_014852325.1. Classification (NCBI taxonomy): domain Bacteria; kingdom Pseudomonadati; phylum Pseudomonadota; class Gammaproteobacteria; order Pseudomonadales; family Pseudomonadaceae; genus Pseudomonas; species Pseudomonas sp. PDM01. The sequence goes on from NZ_JACVBK010000005.1 coordinate 150,815, forward strand.
GGTGGTTCCCGCAGCGCACTACACCTGCGGCGGCGTGATGGTCGATCAGCAGGGCCGCACCGACGTGCCGGGGCTGTATGCAATTGGCGAAACCAGTTTCACTGGCCTGCACGGCGCCAACCGCATGGCCAGCAACTCGCTGCTGGAATGTTTCGTTTACGCACGCTCGGCGGCAGAAGACATTCTTGAGCAACTGCCGCAGGTTTCGATTCCGGTCGCCCTGCCCGCCTGGGATGCCAGCCAGGTCACCGACTCGGATGAAGACGTGATCATTGCGCACAACTGGGATGAACTGCGGCGATTCATGTGGGACTACGTCGGCATCGTGCGCACCAACAAGCGCCTGCAACGTGCGCAGCACCGCGTGCGGCTGTTGCTGGACGAAATCGACGAGTTCTACAGTAACTACAAGGTCAGCCGGGATTTGATCGAGCTGCGCAACCTGGCCCAAGTGGCGGAACTGATGATTCAGTCAGCCATGGAACGCAAGGAAAGTCGCGGCCTGCATTACACCCTCGACTACCCGAACCTGCTGCCGGAGGCGCTGGACACTATTCTGGTGCCGCCCACCTACGCCGACTGAACGTGAGCCGAACCCGCAGGCGTCGGTGCACATCCGCCGTCTGCGAATCCCGGGGCACACAGATCGCCCGGACCCGCCGCTCGCCTTGCAGGCGAAAACGCAGGACGACGACCAGCGGCAGCGCGAGGCTGTCCGGCCGTAGCTGAACCGCCTGCCAACCCGCCGCCTGATTCCACAACTGCCAGCCATCCGCATCGCGACGCAAGCCGCGAAACGCCTGTGGGTGTGTCAGTAAAATCTGGCGTGGCAATGCCCAAACGCAATGAGCCAGGCAGCAAACAGCGCCGAGCAAGCTGGCCCAGACCGGTATGGCAAGCAGAAACAATGCACCCAGCGCGAACAGCTGGGCCAACAGATACGCCGCCAGCAACTGCCCAGAGGCATGCCAGCGGCATTCGAACGCATTACTTGGGCTGGACACGATCCAGGATCATGCGAACCATGCGCTGCAGCTCCGGATCTTCCGACTCGGCGCGTTCCATGAACCAGCCGAACATGTCCTGATCTTCGCATTCGAGCAGCTTGCGGTAGCAATCGCGGTCGACATCATTGAGGTGCGGGTAGACCTCTTTCACGAACGGCACCAGCAACACGTCAAGTTCAAGCATGCCGCGGCGGCTGTGCCAGTAGAGGCGATTCAGTTCAACATCTTCGACCATGGAGCGCTCCTCAAATAGGCGGCAAGTATACAGCCCCGGACACCATCGAACAGTCGGCTTTGGTCGGGCACTGTCGACCTTTTGTGAACTACCCATTTCATGGGCGCCCCCTTATGATGTCCCCCAGACTCTTTTACCCTGCGATCTCCCATGGCCGATTCTGCTTTTTTCTGCACCCTGTCTCACGAAGGCGTTCTCGCGGTCCGCGGCGCGGATGCCAGCAAATTTCTGCAAGGCCAACTGACCTGCAACCTCAATTACCTGAGCGACACCCAGGCCAGCCTCGGTGCGCGCTGCACCCAGAAAGGCCGGATGCAATCGAGCTTCCGCATTCTGCTGCAAGGTGATGGCGTGCTCATGGCCATGGCCACCGAGCTGCTGGAGCCGCAACTGGCGGACTTGAAGAAGTACGCGGTGTTCTCCAAATCGAAATTGACCGATGAAAGCGCTGCCTGGGTCCGCTTCGGCGTTGACCATGGCGATGCCGCCCTGATCGGCCTGGGTCTCGAACTGCCGGCGGACACCGACAGCGTGGCGCGCAATGACGGATTGATCGCCATCCGCGTTTCACCGGACCGCGCCGAACTCTGGGTTGCCGCCGATCAGGCCGACGTCATCAAGGGCCGGTTATCTGCTTTGCTGACCGAGGGCGATCTCAATCAATGGCTGCTGGGTCAGGTCCGCGCAGGGATCGGCCAGGTGATGCCGGGCACACGCGAATTGTTCATTCCGCAGATGCTCAATCTGCAGGCCGTCGGCGGCGTGAGCTTCAAGAAAGGTTGCTACACCGGCCAGGAAATCGTTGCGCGGATGCAGTACCTGGGCAAACTCAAGCGCCGCTTGTATCGTCTGAAGCTGGACGCCAGTGCATTGCCTGAACCCGGCACTCCCTTGTTTTCCCCGACACACGGCAGTTCCATCGGCGAAGTGGTGATTGCCGCGCACGCCGGACAAAACATTGAACTCCTGGCCGTCTTGCAAGCCGAAGCGGCGGAAGGTGGCGACGTCCATCTCGGCGTGATCGAAGGGCCGGCCCTGCATCTGCTTGACTTGCCTTATGAACTGGATCGCGATCGCGAGATCCAGCGTTAACAGCAGTATTTGTTGCAACACCCTAGAGAAAAGAAATGAGCGATTTGGCGGATAAGGTCCAACAGGATTTGGTTGAGGCCATCGATAACGATGACCTGGTTCTGCCAACGTTGCCGGAAGTGGCCCTGCAGATTCGCAAGGCCGCTGAAGACCCGGAAATAAGTGTCAGCACCCTGAGCAAAGTGATTGGCCGCGATACGGCGCTGTCGGCGCGCCTGATCAAAGTGGTCAATAGCCCGCTGCTGCGCGCGACCCAGGAAGTCACTGACTTGCACACGGCAATCACGCGCCTGGGCGTCAATTACAGCAGCAACCTGGCCATCGGTCTGGTCATGGAGCAGATTTTCCATGCGCGCTCTGACGTGGTGGAGAAAAAGATGCGCGATGTCTGGCGCAAAAGCCTGGAAATCGCCGGGGTCAGCTACGCGCTGTGCCGCAGTTACACGCAGCTCAAGCCCGATCAGGCGGCGCTGGGCGGACTGGTGCATCAGATTGGTGTACTGCCGATCCTGACCTACGCCGAAGACCACTACGAGCTGCTGTCGGACCCGGTCAGCCTGAACCATGTGATCGACCACATTCACCCGCTGCTCGGCGACAAACTGCTCAGGGTCTGGGAGTTTCCGGAAATGCTGGTGCAATTGCCGGGGCTGTATCTGGACTTCAAGCGCGAGTCCGAACGCGTCGACTATGTGGATCTGGTGCAAGTGGCCAGTTTGTATTGCCACAAGGACACCGACCACCCCATCGCCCGTATCGACCCGCTCGGCGTGCCGGCCTTCAAGAAGCTGGGAATCGACCCGGAGAATGAGTCGATGTGCAGGGATCTGGAAGAATCGCGGTCGATGTTCTATTAAAAGCTTCGCGGGCAAGCCTCGCTCCTACAAAAGCATCGTAATACCTGTAGGAGCGAGGCTTGCCCGCGAAGATGCCACCATTATTCTCCCGCGATAAAACTCACCCGCACCTTCAATCCCGCCTGCTCGCCATCGTGCAGGCTGATCTGCGCCAGATGCGCGCGGCAGATCTCGCCGACAATCGCCAACCCCAACCCCGACCCGGCCACCTGCTGATTGCGACGATAGAAGCGCTCGAACACCCGATCACGCTCTTCCAGCGGAATCCCCGGCCCGTCATCCTCGACCTCCAGCACCGCCGGCGCCGAGACCTGCAGGATCACGTTGCCGCCAGGCGGCGTATGGGCCAGCGCGTTGTCCACCAGATTGCTCAACAGCTCGTTCAGCAGCGTCGGCTCACCGCGCAGCCACACCGGTTCGTCGGCCTCCAGCGCCAGCGCCACGCCGCGGGCATGGGCCAGCGGCGCCATCGCCATGCCCAGTTCCCGGGCCAGCTGACTCAGATCGAGCAGTTGCGCACCGCCCTCGGCAATCGCCCGGGCACCGTTTTCGACACGCGCCAGCGACAGTAATTGGTTGGCCAGATGGGTCAAACGATCCGTGCCTTGCGCTGCCGTTTCCAGCGTGTTGCGCCAGGTTTCGGGCTCGCCCGAACGCAGGCCGAGTTCAAGTCGCGCCTTGAGCGCCGCCAGTGGCGTGCGCAGTTCATGCGCAGCATCGGCAATGAACTGCGCCTGACGTTCGAACTGCCCGCGCAGACGCTCGGTAAAGTGGTTGAGCGCACGCACCAACGGCCACAATTCTCGCTGCACCTCGACCAGCGGCAGCGGCCGCAAGTCGTCGGACTGGCGCTCTTCCACCGCCGTGCGCAAGCGTTCCAATGGGCGCAACGCCGCACTCACCGCAAACCACACCATCAGCAACGCGCCGACCGCCAGCATGCCCAGCCGCAACAACGTGTCTGCCGCCAGGCTACGGGCCATGCTGACGCGTGCCTCGTCGGTTTCCGCCACGCGAATTTCCGCCATGCCGTTCATGTTCGGTTCGCTCACGGGCTTGAGCAGGCTGACCACCCGCACGTTCTGCCCCCGATACGTCGCGTTGTAGAAACGGGCAAGCGCCGGATAGTCATCGGTGCGCGGCGTTCCCGGTGGTGGAGCGGGAAGGTTTTCGTAGCCGGAAATCAGGTTCTGGTGAATGTCGTTGACCAGGTAAAAAATTCGCCCGGCACTGTCGTAGGCAAACGTATCCAGCGCCACGTAAGGCACATCGGCACTGAGGGTTCCGTCACGCTGGGACACCCCGGCGGCGATGGTTCGCGCCGAAGCCAGCAGGGTCCGGTCATACGCGGTGTCGGCGGCTTCGCGACCATTCCAGTACGCGCTCAATCCACTGGCCAGCATCAACACCACCAGCAGCAGCGCGAGGTTCCACAGCAACCGCCAGCGCAGGCTGCTGGGCTTATGCATCGCGGCTTTCCAGCAAGTAGCCGAGGCCGCGGAACGTCACGATGGCGACCGGTTGGCCGTCGAGCTTTTTGCGCAAGCGGTGGACGTAGATTTCGATGGCGTCGGGGCTGGCTTCTTCGTCGAGACCGAACACCTGGGCGGCCAGTTGCTCCTTGCTCATCACCCGACCGGGACGCGCAATCAGCGCTTCGAGCACCGCTTGTTCGCGGGAGGTCAGGGTCAGCAATTCGTCGCCGAGGGTGAAGCGCCGGGTGTCCAGATCGTAAGCCAGCACGCCGCAGGTCTGCTGACGTTCGCCGCCGAGCACACTGCGACGCAGCAAGGCTTTGACCCGGGCTTCGAGCTCGGTCAGTTCGAACGGTTTGGCCAGGTAATCGTCAGCACCGAGGTTCAAGCCATGCACGCGATCCTTGACGTCGCTGCGAGCGGTCAACATCAACACCGGCAGGTTCTTGCCCCGGGCCCGCAAGCGCGCCAGCACCTCGAAGCCATCCATGCGCGGCAGGCCGACATCGAGGATCGCCATGGCGTATTCCTCGCTGCTCAGCGCCAGGTCGGCGGCCACGCCGTCGTGCAGCACATCCACGGTCAGCCCGGTGCTCTTGAGCGCCTGGGCGACACTGTCGGCGAGTTGCAGATGGTCTTCGACGAGCAGAACACGCATGGATCTTTACCTCATTCAGGGATGTTCGACGCCATTCTTTGGCGCGGAGTTTACAGCCGCATCCGCCGCTGTGAAGCCCGAAAACCGTGAAAGTCCGCTGAAAGGTTAGTGAAAGGTTCGACCGTTAGAGTCGGCCCACGGATGGTTTCGACTGAAAGCCATCGATCGTGCTTTGAAATGTAGCTCCCGAAAAACGCCTCGATGCGTTTTCGCCAATAAGAACAATAACGAGGTACTTCGCCATGCTGTCCACACAGCCCCAGGTTTGCCCGCCTCATCTCTTTTTTCAATTCCCGTCGTTTACGTTAGTCAGCGCCATCAACGGCTGCGCGACGCGAAACTGCCGCACCTGAAACATCCCCAAAAACAACAACTCCCGTGGAGACAACAATGAATCGATCACTGCGCCGTTTCGCCCTCGCCGCCAGCTGCATGCTGTTTGCCGGCCAACTGATGGCCGAGCCCAAGCGCCCGGAATGCATCGCCCCGGCCTCGCCCGGCGGCGGTTTCGACCTGACCTGCAAACTGGCGCAAAGCGCGCTGATGAACGAGAAACTGCTGAGCAAACCGATGCGCGTGACCTACATGCCCGGCGGTGTCGGCGCAGTGGCGTACAACGCGGTGGTCGCTCAGCGTCCGGCCGACGCCGGCACGCTCGTGGCGTGGTCCAGCGGCTCGTTGCTGAACCTGGCCCAGGGCAAGTTCGGTCGCTTCGATGAAACCAACGTGCGCTGGCTGGCAGCGGTCGGCACCAGCTACGGCGCCATCGCGGTGAAAAGCGATTCGCCTTACAAGACCCTCGACGATCTCGTTCAGGCGCTGAAGAAAGATCCAAGCAAAGTGGTGATCGGTTCCGGCGGCACCGTCGGCAGCCAGGACTGGATGCAAACCGCGCTGATCGCCAAGGCCGCCGGGATCAACCCGCGCGATCTGCGTTACGTCGCCCTCGAAGGTGGCGGCGAAATCGCCACCGCCCTGCTCGGCGGCCACATCCAGGTCGGCAGCACCGACATCTCCGACTCCATGCCGCACATCCAGAGCGGCGACATGCGCCTGCTGGCGGTGTTCTCCGATAAGCGCCTGGACGAGCCGGAAATGAAAGACATTCCGACCGCCAAAGAGCAAGGCTACGACATCGTCTGGCCAGTGGTTCGCGGTTTCTACCTCGGGCCAAAAGTCAGCGATGAAGACTACGCCTGGTGGAAAGACTCCTTCGACAAACTGCTGGCTTCCGATGATTTCGCCAAGCTGCGCGATCAACGTGAACTCTTTCCGTTCGCCATGACCGGCCCGGAACTGGACACCTACGTGAAGAAGCAGGTCGCGGACTACAAAGTGCTGGCCAAAGAGTTCGGCCTGATTCAGTGATCGCCTCTGTCTAGCGGCTGCGGCCCCGCACTGCGGGGTCGCGGCACAGGAGTTCCCCATGCTCGTACAACGCATTTTCGCATCGGTGCTGCTGCTGGCCTGCGCCAGCCTGGTGCTGATGGCCTGGCCCTACCAGGCACCTTTTTCCTACGAACCGATCGGCCCTCGCGCCTTCCCCTTGCTGATGCTGGGGCTGATGGGAATGGGCTTGATCTACATGGTGTTTCGCCCGTCCCCGATCAAACACTCCGAAGAAGACCCGCCGCTGGATCGTGAAACCCTCCACAAGATCGGCCGCTGCGTGGTGCTGCTGCTGGTGTTCGCCGGCCTGTTCGAACCGTTGGGCTTCATCCTCAGCAGCATTTTGATCGGCATTCCGATGGCGCGCCTGTACGGCGGACGCTGGTTGCCAAGCGCAGTGATCATCAGCCTGATGAGCATCGGTCTGTACCTGCTGTTCGACAAAGTGATGGACGTGCCGCTGCCTCTGGGTCTGCTCGACGTTCTGGAGAACTGAAATGGATACGCTTGGTTATTTGAGTCACGGCTTCGGCGTCGCACTGACCCCTTACAACCTGGTCACCGCACTCAGCGGCACGCTGATCGGCACCGTCGTCGGCCTGCTGCCCGGCCTCGGTCCGATCAACGGCGTGGCGTTGCTGATCCCGATTGCATTCGCCCTCGGGCTGCCACCGGAATCGGCACTGATCCTGCTGGCTGCGGTTTACCTGGGTTGCGAATACGGCGGCCGGATCAGTTCGATCCTGCTGAACATTCCGGGCGAAGCGTCCACCGTCATGACCACCCTCGACGGCTACCCGATGGCCCGTCAAGGCATGGCCGGTGTCGCGCTGTCGCTGTCGGCGTGGAGTTCGTTCATCGGCGCCTTTATTGCCACGTGCGGGATGGTGGTGTTCGCGCCGATCCTGGCGAAATGGGCGATTGCCTTCGGTCCGGCGGAATATTTCGTCCTGATGGTGTTCGCGATTGTCTGCCTCGGCGGCATGGCCGGTGATCGACCGCTGAAGACCTTTATCGCGGCGCTGATCGGCCTGTTCCTGTCGACCGTCGGCATCGACGCCAACAGCGGTGTCTACCGCTTCACCGGCGACAACATCCACCTCACCGACGGCATTCAGTTCGTGGTGTTGGTGCTGGGCCTGTTCTCCATCAGCGAGATTCTGTTGCTGCTGGAAAAAACCCATCGCGGCCAGGAAGCGTTCAAAGCCACCGGCCGCATGATGTTCAACTTCAAGGAAGCTGCGTCGGTGTTCTGGGTGAACATGCGGTGCGGTGTGCTGGGTTTCATCATGGGCGTTTTGCCTGGCGCCGGTGCAACACTTGCCAGCGCCGTGGCCTACATGACCGAGAAACGTATCGCCGGCCCAAGCGGCAAATTCGGACAGGGCGACAAGCGCGGTCTGGCCGCTCCGGAAACCGCCATCGGTGCTGAAGCCTGTGGCGCGCTGGTGCCGATGCTGACCCTGGGCGTTCCCGGTTCGGGCACGACGGCGGTGATGATCGGTGCGTTGTCGCTGTACAACATCACGCCGGGACCGCTGCTGTTCCAACAGCAACCGGACATCGTCTGGGGCCTGATCGCGTCGTTGTTTATCGCCAACATCATGCTGGTGATCCTCAACATTCCGATGATCCGCATCTTCACCCGCATCCTCGCCGTACCAAACTGGGCGCTGGTGCCAATGATCGCGATCATCACCGCCATCGGCGTGTTCGCGGTGCATGCCACCACCTTCGACCTGTTCCTGATGATCGGCATCGGCATCTTCGGCTACATTCTGCGCAAGCTGGATTTCCCGTTGTCGCCGGTTTTGCTGGGCTTCATTCTCGGAGGTTTGATGGAACAGAATCTGCGCCGCGCACTGTCGATCTCCAACGGTTCGCTGGAGATTCTCTGGTCGAGCGGGATCACGCTGGGTGTCTGGGCGCTGATCGTGGTGATGCTGCTGGTGCCGATCCTGCGGATCTGGCGCAAACGTTCGGTCGCTCGTCGCGCGGTCGCCGATGTCTGATCGAACACCCTTCAACGCCTGGTGGGGTACGCCGCTGGTCGGCGCGCTGGGCGGTTACCTGGCCAGCCAGATCGGCTGGCCACTGCCGTGGATGGTCGGCTCGTTGCTGGCGATCATCCTCGTGCGTTGCCTGACGCCCTGGCAATTGGCCGAAATCCCTGGCGGCCGCAAGGTCGGCCAGTGGGTCGTCGGCATCGGCATCGGCCTGCACTTCACCCCGGTGGTGATGGAGCAGGTGTTGAGCCACTTTGGCCTGATCTTCTTCGGTGCGTTGATCACCAGCCTGTCCGCCGTGGTCGGGGTCTGGTTGATGCGCCGTACCGGTGAGGATCGCGCCACCGCATTTTTTTCCAGCATGCCCGGCGGCTCCGGGGAGATGGTCAACCTCGGCGCACGCAATGGCGCGGTGCTCAGTCGCGTAGCGGCCGGGCAAAGCCTGCGGGTGCTGGTGGTGGTGCTTTGCGTACCGGCGGCGTTCAAGTACTTGTTGGGCGACGGTGTGCCGGTCTTTCATCCGACGGCCGTCAACTGGTGGTGGCTGGCCCTTCTATTTCCGGCGGGCGCCTTGGCGGCGTGGATTTGGGAACGTTTGCGTCAACCCAACCCGTGGCTGTTCGGGCCGTTGCTGGTGAGTGCGGCGGTGAGCATTGGTTGGGATCTGCACATTGGTTTGCCCAACGGCGCTAGTCAGATTGGCCAATGGCTGATCGGCAGTGGCTTGGGCTGCCACTTCAATCGGCAGTTTTTCCGGCGTGCGCCTTCGTTTATGGGGCGGACGTTGATTGGTACGGTGTTGACCATGTTGATCGCCACGGCGGCAGCCTTGGGATTGAGTGCGCTGACACATCTGGATTTGCGTTCGCTGACCCTGGGCATGATGCCCGGCGGGATTGCGGAGATGAGCCTGACGGCGGAGACCCTGCAATTGTCGGTGCCGCTGGTGACGGCGATGCAGGTGATGCGGTTGTTGTTTGTGTTGTTTCTGGCGGAGCCGTTGTTCAAGTATTGGAATCGGAATCCGGATTCGGTCTGATAGACCGAGGTGTTCCCTTCGCGGGCAAGCCTCGCTCCTACAGGTTTTGCACGAAATCTGTAGGAGCGAGGCTTGCCCGCGAAGCTTTTTAGACTGGCGGCAACCGCCAATCAATCGGCGTCTCGCCATTCTGCTCAAGAAACTTGTTGGTCCGGCTGAAGTGCCCGCACCCGAGAAACCCGCGATAAGCGGACAGCGGTGACGGGTGCACCGACGTCAGCACCAGATGCTTGGTCGCGTCGATCAGCTTCTGCTTGCTCTGGGCATGGGCGCCCCACAGCATGAACACCAGATGCGGTTGCTGCTGGCTGACCACTTCAATGATCCGATCGGTAAAGAACTGCCAGCCCTTGTCCTTGTGCGCATTGGCATTGGCGCGCTCGACGGTCATGGTGGTATTGAGCATCAACACGCCCTGATCGGCCCAGCTCTGCAGATAACCGTGATTGGGAATGTCGATGTTCAGGTCGCGTTTCAACTCCTTATAGATGTTCACCAGCGACGGCGGCGCCGGCACGCCCGGTTGCACCGAGAAGCACAAGCCATGGGCCTGGCCTGGCCCGTGATACGGATCCTGACCGAGAATGACGACCTTGACCTTGTCCAGCGGCGTCGAGTTGAGCGCGTTGAAAATCATCGGGCCCGGTGGATAAATCTCCTTGCCGGCCGCACGCTCCTGTTGCAGGAAATCGCGCAACTCTGCCATGTAGGGCTGGTCGAATTCGGCACGCAGTGCCTCCTTCCAGCTCGGTTCGAGTTTGATACGGTCGTCAGCAGTCATGGTTACATCCGGCAAAAACAATGGGGCGAACCCTAGGAAAGCCCATCACGCTTGTCAATTGATCTGACGCAGATCCGGCACTTTCCTGCATTGCGATCATACTGAACGCTCAAATTCCCGATCGAGGTCACGATGAATCTGCACTTCGAAGAACTCACCGGCACCGACGGCGCCCGCATCGGCGTTGCCAGCCTGGATGCCGAAAAGTCCCTGAACGCCCTGTCCTTGCCAATGATCAACGCCCTGCGCGATCAACTGGACGCTTGGGCCAAGGATCCGCAAATCGTCTGCGTGCTATTGCGCGGTCATGGCGCCAAGGCCTTTTGCGCCGGTGGCGAAGTGCGCAGCCTGGTGGAAGCCTGTCGCGCGCACCCCGGCGTAGTGCCCCCGCTGGCCGCAACTTTCTTCGCGGCGGAATACCGGCTGGACTTCAGCCTGCACACCTACCCGAAACCGCTGATCTGCTGGGGTCACGGTTATGTACTCGGCGGCGGCATGGGCCTGCTGCAGGGCGCGAACATCCGTATTGTCACGCCGAGCAGCCGTTTGGCGATGCCGGAAATCAGCATTGGTTTGTATCCGGATGTCGGTGCCAGTTGGTTTCTGTCGCGCCTGCCCGGCAAGCTCGGTTTGTTCCTCGGCCTGACTGGCGCGCACATCAACGGGCGCGATGCGATCGATCTGGGCCTGGCCGACCGCTTCCTGCTCGATGAACAGCAAGAAGAGCTGATCGAAGGCTTGCTGCAATTGAACTGGCAGGAACAGACGCCGATGCAACTCAACAGCCTGCTCAAGGCCTTGCAGCAGGAAGCGCTGGCGCAAATGCCCGAAGCCCAGTGGCTGCCGCGCCGCCAGCAGATCGACGAATTGCTGGATGTCAGTGATGTACGTTGCGCCTGGAAAGCCATCAGCCAACAGCGTGATAGCACGGACCTGGTACTTAGCCGCGCGGCGCGGACCCTGAGTGAAGGTTCGCCGCTGACTGCTCATCTGATCTGGCAACAGATATCCCGCGCCCGGCATATGTCGCTGGCTCAGGTTTTCCAGATGGAATACACCTTGAGCCTCAACTGCTGCCGGCATCCGGAGTTCAGCGAAGGCGTGCGTGCGCGGTTGATCGACAAGGACCAGAAACCGCATTGGCATTGGCCTGATATCAATCACGTGCCGGATGCGGTGGTGGAGGCGCATTTTCGCAAGGTCTGGGAAGGCCGGCATCCGCTGGCGGATTTGTAAGGTCACAAAACGAAATGTGGGAGCGAGCCTGCTCGCGATGGCGGTTTGTCATTCATCAATGATGTGACTGACAATCCGCCATCGCGAGCAGGCTCGCTCCCACAGGTATTGCATTCAACTCATGTTATCGGTGGCTGCCTCGGCCAGAGTGATCGCCGCGACCGTAGTGGTCACCTCGTCCACCGTGATTGCGTCCGCCACCACGGTAATCATTGTTCCAATTGCCACGGTTACGGCCATCCCAGCCGCCCCGGCCATTGCCGTCCCAACCGCGCCCCTGATGCGCCCGGTAATCGCTTCGTGGCGAAGGCTGGTAATAACGCGGTGCCGGTTGATACACCCGCGGCTGGTGGTAGTACCGCGGCGTTGGCTGGTAATAGCGGGCCGGTGGTGAGTAATACCGGCGCGGCGAGGTGTAGTAACCGCCACTGGAGTAGTAACCGCCGCCATCTGAGTAGTACGGCGCGGGGGACGTGTAAACCTCGGAACTGTAGTAGCTGCCTCCTCCATCGGCATAGGGCACGCACGCGCCAAGTGACAATCCTAATACAGCCATCAGAAGAATTGGGCGGAGCTGTTTTCGACAGAGCATGGCGGCCTCCTGGACCGCGAGTGAGCCACACCAGCGACGCTGGCGAGCGACAGTCAATTATTCGGTGACTGTCGAAAGATCAGACATCGTTTTCGACATCCGGTGCGCTCTTGAAACAAGTTGAAACATCTAGCCGATGAAAGGTTTTTCATCTATTCACCCGCTGATTAATGGTGCCGCCCATGGTATCCACCGCCGTAATAACGAGGGTGATGCCCGCCCCAATAGTAGTAGCGATAACCACCGTAAAAGCGCGGACCATAGTAATAACGCGGGCCGTAATAGTAGGAATACGGCGCATAGCCGGGGTAGTAATAAGGCGTGGAATACACGTCGTAGGTGCCGGCGTAGTAGTAGCAGCCGGACAACCCGACACCGAGCACAACGCCCAGTAACAGTCGACGAAACATGGCGGCCTCCTGAAAGACCACAGCCGATACAGCCGGCTGACACCTGTTTTGACTGGCAATGCGACGGCGAGTGCCGGACGACGCCTGACCTTCGGATCAGCGGCCAGCCACGCTGCATCTCAGTGCACGGGCGCACCATCACAAAGCAGCGAACGGCCCTTGCGCCCTCCCGAAAAATGGCAATCCCCCGGCCCAGAGCGCTTCGGGCGACTTGGCACGGCTCTCGCTTTAGCAAACCCGTGCAGGAGTCATCACAGGTTCGCGGCACCACAATTTGCAATGGCTGACTAGGGTTCCGGCTCGCTAAGGCGAGTGGCTGGTCCGAGAGTTGGCGACCTCCAGTTGAGGTTACACGGCGGGACAAAAGCCCGGGAGACAAGCCACCGTTCGCGGTGCCGCGTTGACTCCTGCCCGCCCTTGATCAACTGGAGAACCACCATGTCCCGACTTCGTTTACCCGCCCTCCTCGCCGCTGCCTTCGCAGCCATCGTGAGCGTCTCGTCCCAGGCCGCGCCAAAAGACCACTTCAGCGTCTGCTGGACCATTTACGCCGGCTGGATGCCCTGGGAATACGCCGGCAGCCAAGGCATCGTCGACAAATGGGCGAAGAAGTACGGCATCAAGATTGATGTGGTGCAGCTCAACGACTACGTCGAATCCATCAACCAATACACCGCCGGCCAGTTCGACGGCTGCACCATGACCAACATGGACGCGCTGACCATTCCGGCCGCCGGCGGCGTCGACAGCACCGCACTGATCGTCAGCGACTTTTCCAACGGCAACGATGGCATCGTGCTCAAGGGCGACGGCAAGAAAGTCGCCGACCTCAAGGGCATGGACGTCAATCTGGTCGAGCTGTCGGTGTCCCATTACCTGCTGGCCCGGGCCCTTGATTCGGTGGACCTCACCGAGAAAGACCTGAAAGTGGTCAACACCTCCGACGCCGACATCTCCGCCGCTTTCAACACGGAGCAGGTCAACGCCGTCACCACCTGGAACCCGATGCTCTCGGACATCAAGGCCAAGCCGGGCGTGACCGAAGTGTTCAATTCCAGCCAGATCCCCGGCGAGATCATGGACATGATGGTGGTCAACAGCGCCACCCTCAAAGACAACCCCGCTCTGGGCAAGGCACTGACCGGCGCCTGGTTCGAAGTGGTCGAGTTGATGAACGCGAAAAACGCCGCCAGCAAGGCTGCGCTCGAACACATGGCCAAGGCCTCGGGCACTGACCTCGCAGGTTTCCAGGCGCAACTCGACACCACCAAACTGTTCGCCACACCGCAAGAAGCCCTGGCGTTCTCTACCAGCAAGCAACTGCCGGAAACCATGCGCAAGGTCGCGGAGTTTTCCTTCCAGCACGGCTTGCTCGGTGAAGGCGCCAAGGACACCAGCGCGGTCGGCATGGCCTTCGCCAACGGCGTGACCAGCGGCGACAAGAGCAACCTAAAGCTGCGCTTCGATCCGAGTTACGTGCAGATGGCTGCCGACGCCAAGCTGTAACAAGAGGACCTGGCCATGCGCCTGATCAATCGCCACCCGGATCGCCCGAGTCGCCTGTTGTTGGTGATCCTGCCGTTCGCCCTGGTGCTGTTCGCCTACTTCATGGGCTCGGCCGAACGGCTACTGGACAACCCTAACGACAAGCTGTTGCCGAGCGCCGTGCAAATGACCGACGCGGTGAAGCGCCTGGCGTTCACCGCCGACAGCCGCACCGGCGAATACGTGCTGTGGCAAGACACCGCGTCCAGCCTGCGGCGCCTGGCCATTGGCCTCGGCATCAGCGCGTTGGCCGGGTTGTGCCTGGGCATCGCCGCCGGCACGTTGCCGCTGTTCGGCGCGCCGTTGTCGCCGTTGCTGACGGTGCTGTCGATGGTGCCGCCGCTGGCGATCCTGCCGATTCTGTTCATCGTCTTTGGACTGGGGGAGTTATCGAAAGTGATGCTGATCGTCATCGGCATCACCCCGTGTCTGGCGCGGGATCTGGAACAGCGCGCCCGGGAAATACCGGTCGAGTTGCTGATCAAGGCCCAGACCCTCGGTGCATCGACCTGGACGCTGATGCTGCGCGTGGTGCTCCCGCAATTGTTGCCGCGCCTGCTGATCTCGTTGCGGCTGATGCTGGGGTCGGCGTGGTTGTTCTTGATCGCCGCCGAAGCCATCGCCTCTACCGACGGTCTCGGTTACCGGATTTTCCTGGTGCGCCGTTACCTGGCGATGGACGTAATCCTGCCGTACGTGGTGTGGATCACCCTGCTCGCCTGGCTGATGGATTGGGGCCTCAAGCGCCTGACTCAACGTGCGTTCCCTTGGTATGAAGGAGCCCGCGCATGAGCTTCATCACGGTAAAAAACGTCTGGCAGCAATACGCCGATCAAGTGGTGCTCGAAGGCTTGAACCTGAACGTCAACGAGGGTGAGTTCTGCACCCTGGTCGGCGCGTCGGGCTGCGGCAAATCGACCTTCCTGCGCCTGTTGCTCGGCCAGGAACGCGCCAGTCGCGGCGAGATTCTGCTGGACGGTCAACTGCTGGCCGGCGAACCGGATTCGAGCCGTGGCGTGGTGTTCCAGCGCTACTCGGTGTTCCCGCACCTGACGGTGCTGGACAACGTCGCCCTCGGCCTCGAACTGCCGCGCTCGCCGCTGCTTGGGCGGTTGTTCGGCAACGCCAAAAAAGACGCTCGCGAACAGGCCTCGGTGCTGCTGCAAAAGGTCGGCCTCGGTCACTCGCTGGACAAGTACCCGGCGCAGCTCTCCGGCGGCATGCAGCAACGGTTGGCCATCGCCCAGGCGCTGATCATGAAACCCCGCGTGTTGCTGCTCGACGAACCGTTCGGCGCGCTCGATCCGGGCATCCGCAAAGACATGCACGCCTTGCTGCTGGAGCTGTGGCGCGAGACGCAACTGACGGTGTTCATGGTCACCCACGACCTGTCCGAAGGTTTCAGCCTCGGCACGCGACTGCTGGTGTTCGACAAGGTCCGCGTCGACCCGCACGCCCCCGGCGCCTATGGCGCGCGCATCACTTACGACATCCCTTTGAACAGCGACCGCCGCGCCACGCGCGCCGCCGTCGATGCCTTGCCGGAAACACTTGCAGGCGCGCTTCGCACCGCTTAAGAGGATTTTGCACATGACTGATTCGACCCAACTGTTCCCCCCCTTCGCCGAGGAAATGCTCCCCGGCGGCGGCCATCGTTCCTTCGTCCTGAAGCGCGGCCAATTGCTGCGCCTGACCGACCTGCGCGGTGGCGCCAACGTCAGCCTGACGCTGCTCAACGCCAACGAAAAAACCGAACGCCTGAACCTGCCCGACAGCCTCAAATGCCAACACACCGCCAAGCTCACCACCGGTCATTGCCTGTATTCGGACATGGGCCGCGTGCTGGCGGCGATCACCGCCGACACCTGCGGCTGGAGCGACAGCCTCGGCGGCGTGCTGTGCGCTGAAGAAGTCGCGGAAAAGTACGGCGCAGGCCGCTATCAGGAACTGCGCAACGGCTTCTTCCGCAACGGCACCGACAACCTGTTGGTGGAACTCGGCAAATGGGGTTTGGGCCTGTCGGACTTGCTGATGACCCTCAACCTGTTCAGCCGCGTGAACGTCGACGAAGCCGGGCGTTTCCACTTCGTCGAAGGCAACTCCAAGGCTGGCGACTACATCGAGTTGTACGCGCCGATGGACACGCTGGTGGTGCTCACCGCCCTGCAACATCCGATGGATCCGTCGCCGGAATACGCACCAAAACCGTTGAAGCTGAGCTGGATGAACGCCGACGCCAGTGTCGCCGAACACTGCCGCACCTCGCGCCCGGAAAACGAGCGCGGCTTCATCAACACCGACCGCCTGTTCGCCTGAGGATCGCTGCCATGTCACTCGCAATCGCTACCGCTCAAAAGCATCCAGAAACAGCGGTCTACCGCGCCACCATTCCCGCCGGCGAACCGTGGCTGATGGAGGTCAAGGTCGGCCAGACCCTGCGCATCCTCGACCTGGAAGGCAATCAGGCGGTTGATACGTTGTTCTACAGCGTCGCCAACCCGAAAGAACGCTACGACGTGCAACGCACCTTGCGCCGGCAGAACAGCGTCTACCTGAGCACCGGCAGCGTGCTCTATTCCAACCTCGGCAAACCGATGCTGACCATCGTCGCCGACACCTGCGGACGCCACGACACCCTCGGCGGTGCCTGCGCGCAAGAGAGCAACACCGTGCGTTACGCTCTGGAAAAACGCTACATGCACAGCTGCCGCGACAACTACCTGCGCGCCTGCGTCCACGACGGGCGACTGGGCAAGGGCGACATCGGGCCGAACATCAACTTCTTCATGAACGTGCCGGTCACGGCGGATGGCGGGCTGACGTTTGAGGACGGTATTTCGGCGCCGGGCAAGTACGTGGATTTACGGGCGGAGATGGACGTGATCGTGCTGATTTCCAATTGTCCGCAACTGAATAACCCGTGCAATGCCTACAACCCTACGCCTGCGGAGCTGCTGGTATGGAACTGAAACTGAACCGTCTGCGTCGCTGGTTGTTTGCCCTGTGCCAGGCCCGTTCCGGGCAGTGCCTCAAACCTCAAGAACACCACTAACCCCCTGTGGGAGCGAGCCTGCTCGCGAAAAACCCAAGTGCACCGCGGGGCATCTGGTTTTACGCGTAATCGTTCACGACCATCGCGAGCAGGCTCGCTCCCACAGGGTTCAGCGGTGTTCTGAAGACTTGTGATTTTCCGCCGGGGACGACCCCGGCGCCCAACGAAAAACTGCGGGACGGCCCGCATCCCCTCCAGGGGTTATGCCATGTTCGAAAAAGTCCTGATTGCCAACCGTGGCGCCATTGCCTGCCGCGTCCTGCGCACCTTGCGTGAACTGCACGTCAAAGGCGTCGCCGTTTATTCCGAAGCCGATGCCGCGAGCCTGCACATCCTGCATGCCGATAAAGCCCACAGCCTCGGTGAAGGCGCCGCCGCCGGCACCTATCTGGCGGTCGATAAAATCCTCGCCATCGCCAAAGCCACTGGCGCCACGGCGATCCATCCTGGGTACGGTTTCCTCTCGGAAAACGCCGCGTTCGCCGAAGCCTGCGCATCTGCCGATATCGCGTTCATCGGCCCGACGCCAGAACAGCTGCGCGTGTTCGGCCTCAAACACACCGCGCGCGCCCTGGCCAAGCAACACGGCGTGCCGATGCTCGAAGGCACCGAGCTGCTCGACAGCCTCGACGCGGCATTGATCGCCGGCGATCAAGTCGGCTATCCGGTGATGCTCAAAAGCACTGCCGGCGGTGGTGGCATCGGCATGCGCGTGTGTCGCAGTGCTGACGAGTTGAGTGAATCCTTCGAAGCCGTAAAACGCCTCGGCCAAAACAATTTCAGCGATGCCGGCGTGTTCATCGAGAAGTACATCCAACGCGCCCGACACCTGGAAGTTCAAGTGTTCGGCGACGGTCGCGGTGAAGTGATCGCCCTCGGTGTGCGCGACTGTTCGGTACAACGGCGCAACCAGAAAGTCCTCGAAGAAACCCCGGCGCCGAACCTGCCTGACGGCATGGCCGATGAGCTGTGCGCGGCGGCGATCAAACTGGCAAAAGCGGTGAACTACCGCAGCGCCGGCACCGTGGAATTTGTGTTCGACAGCGCAGACCAGCGCTTCTACTTTCTGGAAGTGAACACCCGTTTGCAGGTGGAACACGGCGTCACCGAACAGGTGTGGGGCGTGGACCTGGTGCGCTGGATGGTGGAACTGGCGGCGGGTGATTTGCCGCCGCTGAGCGTATTGAGCCAAGGATTGAAAGCCGAGGGCCATGCGATTCAGGCGCGGCTTTATGCGGAAGATCCGGGTCGTGATTTTCAGCCGAGCCCAGGTTTACTGACCGCTGTAAATTTCCCTGTCGCCGACGGCAAACAGCTGCGGATCGACACCTGGGTCGAGGCCGGTTGCGAGATACCGCCGTACTTCGACCCGATGATCGCCAAGGTCATCTGCTGGGCGCCGACCCGCGAACAAGCGCGTGCGGATTTGCATCAAGCACTGGGCGACAGCCAGCTCTACGGCGTGGAAACCAACCGCGACTACCTGCGGCAGATTTTGCTCGATGAACCGTTCACCAGCGGCCAACCGTGGACCCGTTGCCTCGAAGGCCTGGTGTATCAGGCCAACACTTTTGAAGTGCTCAGCGCCGGTACGCAGACCAGCGTTCAAGACTATCCGGGGCGACTCGGTTATTGGGCCGTGGGCGTGCCGCCGTCAGGGCCGATGGACAGTCGCGCATTGCGATTGGGCAACCTTTTGCTGGGTAACGACGAAGGCGCCGCCGCGCTGGAAATCACCATGAGCGGGCCATTGCTGCGCTTCAATTGCGACGCGGTGGTGGCGGTCACCGGAGCAGTGATTCCGCTGACGTTGAACGGCGAAACCGTGGCGATGAACACGGCGCTGCTGGTTCCGGCAGGCACTACGTTGAGTCTCGGCACGATTGGCGGCGCAGGCGCCCGCAGCTATCTGTGTGTGCGCGGCGGGCTGCAGGTGCCCGACTATCTGGGCAGCAAAAGCACCTTCACCCTCGGACAGTTTGGCGGCCATGGTGGTCGCGCATTACGGGCCGGCGATGTGTTGCATGTGCCGGCGTTGACCGATCACAGCGTCGGTGAGCAACTGCCTGTCATTGCTGAGTTGCCTGCCATGCGGCAGATCCGGGTGATCTACGGCCCCCATGGCGCACCGGAATATTTCACCGAAAACTACATCGGCACGTTTTTCGAGACTCAGTGGGAAGTGCATTTCAACTCCAGCCGCACCGGCGTGCGCCTGATCGGGCCGAAGCCGGAATGGGTGCGGGCTGACGGCGGTGAGGCGGGGCTGCACCCGTCGAATATCCACGACAATCCGTATGCGATTGGCGCCGTGGATTTCACCGGGGACATGCCGGTGATTCTGGGGCCGGACGGCCCGAGCCTCGGCGGGTTTGTGTGCCCGGTGACGGTGATCGAGGCGGATCTTTGGCAACTCGGCCAGCTCAAGGCCGGGGACAAAGTGCAGTTCCAGCCAGTCGATATCAAAACCGCCCGCACCCTCGCCCTGAAATGGAATACCCCTTGTAGGAGCCGGCTTGCTGGCGATGGGGCCCTAACAGACACCGCGTCAACTTCATCGCCAGCAAGCCGGCTCCTACAGTCCCCTGTTGTCATGGAGATTGGTCAGGACGATACGCGGTTGGTTGCGCGACTGTCGGGGGATACGCACCTGCTACTTGAGATCGGCGCACCGGAACTGGACCTGGTCCTGCGCTTCCGCGCCCACGCCCTCATGCAAGCCCTGGAAAGCAAACACCTGCACGGTGTAATCGACCTCACACCCGGTATCCGTTCGCTGCAAGTGCACTACCAACCCGAACAACTGCCGCTGGCCGATCTGCTCGGTATCGTCGCCGGTGAATGGGACGCGGTGTGCGCCGCCAAGGACCTGCAAGTGCCTTCGCGCATCGTCCATCTGCCGCTGTCCTGGGACGACCCGGCCTGCCAATTGGCGATCGAGAAATACATGACCACCGTGCGCAAGGACGCACCGTGGTGCCCGAGCAATCTGGAGTTCATCCGCCGCATCAACGACCTGCCGAACCTCGATGAAGTACAGCGCACGGTGTTCGACGCCAGCTATCTGGTAATGGGTTTGGGCGACGTCTACCTCGGCGCGCCGGTCGCCACCCCGCTCGACCCGCGCCATCGTCTGGTGACCACCAAGTACAACCCGGCCCGCACCTGGACTGCGGAAAACTCGGTGGGCATCGGCGGCGCGTACATGTGCGTGTATGGCATGGAAGGCCCCGGCGGTTATCAGTTCGTCGGTCGCACGTTGCAGATGTGGAACCGCTACCGCGAAGTCGCCGCGTTCGATGGCAAACCGTGGTTGCTGCGCTTCTTCGACCAGATCCGTTTCTACCCGGTGAGCGCCGATGAACTGCTGCGCATCCGCCGGGATTTCCCCCTCGGGCGCTTCGATTTGAACATCGAACACAGCCAGTTGAACCTCGCGGATTACCAGGCGTTCCTGAGCAAAGAAGCCTCGAGCATTGCAGCTTTTCGGGATCAACAGAAAGGCGCGTTCAACGCCGAGCGCGAGCGATGGATCGCCAGCGGCCAGGCGCATTTCGACAGTGAAGAAGCGGCCCCGGAAACGATCGAAGACGCACCATTGGCCAGTGGCGAAAGGAGCGTCGACAGCCACATCGCCGGCAACCTCTGGCAGGTCCAGGTGGAGACCGGCAGCCGCGTTGCCGCCGGTGATGTGCTGGTGATTCTGGAGTCGATGAAGATGGAAATCCCGCTGCTCGCACCGATGGCCGGCGTGGTGCGCGAAATCCGCGTGCAACCGGGTTCGGCCGTGCGCGCCGGACAGCGCGTCGTGGTGCTGGAACTCGACTGAACCCATTTTGCAAAGGACTCACTTCATGACCATCAATCTGCAACTCGACGCCCTGCGCAGCGCTTATCGCGACGCCAGCATCACACCGCGACAGCTGCTGCTGGCCCTGCGCGATAAAGCCGCCGCCCTGAACCCGGACTATCACCTGTTCATTCATTTGCTCAGCATTGAAGAACTGGAGCCGTACCTCGCCGCGCTCGACGGCCGCGATATCGACAGCCTGCCGCTGTACGGCGTGCCGTTCGCGATCAAGGACAACATCGATCTGGCGGGCATTCCGACCACGGCAGCGTGCCCGGCATTTGCCTATGTGCCGCAGCAGTCGGCGACCATCGTCGAGCAATTGCTGGCGCTGGGCGCGATTCCGCTGGGCAAGACCAACCTCGACCAGTTCGCCACCGGCCTCAACGGCAGCCGCTCGCCGTATGGCGCGTGCCCGAACAGCGTGTTGCCGGAGTATCCGTCAGGCGGTTCCAGCGCCGGTTCTTCGCTGGCGGTGGCGCTGGGCGTGGCGAGTTTTTCGTTGGGCACGGACACGGCGGGCTCGGGGCGAGTGCCGGCGGGGTTAAACAATCTGGTGGGGATGAAAGCCACCAAAGGGTTGATCTCCACGGCGGGCGTGGTGCCGGCGTGTCGTACGCTCGATTGCGTCACGACCTTTACCGCGACGGCTCGGGAAGCCAGTCAGTTACTGGCGCTCACCGCGCATCTCGATCCACGGGACGAATACAGCCGCCGTAATCCGCTGTGGAATGACGGCTCGGCGTTCGGCACACCGCGCCCTTTCCGCTTCGGCGTACCGCGTGCGCAGGACCTGGAGTTCTTCGGTTGCCCTGAAGGTCCGCTGTTGTTCGGCGATGCCATCGACCGGCTCAAGGCGTTGGGCGGTGAAGCCGTGGAACTGGATTTGTCGCCTTTCCTTGAAGCGGCGCACCTGCTGTATGAAGGCCCGTGGGTGGCGGAGCGCTACAGCGTCGCCGGCGAGTTGATGGAGCAAAATCCTCAAGCGGTGTTGCCGGTGATTCGTGCGGTGCTGGCCAAGGCGCCGGCGGTGAACGGTGTGCAAACCTTCCGCGCCCAATATCGGCTGCAAGCCTTGAAAGCGCTGTGCGACAAAGCGCTGGAAGGACTCGATTGCGTGGTCACGCCAACCATCGGCCGTCCCGTCACACTGGCGGAGCTTGAGGCTGAGCCAGTGCTGCGCAATTCGGAACTGGGTTACTACACCAACTTCATGAACCTGCTGGACTATGCCGCCGTCGCGGTGCCGAGCGGGTTCATGGGCAATGGTTTGCCGTGGGGCGTGACGGTGTTTGGCCGGGCGTTTACCGATCAGTATTTGTTGAGTGTGGCGGATGCGTTTCAGCGTCGTTCTCCTGCGCCCGCAACGGTCGCGCGCAACGATCGTGCGCGGCTGGTGGTGTGCGGCGCGCATCTCGATGGGCTGGCGCTGAACTGGCAGTTGAAGCGGCGCGGTGCGACGTTGGTCGAGACGACCTTCAGCTCGCCGGACTATCAACTGTATGCATTGGCCGGTGGCCCGCCGTTTCGTCCGGGGATGGTGCGGGTGAAGGATGGCGGCGTAGCGATTGCGGTGGAGGTCTGGGACTTGCCGAGCAGTGAGTTGGGGTCGTTTTTGACCGGGATTCCGGCGCCGCTGGGGTTGGGCAAGGTGCAACTGGCGGATGGGCGTTGGGAGAGTGGGTTTATCTGCGAGGCGTATGGGCTGGAGGGGGCTGTGGATATAAGTCATTTGGGCGGATGGCGTGCGTACCTGACAGGTCGACGTTGATCTCACGATTCGCGGGCAAGCCTCGCTCCTACAGATCCAGGTGACCTGTAGGAGCGAGGCTTGCCCGCGAAGACGTCAGCACAGGCACCACAAGACCTGATCCTCGCCGATTCACCCAGCAAATCCCGCAGTTATTTCCCCGCAGTCCCACTAGAATGCTCCCCAACGGGCCACTGCCAACGGAATCGCCATGCTGCTTCACTCGCCGCTGTATTCGCAACGTTCGCTGGTCCTCACGCTGATCGCGCTGCTGGGCGCAGGTTTTCTCGCCACGTCATTTCTCAGCTACTACGCCTCGCGCGCCTCGATCCGCGACAACATCGTCAACACCGAGCTGCCGCTGACTTCGGACACGGTCTACTCGGAAATCCAGAAAGACCTCGTCAGACCAATCCTGATTTCCTCGATGATGTCCCGCGACACCTTCATGCGTGATTGGGTGGTCAACGGCGAACACGACCCCGACCAGATGACCCGCTACCTCAACGAGGTCATGACCCACTACGGCGCCTACACCGCATTTTTCGTCTCCAACGGCACGCTCACCTACTACCACGCCAAAGGCGTGCTCAAGCAGGTCAAGGTCACTGAGCCGCGCGATGCCTGGTATTTCCGTGTGCGTGACATGGCTGCCCCTTACGAGATCAACGTCGACCCGGACCTGGCCAACAAGGACAATCTGACGTTCTTCATCAACTACAAGGTCTACGACTACAACAACCGTTTCATCGGCGCGGCAGGCGTTGGTCTGACCGTCGATGCGGTGATCAAGCTGATCGACAAGTATCAACAGCGCTATCAACGTAGCGTGTATTTCGTCGACAGCTTCGGCCGATTGGTGCTTACCGGTGCCGAGGGTGGCCCGCAGGGCGCGCATATCGGCCAGAAACTCAACGACCTGGAAAGCATGAAAGGCCTGGTCAACCAGCTGCCCAAGCCCCACAGCGGCAGCTACGAATATTCCGTCCAGGGCCAGGGCCATTTCCTCAACGTGCGCTTCATTCCGGAACTGAACTGGTACCTGTTCGTCGACAAACGCGAAGACGGCGCCCTCAGCGAAATCCGCCAGTCGCTGTACCTCAACCTGCTGATTTGCCTGCTCGTGACCCTGACTGTGCTGGCCCTGCTCAACCGGGTGATCAAGCGTTATCAGGGCAAGATCCAGGCGCAGGCGACCCTCGACAGCCTGACCGAACTGCCGAACCGTCGCGGCTTCGATCTGCTGGCCGCACAAGCCATGCACGAAGCCCAACGCGAGCCGAAACCGCTGACCGCCTTGCTGCTGGATCTGGACCACTTCAAGGCCTTGAACGACACCTACGGTCACCTCGCCGGCGATCAGGTGCTGATCGGCTTCGCAAGGGATCTGGAGAGTTGCCTGCGCCATTCCGACATCGTCTGCCGTTGGGGCGGTGAGGAATTCATCGTGCTGCTCAAGGACACGGATGGTGAGACCGGTCTGATGATTGCCGAGAAAATTCGCCAGCATGTCGAAGAACAGCTTTATGCCTACAACGGTCACACCTTGCATCTGACGGTCAGCATTGGCTTGACCACGCTGCAACCGGATGACACCTTGCACACCCTGCTCTCCCGCGCCGATCATGCGATGTATCGGGCCAAGCAATCCGGCCGTAACCGTACCTGCGCGGAAATGCCTCACACCAGTTATGCATAGTCCTACATGAACAAGCCTGAATTCTGCCCGGCCTGCGGCGCCTCCAACGACTGCACCCTGGCCGACCCGCGAACCGCCGATCGGGCCTGCTGGTGCTACGGCGTCAGCATCGACCCGGCGGTGCTCGAAGCACTGCCGCCCGAACTGCGCGACAAATCCTGCCTGTGCCCGCGCTGCGCGCAGGTCGAGGCGCAGTTGTAAGCATCCTTGTGGCCGATCACGTAAGATGCGCGGCCCGTTTCCTTCCGATGTTTTGTCATGCGTGTTGACCGTTTCCTCAGCAACCTGCCCCGCTTCAACCGTAAGCAGGTTCGCCTGTTGCTGGTGGAAAAGCGCGTGCGGGTTGACGGAAAAATCGTCAGCGACCCTCACACCGAGGTGCTGGAGTTCAGCCGCGTCGAAGTCGATCAAGAAGTGCTGCAACTCGGCAAACCCGCCCGCTACTTCATGCTGCACAAGCCCCCCGGTTGCGTCAGCGCCACCCGCGATCCGGAACACCCGACGGTCCTTGATCTATTCGACGAGCCGGACAAGGAAGACCTGCACATCGCCGGCCGCCTGGACTTCAACACCACCGGCCTGATGCTGATCACCAACGACGGCAGCTGGTCACGACGCCTGACCCAGCCGCAGACCAAATTGCCCAAGGTCTACTACGTCGAGACCGAGCAAGACATCGGCCCGGAATATGCTTTGAAATTCAGCGAAGGCCTGTACTTCGCCTTCGAAGACCTCACCACGCTGCCGGCCGAACTGGCGCTGCTCGGGCCGAAATCAGCGCGGCTGAGCATCGTCGAAGGTCGTTATCACCAGGTGAAGCGGATGTTCGGCCACTTCGACAACAAAGTGCTGCGCCTGCACCGCGAACGCATGGGTCCGCTGGTGCTCGACAGCACGTTGAAACCGGGCGAATACCGCCCTTTGAGCGATGAAGAGATCGGATTGATCTAAGCAGCCTACCGCTCAGCAGAAGTTGTCGAACAATTTACGAATGGCACTTGCGCGATGCCAACTCCCCTGCTTGAATCAGGTCGTCAGCCGAAATGTGACTGACGAGTCACAACATACATCTAAGAAACTTTTTGTCGGTTAGAGAACCTCAAGGTTCCGCCTCAGACCGACAGACTGCCCGCCAATAACAACACCCGTCGACCGGACTGCAATGGATCGACATGGGCCTTCAAATTCCAGGCATATGCCTACCTGTCACAAAGCTCGTGCAATCTCATTTGCGCGCATACCCGCTTGCCAGGAGTCTTATGACATGAGGCCAGAAATCGCTGTGCTGGATATACAAGGTCAGTATCGGGTTTACACGGAGTTCTATCGCGCAGACGCCGCAGAGAAGACCATTATCTTGGTCAACGGCTCGATGGCCACGACTGCGTCGTTTGCACAAACCGTGAAAAACCTCCACCCGCAGTTCAATGTGGTCTGCTACGACCAGCCCTACGCGGGCAAGTCAAAAGCCCACAACCTGCATGAGAAATTGCTGACCAAGGAAGTCGAAGGGCAGATCCTCCTGGAGCTGATCGACCACTTCGCCGCCGAACACGTGCTGTCGTTTTCCTGGGGTGGCGCCGCGACCCTGGTCGCCCTCGCCCAACAACCGCGACGGATCGAAAAAGCCGTGATCAGCTCGTTCTCCCCGGAGATCAACGCGCACATGCTCGACTACCTCGAGCGCGGCGTCGACTACCTCGGCAGCCGTGACGGCGACCGGGTCGGCAACCTGGTGAACAGCACCATCGGCAAACACCTGCCGACCCTGTTCAAGCGCTTCAACTACCGTCACGTCAGCAGCCTGGCCGATCATGAATACGGGCAGATGCACTTCCACATCAGCGACCTGCTGCACAGCGACCGCCAGTGCTTCTTCAAGGCTGCGGAGAAAATCAACGTGCCGGTGCTGTTCATGAACGGCGAATGGGACGAATACACCGCCGCCGATGGCGCGGCATTGTTCGCCAACCACGTGCAACACGCCACGTTCACGACGCTGGATGCGACGGGCCACTTTCTCGACATGGAACACAAAGCCGCCTGCCGAGACAGTCGCAATGCGTTGCTGGGTTTCCTGAAACCTGAGCAACAGGCAAGCCGACCGCGTTACCACTACGTCCAGGACCACCATGCATTGTCCATTTGAAACAGCGTCATCGCGAGCAAGCTTCGCCCTATAGCGTTAACGCCAATCTGTAGGAGCGAGGCTTGCCCGCGAACGACCGCCACCCGGTCCGATGTCTTGTTTCACCTGTGCCAAAGCCCTCACGCGCAAAGAAAAACTTCATTTTCATGCGCACATCTGGTACAAAGTCAGCCGCTCTGAGCGGGTGTCGTATAATGGCATTACTCCAGCTTCCCAAGCTGATAACGAGGGTTCGATTCCCTTCACCCGCTCCACTATTTTCAAGGCCTCCAGCCTACCCCGCGTCAACAAGGTATCTGTTTCTGTTTTTTCAGAACACGAACAAACTAAAAACAGATACCAGTGCTTAGTCGACTTAGACCTATTGCGCCCCTCCTGCACGCTGGCAACTGGCCAACACACCACTATTCGCATGCCACCCACAGCTGATCAGGCTTAGTCATATAACTCTGGTTCATCATCTCCCATCCCATGCCCAGGCATGACCCCGCGAACATCCGCGCGGGCTATTTTCCAGCACAAGTCTGATACAGTCGCCCTCGTTAAATTCGTTGACAGGGAGTCAAGCATGGCAAAGCCAGCTGCACGAATCACCGACCCAACCAGTTGCCCCATACCTGGGCACGGCTCCAAAGCTATCGCCTCCGGCTCTCCTGATGTGTTCTTCGACGGCCTTGCAGCCGCTCGCAAAGGGGACACGTGTACTTGCGGTAGTGCGTTAGCCTCGGAAGTGTCCGGCACAGTGTTTATCAACGGCAAAAACGCCGCATTGGTCGGCACTGTCGGAACCCATGGCGACGTCGTAATCGGCGGTTCGGGTACGGTCATCATCGGAAGCTCCCACACCCCTGCCCCCTTTACTCCGCCTACGCCCATGGTCATTCACGGGAACTGGATCGGTTTTAAGATTTCCGCAGAAGAAAGCTACAAAGGATTTGCTTGCACGGCTCACTTTGACGATGGGTCTTCCATGCCCGGCGTCTTTGACGCAAACAACTCGGTCAAATTTTCCAACCCCACCGGAAAGGCATGCCATACCTTGGCATTTGCCCAACACGAGAACACCTGCACAACCGCAGGTATCGACGGACTGCTGAACGATATTTTGGGATAAGGATATTCTCGTGACGGAACCGAACCTGGTAACCGGAAGTTATGTTGTAAAAAGTGAACATACGCTCGACCGATCCCCCCTTGAGATGGCGGTTGCAGGCATGGAGGGGGCGGCCAGTCGTTTTTCCATCGATGCCATAAAGGACGAACGCGTCCGCGCAAGCTACGAGGGCAATATTCGACGAATGTCACAGCAGATATTCGCCGAGGTGCGGGCCGGCAACATAAGCGTTGAGGACGCGACAAAGTTCAGCAATGAGATGCGCAACAAAATCATGCTCGAACACCGCAAGCTGACCTCTGCGCAGGGCCTGGCCATCGTGCAAAAAAAGAAGAAAACCGGGAAAACACACAGCGAAATCCTGAACGAAAAATCTCAAACCCAGTTCAACAAAAATTACGAACAACTTTCAAAGGCCCAACAAAAAGAAGTCCTGTACAAAGCGCTGGAGCGGTCCGGAAGTGCCAATGCCAAGTTCACCTCTGGCACCAAAATCATGTCTGTTATGGGCAAGGTTGGCATCATCATGACAGCGGTGCTGGCCACTTACCAAATACTGAACGCAGACGACAAGGCCAAGGAAACGGCTCGTCAAGCCACGATCCTGGGTGGTGGTGCGGCGGGTGGATTTCTGGCGGGTTTGGGCATATCCGCACTTTGTGGTCCTGGAGCTCCGGCTTGCGCCATAGCCGTTGTTCTCATCGGTAGCATTGCTGGTGGCATTGCAGGCGGGGTCGCGGCTGATACGTTCGACGCAGAGCTAGAGGAGCTGGCCCATTGGGACATATTCTGACCCCCGCGGAACGAGCCAGCATCCAGATCGCGCTGGCAGAGGCTTTTGTAGACAGCACTGTCGACTACGCCTCTATTGCAGAACGAATCCGGGGCTATGACCCAAAGGTCGTTGAAGACATCTTGTACTCAGAGGTCGCGCCTGTGTGTTTCAGCAACCTTGAAACGCCCGTCCCTCCTGTTTGGACTGGTTTTCAGGATGAATGGTTACTAGATGAAATAGCCAAAGAACTCAAAGCGCGAGAAAACAGTTGGCTGCGACGTAGCTTCGACCTGTTAAAAGTTACATGGCTACGCTACAGCTACGGTTACATTTGGAAGGAGCTCATGAAATTTAATCAATTCCAGTAGCCCACCTGCACCAGCTTCCCTAGCTGATAACGAGGGTTCGATTCCCTTCACCCGCTCAAATCGAATTTATGTCTCACGTCAGGATGATTTTGACGGGAGACGCAGAAACACAAAAAACCGGTCCAAGTGACCGGTTTTTTTGTGCCCGGAATCTGGAGCCCTGCGAGCCAGCCGCAAGGCCAGGCGACCCGATGCCCCTACCCTGCCCGCACGCCATGCAGTGCTATACTTTTCATGGCTTGAACGAAGTGAGAAGCGTTGCCCACGGGTACCGATACCGACTGCAAATTCCGGCAAACAGCTGCAAGACAAAGGAGGTCTACGGCAAGCACGGGATGGGAGGTGTGGCATGAATCGACACTATTACATCAGTGACAATCTCGACGACCTTGAAGCCGTTGAAAATGAACTGGAAGCCAACGGCATCAACTCCGAACAAATCCATGTGCTCAGCGAACATGTGGCTGATGTTGAACAACATCACCTGCACGAGATCAACTCGTTGATGGAGCAGGATGTCGTTCACTCTGGCGAAATCGGTGCGGTGATCGGTTTGCCACTCGCCGCGTTGGTCCTTGGCGGCGCCTACTGGCTGGGCTGGACCGAATCCGTCGCAGGCTGGATGCCTTTTATCTTTCTCGCCGTTGTTATATTCGGCTTCTGCATCTGGGAAGGCGGTTTTTTTGGTATTCAGGTGCCAAACGCTCACTTCCGCAGTTTCAAACAGGTGGTAGAAGAGGGAAAACACATTTTCTTTGTGGACGTCGAGCCGAATCAAGAGCCGGTTCTGGACGGGGTTATCGGACACCATCCACTACTGAAGATCGCCGGTACGGGCACGGCAGCCCCTCACTGGACAGTCGCCTGGCTGCACAGGTGGCATCAGTTCAAACGAACGATATAACGGCATTTGTTGCCGATCAGTCCCCGGAGGCTCAAGGTCGTCCGGGCGTATCCTATTGACCGAAGAAAATCACCCGGCTGAGAAACACATAGTCCGCCTCGGTGGCCATCAGTCCGACAAGCACCAGCAAACACAACGGTGGCACCAGGATGGCGTAGACCATGGCCAATCGTTCCCAGGCCATGTGCATGAAGATGGAGACGATCAAACCGGCCTTCAGCAACATGAAAGTGATGATCAGGGCCCAGCGAAGGTAGCCGTGGAAGTGAAAGTAATCGACCAGGTACGACAGGGTACTGAGGACGAATAACAGCCCCCAGATTTTCAGGTACAGGCTGATCGGATGTTGCTGACCTTGAGCATGCGCCATCATCAGTGCTCCTCTGCGGATCCTGCTCTCCCCTTCATGAACAGCGTCCCGGACTTACCATAAATAGAAAAACGCAAAAATAAACACCCACACCAAATCCACGAAGTGCCAGTACAGCCCGGCTATCTCGACGTTTTGATAGTTTCCGGAGCGCTCATAATCTCCCCGCAATACTTTCCTCGCCACAATGCTGAGGTAGAGGGCGCCGATGGACACATGCAGCCCGTGAAAACCGGTAATCATGAAAAAGCTGGCGCCAAATTGCGCCGCTCCCATGGGGTTCCCCCAGGGACGTACCCCTTCTGCGATGAGCTTGCTCCATTCAAATGCCTGCATGCCGACGAAGGTCACGCCCAAGGCAGCGGTCGCCAACATCAGGGCGGTGGTTTTCGCGCGATCACGGCGATACGCATAGTTCACGGCCATGGCCATGGTGCCGCTGCTGCTGATCAGCACAAACGTCATGATGGCGATCAGAATCAGCGGGATTTCTCGACCGCCGATGGTCAAGGCGAACACTTCACTGGGGTTTGGCCAGGCCGTGGTGATGGTCATGCGAACCGACATGTAGCCGGTCAAGAAACAGGTGAATATAAACGTGTCGCTGAGCAGGAATATCCACATCATCGCCTTGCCCCAAGGCACCTGCTTGAAAGCCTCCTTGTCCGAGGCCCAGTCATTGGCGATGCCTTGCCATCCTGGTGCAGACGGCGAGCCGAGGGGATTGGATGAACTTTCGCCTGGAGCTTGTGGATGCGATGCCATGGCTGATCACCTCAAGCCGCAGAGTCTGGCGATGGCTTCATAAGTCTGTGGCGTGCTGGTCAGCAAAGCGAATAACACAATCCACAGACCCAACAAGTAATGCCAGTAGATGGCACAGAGTTCGACGCTGGCGCTGAGTTGCGGCAACGGCACGCGACTCAGGAATCTGGCGACGGTCCTGCCCCAGGCAAACAACCCGCCCAGCAGGTGGAGCCCGTGCACACCGGTCAACAGGTAGAAGAAGCTATTGGCCGGGTTGCTGGCGACAAAGTAGCCCCAGGCGACAAACTGCTGCCAGACCCAGAACTGCCCCGCCAGAAAGGCAATTGCAAATACGCCTCCCACTACAAAGCCAATGACCGTTGCGTTCAGCCGAGCCTGGCGAGCGGCCATGCGCGCCCACTGCAACGCGATGCAACTCAACACCAGAAATGCCGAATTCACCCAGAGTTGCCATGGGTTGGCTAACGGCGCCAAGGGCTCTGTCAGGGGTAGCCAGTCGGACATTTGTGAACGGGCGATAAAGGCCAGCAGAAAGAGAAAGAACAACGAACTCACCACGACCAGAAACAGGCGCAGGCCTATTTTTGCGGTCTGGTTTCGATTGGCACCTTCAGCGGACTGAATCCCTTCGGGATCACGACTCCAGCTGCCGTTGGGGTCCGCGCCGTCGGCGTTTTTCAACAGCAGTCTGTTCATGTTTTAACGTCCGCTGCCCGGGTTCCGGCACTGAGCTGCCGCATCTGTTCCAGCTCCTCGGCGGAGACTGTTTGCGGCACGAAATCCTGTTCGATCCCCGGAACGCTGTAGTCATAGGCCCAACGATGCACGACCGGCAGCTTCGCGCCCCAGTTACCGTGTATCGGCGGAGTGTTCGGCGTTTGCCACTCCAGGCTGGCCGCGCCCCACGGGTTGCCGCCAGCGGGCTTACCCTTGAATGTGCTCCAGGCCAGGTTGAACACAAACAGCAACTGGGAAACGCCGACGGTCAAGGCCACCACCGTAATGAAAGCATTCAACTCTTGCGCCGACTGCGGGATGAACGCGTAGTTGTCATAAGCGTAATAACGGCGCGGCATGCCCTGGAAACCCAGGTAGTGCATGGGGAAGAAGATGGCGTAGGTGCCCAGGAAAGTAATCCAGAAATGCAACTTGCCCAGCGTGTCATTCAACAGGCGACCGGTGACTTTCGGGAACCAGTGATAAATGCCGCCAAACACCACCAGTACCGGCGCGACGCCCATGACCATATGGAAATGGGCGACGACGAAATAGGTGTCCGAGAGCGGAATGTCCACGATCACATTGCCGAGAAACAACCCGGTCAGGCCACCGACCAGGAAGGTGACGATAAAGGCCAGGGCAAACAGCATCGGCACGGTCAGATGAATGTCGCCGTGCCACAGGGTCAGCACCCAGTTGTAGACTTTCAGGGCGGTCGGCACCGCGATGATCAAAGTGGTGACGGCGAAGAAAAAGCCGAAGTACGGGTTCATTCCGCTGACATACATATGGTGCGCCCAGACCACAAAACTAAGCACGCCAATCGCGATAATGGCCCACACCATCATTCGGTAACCGAAGATGTTTTTCCGCGCATGGGTGCTGATCAGGTCCGAGACCAGGCCAAACGCCGGGAGCGCAACGATGTAGACCTCCGGGTGGCCAAAGAACCAGAACAGGTGCTGGAACAAGATGGGGCTGCCCCCTTGATGATCGAGTTGCTGCCCCAGCGAGATGATCGCCGGCATAAAGAAACTGGTGCCCAACAGTTTGTCGAACAGCATCATGACGGCGCTGACAAACAACGCCGGGAACGCCAGCAAGGCCATGATCGAGGCCATGAAGATTCCCCACACCGAGAGCGGCATGCGGAACAACGTCATGCCGTGGGTGCGCGCCTGCAACACCGTGGTGACGTAGTTCAACCCGCCCATGGTGGCGGCAACAATAAAAATCGCCAGAGAGACGAGCATCAGGACGATGCCCCACTCGACACCCGGTGTCCCCTGAGTAATGGACTGTGGCGGATAGAGCGTCCAGCCCGAACCGGTGGGGCCGCCCGGGACAAAGAAACTGGAGAGCAACACCACGACTGCCAGCAGGTAAAACCAGTAGCTGAGCATGTTGACGTAGGGGAAGACCATGTCGCGGGCGCCCACCATCAGCGGGATCAGATAGTTGCCGAAGCCCCCCAGAAACAAGGCCGTCAGCAAATAAATAACCATGATCATGCCGTGCATGGTCATCGCCTGGTAATAAGCACTGGCGTCCATGAACGCCAAACTGCCGGGGAAGCCGATCTGCATGCGCATCAAGCCGGACAGCACCACAGCGATAAGACCCACGAACAGCGCCGTCAAGGAATATTGAACGGCAATGACCTTGTGGTCCTGACTCCAGATGTATTTGGTCAGGAAACTTTTCGGCTCGTGCAGTGCCTCTGTTTCGGCTTGCTCCGCATAGGCCATCACGTCATCCTCCGGCCGAAGTTTCAGTGTGTTTCTGGCGGCTTTACGGCGACTTCCCTGGCTCAGCCTTGCTCGATTCAGCGTCAGCATTCGCTTTGGATTTGATAAAAGCGATCAGGGCGTTCAGCTCCTTGTCGCTCGGCGTGAAGGGCGGCATAACGGCTGCGTAGCCCTTGACGATTTTGGCAGCGGGATTGAGAACCGACTCTTTCAAATAGCCCTCATCGACCTTGATGCTCGTACCGT
Source organism: Pseudomonas sp. PDM01 (assembly GCF_014852325.1). Classification (NCBI taxonomy): domain Bacteria; kingdom Pseudomonadati; phylum Pseudomonadota; class Gammaproteobacteria; order Pseudomonadales; family Pseudomonadaceae; genus Pseudomonas; species Pseudomonas sp. PDM01. The sequence continues at coordinate 184,650 of NZ_JACVBK010000005.1, forward strand.
CGGCAAGGGTTTCTGCCTTGCCATACAGGCCCTGCCAACCGGGGCCGATACCCTTGCTGCCATCGACACTGTGGCAGGCCAGACAACCGAGCGACTGCGCCAGCCTCTGTCCCTGTGCCACCAGGTCGTCACCTGAGCCCGACACGTCGCCGGTAGACGGTTCTTCGGCTGGCTGCCCGGCACCCAGCGATTTGATCAGGGCGATGAGAGCAGCCAATTCATCATCCTTGAGAGTATAGGCCACCATCACCGGCGGGTAGCCTTGCACCAGGCGGGCCTTCGGATCGAGGATCGACTCTTTGAGGTAAGCCTCATCGACCTGCACGCTGCTGCCATCGGCGAGTTGTTCGGTGCGGCCGTACAAGCCCTTCCATCCCGGGCCGAGACTGGCACTGCCATCCTGGCTATGGCAGGCATGGCAGCCGTATTGCTCGACCAGTTGGCGGCCTTTTTCCAGCACGCTGTCCCGACCGGGCCTGGCGGCCGTGGTCAATGTCTGCGCAAAGGTCGGTTGGCTGCCCAGCCACTGAGCGAAGGCGGCCTGGTCGACCACGATCATATTGCCGCGCATGTTGTAATGACCGACGCCGCAATACTCGGCACACAGCACTTCATACTTGCCCATGACAGTTGGCGTAAACCAGAAGTACGACACCATTCCCGGCACCATGTCCATCTTGCTGCGAATCTGCGGTATATAAAAATTGTGCAGAACATCTTTGGAACGCAACAAGACTTTCACTGGCTGATCGATCGGAAGACGAACTTCATTACTTCTGACTATTACATCGTCCTGTCCAACAGGGTCCTTGGGATCAAGACCGAGTGGATTGACCGAATCAACAAGCTTGATATCCGACTTCCCCAACTTCCCGTCCTGGCCCGGAAAACGAAAAGCCCATTGCCATTGCTGGGCGACCACCTCAAGTTCATACGCATTTTTGGGCACCCGGATGAAATCGTTATAAACAACAAGACCTGGCGCCAACATCCCGGCAATCCCGATCGACGTCACGACAATCAACCAGAATTCCAAGCGTTTATTTTCTGGCTGGTAGGCGGCCCTGACGCCTTCCTTGTGACGGAAACGCATGACGGCCACCGCCATGAACACGGTGATGGCGATGAAAAATATCCCGCTGATGACCAGCGTGATGAACAGCGTGGTGTCTATTGACCCCCAATTGGAAGCGGGTGGTGCCGCATGCCAGGGCGCTAATAAATGGAAGAGCACGGATGCAATAACGATCAGGACAAGAATAATTGCCATTGCCATTTTGCCTTCTTCCTATTCCTGTCACTCATTGGCATGCATAAGCATCCCCACAGAACAGCAGCGTCTAATCACGACTCATCCGACGCCAAAACAGGCTGACCCAATACCACCTTTCGTCGTGGCAAAGTTCGCTGGAAGTATAGTTCATGGCCGCTACAGACGCTGTTGCTACAAGGCCCGCGCACCTGGATATTCCAACCTCGACATCAAGCGGATTACTTAAAACCTATTCGCTATATCTAACTGTCTCTATTCAGTAACACCCCTTCAGACTAATAAGGCGCGCAGAGACATCGAGTAAGCGAAACGCGGTGGCCAGCTATAATTAGTATCTGTGTTACGCAGGCAGGGATCGGCTGAAAATGCCACTGAAGACGGTCCTTGTCGGGTATAGCGGTCAGACCCATGACGGCTAAGAGCTACAACGTCCAGCCGTCCACAACGGAGATTTCGTCATGAGTGCCTTGACGATCGAAGGCTGGTGCAAATTCAACGGCGCACAAAAATCGACCCCAATAGGTGAAATCCATTTTTACGTCGATGGCCCCCTCCACCGGGGCCTGGAGGAGGCTGAAGAACGCTTGCAGGAGACCCATGAAAAGGAAGCCATGGTTGACGTCGACATGAGCACCCTGGAGTTGATCTTGCCAGGGGGGTACGGGCCTTTGTCCGACTGCCAGATGCGCGTCTATATCCACAACGAGCGCGGTCAGTTTCATCTGGTGGGACATCGAGCGAGTGATGGCTGCCTGATCTACAGCAACGCGGTTTTGGTTGATCAGTTGATTGATTAGCGGCTAAGGGATTTTCGGTTCTCAAATGCGCGAAAGGGGCGGACGAAAAGAGTGGCGTCTGCCCTGTTTCAAAAACCGGCTTTGATAGCCGGTTTTTTATGCTTGAAGATTGAGCTACGCAAGCGCTTCGGTTGGGCTGGCAAAACCCCGCAATATAGAAAATGCCTCATTTAAGGCCATCTCCACCCCCTATCCTCACGCCCTCCTAGACTCGTTTCTTACCACCTGTCCATCGATGCCCGAGAAGGCTCAGTGGTTATAGTGTTGATCATAAAAATTCAGTAGGTATAGTAACCACCTAAGCACACCACACGGAGGTGATGTGAATAGCCGATTTTTGATAAGCCAAATCGTTGCGGATGGCTGGTATCTGGTTCGAATCAGGGGTAGCCATCATCACTTCAAGCACCCGACCAAACCGGGGCTGGTGACAGTTCCTCATCCGAAAAAGGACCTGCTCAAAAAAACGGCAATCAGTATTTTGCAACAGGCGCTGCTCTGACGATCTCAATGCGCGGCGTCCCTGGAGGACAATGAACATGCTTTACCCAATTGCGATTTCAATGGGCGATGACGAACACGCTTGGGGCGTGGAGGTACCGGATATTCCGGGGTGTTTCTCTGCGGGTGAGGATCTTGATGATGCGATGGCCATGGCTCGCGAAGCCATTGAGGGCCATTTCGAAATTCTTGCCGAGGACGGTTCACCGATTCCACCCGCGAACAAAGTCACTCTGCACGCGGCCAATCCTCAGTACGCTGGTTGTACATGGGCGGTGGTGGATATCGATGTTACCAAGTACTTGGGCAAAGCCCAGAAGCTGAACATTACCCTGCCGGGCTACCTTCTCAACCGCATCGACGAATACGTACTGCATCATCCGGAAGAGAAAAGCCGCTCAGGTTTTCTGGCTTCGGCAGCTCTCAAGGTATTGCAGCAGAGCTGAAGATCTTGTTTCAAACATGCTCAACCGGCCCCAAGTGGCCGGTTTTTTTGTGGGCGGGATATAGTGAAACGTTGATTGCGATTGCCCCTTACTGATGGCCCTAAAGTGGCCAATAGCTGAATAGGCAAGGTCCTACACGACTCTGGGAATTGTCCGTAGACTTGTCCATTGCTGTGTTTTTGTCACGAAGCCTATAGTCCGTTCACGCCAAAAAGGCGTATCGGGTTTGGCGACTCGATGACAACGACCCAGAAGCCTCGGAGTTTTTCCGGAGCTTTTCTGACTGCACTTTGCTGCGCTTTTTTTGGTGGCTGTGCGTGGGAGACCTTCGGGTCTGCCGGTTTTACCGTTGTCCGGTTCGCCAACCCGCGTACAGCTACCACCCTATTGTTTGGCGACGATTGAGTGGTAGGTCTTTCACCTACTAACGGTAACCACTCATGAACGAATATATGGCTTTAACCAGCAACGCCGACGACCTCCCCACCTTCTACGTCAACACCACCCAACCGCTGCATTCCCTTCTCAGCTCCACCCGCTACAGAATCGGCGCGGTAACGCAGGTCCTGGAAAACCTCGCGATGCGTGGTGAAATCATCACCGACTCGGTGATTCTCAGCGACTTCGCACTCCTCTGCTCAATACCGCTACGCGATGGCTGCGACGTGATGGATGTCATTGCACGACGTATGGATGCTGAAAAGTAGTGCCGTGATTTGAGGGCGTCTTTCGGGGCGCTCTCCGCATTTAACCGCCCCACGTATAGTTTCCGTATAGATCCCCGCCACCCAGTAAAGAAGCCGTAGCGCCCCCTCAAACCCGCCCAAAAACCACCTACCCTGCCCTCTCACCTTTCACGCAGAGATCAGCATGGACAATTCAGAGTTGGGGCTCATGATCATTTCAATGATCGGGTTATTCGGCTTTGCGTCGTTTCTTTTCGATTACTTGAGCACCAAGCGAAGGGACAGATGACGTTCAGCGTTATCCGTCCCTTTTCCGCATTTAGCGGGTGGCGACGATGAACAATCGCGGGAATGGCAACAGCACCGAACCATCGCTCAGCGTCGGGTACGCCTGTTCGATAGCGGTGTGATATTGCTTGAGGTATTGCGCCTTTTCCGCGTCATCCAGCGGTTCGAGAAACGGCCGCAAGCCGCTGCCCTTGAACCACTCGACCACGCCCGAAGCGCCGCCCGCCAGCGGATGATGGTAGGTGGTGCGCCACACATCGACGCGCGCGCAGTGCGGTCGCAGCATCGAGTAATAGTCGCTGGCACTGGCCATTTCCGTGCGTTGCCCGGCGGCGTCCGCCAATTTGCTGGCCCACGGGCCATTGGCAGCGACGTCACGCATCAGGCGATGGGACGGTTCGTTGAGGTTGTCGGGCATCTGAATCGCCAGGCTACCACCGGGAGAAAGCTTGCTCACCAGAGCCGGCAGCAAATTCGCGTGATCGGGCAGCCACTGCAACACAGCGTTGGCGAAGATCACGTCGAACGGACCGCTCTCGTTCCAGGTGCCAATATCCACGGTGTCGAACTGCACCTGCGGCAAGCGCTTGCGGGCGGCTTCGATCATGTCGGTCGAACTGTCGACGCCGCGCACCGTAGCGCTGGTGAAGCGTTCCACCAGCAGCTCGGTCGAGTTGCCGGGGCCGCAACCGATGTCGATGGCCGAACGTGCTTCAACGGGCGGGATCGCCGCGAGCAGATCCCGGGCCGGGCGCGTGCGTTCATCTTCAAAAGCGACGTATTGCTTGGCGGACCAACTCATTGCGTTCTCCTGTCGAATCGTTGTCCGGGCCTGGGCCGACAACCGGTTCGCTACGATACCTCGCCCCACGCATCCCTCCCTACCCGACTTTTGGATGTTCGAAGGATATGCAGGTCGTTTCTTATCGCCAAATGATCAGAATTCATAACCAGATCGACCGTTCGTCGAGCTATCAGCAAAGCAGTTTTGACAGCCTGAATTTCACTTCTATAGTCCAATCGCGGCCCGTCGGAAGGAACCCGAACCCGTTGGTTTGTACTCAAGGAGCAAGGCCAGCTCATGTCCGTGACAGGTGGGTTCCGTCCGTAGTGTTTGCGCAACGACCGCAAGGCAAGCAAGCGTTGTTGAGCCTGGAAAGATGCCAGGCATTCACTATGAACAAGGAGTTTCACTATGTCTCGAGTCACGGATGTACTGGTTTCCATCGACACCGAAACCATTCTGAAAAACTACCCGAACATCAGCAAAAACCCTGCTGCGCCGACACTGATCGACGTCAATCACGTGTACATGGTGACCAACCAGAACAACGTGGTGAGCGGCCAGGCCGGTGGCGAACTCAACTTGAAAGCCCAGGTGGGCGACCTGATTCGCTGGCGTGAAACCAGCCTGTCGCAGAGCTTCGAGACCGCGGTGATTTTCTATAAATTCATCGGCAATGTCGGCCTTGACTTGATCTCCACACCCACGCCACGCAAGGCTACTGCCTGCGTAGCCGTGCCCAACACCAGCAATCCATCAGTGCCCAGCTGCCAGAAAGTCGATAACCATTACTGGTCTTCGGAAACCCTGTCCAGCGGCAGCGTGACCTATCACTTCCACTTCCTGATCGTGGATCGCGAGTGCAAGATCGTCGGCTGCTGTTCGTGGGACCCGTTCATTACCATCCGCAACTGACGAGCGTCAGGCCCCTTGGCAACGAGGGGCTTTTGCTGACTGCGTTGCCGCCTCGACAGGAACGGAATGCCTTGCATAAACCGAAGCGGCTACCGTCAAGTGTCACCATCATGAAAGGAATCCATGATGACTTCCGAACCGATCAAATCTCCTTCCTCAAGCGTCGCGACTGCCAACAATGTGTTGCTGATCGTCGATGCCGAATCACTGCTTCTACGCTACCCGAACCCGAGTCTTGAGGCGGAAAATCCGACACCCATTTCCGATGGATTCGTCTTCAGCATCAACGGATCGTCAGAACCACAAAGTACAACAAATGACAGCCTAATTACGTTGACCGCTGGCAGCGATGCGACTTTCCATATCCGCGGAAGAACCGTCAGCTTGCTCGCTGAGCACAGCGTAGTGTTTTACGAGATATCTGTTGGTGATGCCGGCGTATTGTCGACGCCGGAACTGGTGGTACGGGGCGACCTCACAGTGCCAGCACCCGACACTGAAAACCCGACTGAACCGGGTACTCACCAAGCCGATGATCATTATTGGGCATGCACCCGACTCGCCGCCGGAGTTGAGGCGTGTGAGCTGCATTTCATGCTGGTTGATAAAAACTGCGAGGCGTTGGGGTATTTCAGTTGGGCGGTTGAAATAAGGGTGCCCTGATCTGTAGGAGCCGGCTTGCTGGCGATGGCATCACCGCGGTTAATCAGCCACACCGCGTTGTCCGGATCGCCAGCAAGCCGGCTCCTACAGAAAGCGCGTCAGCAATCTGCTTGCAGCGCCCTGGCCATTTGCAGGTGGTTCTGCAGTTTGGGCAGGGTTTCTTCAGCGAAGGCTTTGATTTCCGGTACGTCCGTGCTCTGCGCCTCCTGCTCCAGTTGTTCGATGGCTTCCTGCGTGGTTTTCACCTGGCTGGCGGCGTATGCCTGATCAAAAGAATCGCCCTCCTGCACTTGCGGCATCAAGGCTTTGGCCTTGTCGACCACCTCTTCCCGTGGCGCCACCGGCAGATCCAGTTGCCTGGCGATTTTCGCCAGGTGCTGGTTCGCAGTGGTGCGGTCGTTGATGACGATGATGGTGAAGTCCTTGATCTCTTTGGATTCGGATTTCTGGTGCGCCAGGCGACTGGCTTCGATGTCGGCCATGCCTTTGGCCGAGGCATCGTCGATGAATTCGGCGGGTGACTGGGCAAAGGCACTGCTGGCACACAGGCCCAGTAACGTGGCAAATCCGGTGCTGCATAATCGGGTGGCCATCTGGCTCATGGTCGCGCCCTCCTCTCTATAAATTCAAACGGGAGCTTTCGCTCCCGCCTCTCAATCAAAACCACTTTCACCACTACTTGGATTTCTGGCCACCTTTGCGGCCCATGTCGGGTTTCAAAGGTTCTTTATCGACAGTCGTGGTGGTCGTTTTCCCACCTTTGCGACCGGCTTCAGACGCCTTCGTTCGATCGTTGGCGAAACTTCCCGAGTTCGAGTTTCTTGAGTTAGGCATGATTCTCTACCTCTTGGTGATGATCGCAGCGAGCAGGAGCCCGCATAGGATCTGAATTTCCATCACCGCAAAGGTTTAAAAAAAAACGGGATCGACGCGACGAACGGTGCCGTGGTTTTCAGGCCCCGAGTCGCAGGTGATGCTGGCGTTTGGCTGTGTACATCGCCTCGTCGGCATGGCGGAACAATTGCTTTTCTTCCGTGCCATGCTCGGGAAAATGCGCGACGCCGATGCTCAATTGAATGTTCAGGCTGTGCCCATCCAGCCGCAGCGGTTGCGCCAGGATATGACGGATTTTGCCCGCCACGCTGTCGGCATCTTCCGAGGCCTGAATGGTGTGCAGCAGCACCACGAACTCATCGCCGCCGATGCGCGCCACGGTGTCGGTTTCCCGCACGCAGCCTTTCAGGCGATTGGCGACCGCTTGCAGCAGCATGTCGCCGACTGCATGGCCGTGGGTGTCGTTGACTTCCTTGAAGCGGTCGAGGTCGACGTACAACAGCGCCATGCGCCCGCTTTCCGACTTGGCCAGTGCCAGTGAGGCTTTCAGCCGGTCCCGGAGCAACTCGCGATTGGGCAGTTGGGTCAGTTGATCGTATTGGGCCATGCGCTGCAGTCGGGCGTGCAACTGCTTGCGCTCGATGGCGGTGGCGACCTGGGCGCACACGAACTGCAACAGTTCCTTGTCTTGCTCGGTGTAGCGCTCGCCGCCCGCCACGCTTTTGACGATCAGTGCGCCGATGGTGCCTTTCTGGGAGTTCAACGGCACGCCCAGCCAGCATGGCGAATGCTGGCCCGTGACCAGCGCCTCGAATCCTGCGGGGGTGTTTTCCTGATTCGGGGTCAGCAGGATCGGTTGACCGCTGCGGATAACTTCGGCACACAAGCGTCCGGTCACCGTTCCAGGCTGTTCGGGTTGCTGCTCGTTGTCGTCGACGTGGTAAGGGAAATTGAGCTGCGCGCAATGCTCGTCATACAGCGCCACGGAGAAGTTCAGCGCCGGCAGCCATTCACCGATGATCAGGTGGATGCGTTTGAACAACGCCAACAAATCTTCCGCCGCGTGGGCCGCTTCGGAGATCGCGTACAGCGCCGCTTGTCGGGACTCGGCCTGCTTGCGTTCGGTGATGTCACGGGCCACGGCGATGCGCAGTTGATCGACTTCCGACCAGCGTGCGGACCACAGGATATGCACCACCCGGCCATCCTTGCGCACGTAGCGGTTTTCGAAGTTGAGTTTGGGGTCGCCGCCCATGATCTCCCGCGCGGCGTCGAGGGTGCGCTGGCGGTCGGCGGGATGCACCAGTTCGATCATCGGCTGGCCGACCAACTCGTCAGGCGTGTAGCCGAAAATGCGCTCGCAGGCCGCGCTGACAAAAACGAAGCGACCCTGTTTATCGACCGCGCAAACGGCGTCCAGCAGTAGATCAATGTAACTCGCCGACGGCGCGGAATTTCTGGTTGCCATGGTGCAGAGAGCATGTCCGAACAATGCAGCAATAAAGAACCATCCCTGACCAGTGATGATGCCGCTGACGCGTCCCTGCGATCAGTTTCAAGCCTTGTTCGGCATCAGCCCCGGCAAGGCATGCACCAGGGCGTTGATGGCGAAACCGATAAACATCACCCCGCACAACCGGGTGATCGCCAGTTCATGCCGTTGATACAGGCTGCGCACCTGCCGTGCACCGACGATGCCAATGAGGATAGCGTAGGCGATCAAACCGCCAACGAAGCTCAGAACGATCAGCCAGGGCAACATCGACCAATGCAGCAGTTCCGCACGGCTGGACAGCAACGCCGTAAAAGTCGCCACCGCCACCGGGTAAGCTTTGGGATTGGTCAGACCGAACAGAATGCCGTGCCAGAATGGCTGCCGCGCCGGGCCTTGCGGCGCTTCGGCGCTGCTGCGTTTGGCCCGCACTGCGCGCAAACCGAGCCAGAACAGATAGAGCCCGCTGAGCACGCCCAACACGTCAAACGCGGTGCTACCGATTTCCCGCGCACCGACAATCGCGATCAGCGCGGTGCTGCACCAGACCACGTCCCCGAGCAAATGCCCGCACAAAAAGCCTGCCCCTGCCCTTCGCCCACGCGCTGCACCAATACCGAACACCGCCAAAACGCCGGGCCCGGGCGTGATGCCGTAGATAAAGCCCGAGGCGAGAACGGCCATTAACAGCGATGGGGTCATCGGGAAATCCTTTTGTACTATCCGGTGAATGGGCGCAAGTCTATATCAGGTCCCGAGGAATCGACTGACTGATCGTCGAAGAACTTCATTCCTGCGTACGGCCGCTGACGACAGGCTGCCAATCGCGACGCCAGGTCGCCGACATGGACTTCGAGCTTGTGGCTGTCGGGGTCTAGGAAGTAGAAGGACGCACCTTCGCTGCGGTTATCGCGCCATTCGCGGACGTTGGCGGCACGAAGGCGCTCAACGAATGGCAGGAAGCCGGATGCGCTGATGCTGAAGGCGTAATGGGTGTAGTCGGTGGCGGGTTCAGTGTTGCGCAGGGGATCGAGGGAAAGGCACAACCACAGGCCGGGTAGCGAGAGATAGGCGCCGGAGTCCCATGTGGCGCTTAGCTGAAGTTGCAAGAGGTCGTGATAGAACGCCACGCTGCGGTTCAGGTCGGTGACGGCGAGGGTCAGGTGGTTGAGGCCGGTTAGCAATCTGATTACCTCGAACGTCGGAAGATAGGCTGTGCAATATCTCGTCCTCAATCCGCTCATACAACCCGTTCAACGTCTGATCCAGGACCAGATCCCTTGAATGAGCGGCCGGACGGCGTTCCGTTTACCAGCGATAGCGGTCTGAGATTGCAATGCCGATTTCGAGGGCCCCATCGCCGGCAAGCCGGCTCCTACAGGGTTGTGCGTGCTTTGGGAGCGATTGTTATTACCTGAACGCCGCGGTCTTGTAGGAGCTGGCTTGCCAGCGATGGCGGTCTGAAATTGCAATGCGGTTTTCGAGGGACCCATCGCCGGCAAGCCGGCTCCTACAGGGTTGTGCGTGCTTTGGGAGCGATTGTTATTACCTGAACGCCGCGGTCTTGTAGGAGCTGGCTTGCCAGCGATTGCGGTCTGAGATTGCAATGCTGTTTCGAGGGACCCATCGCCGGCAAGCCGGCTCCTACAGGGTTGTGCGTGCTTTGGGAGCGATCGTTACTGCCTGCACGCTGCGGTCCTGTGGGAGCTGGCTTGCCAGCGATGGCGGTCTGAGATTGCAATGCCGTTTTCGAGGGCCCCATCGCCGGCAAGCCGGCTCCTACAGGGTTGTGCGTGTTTTGGGAGCGATCGTTACTGCCTGCACGCTGCGGTTCTGTGGGAGCTGGCTTGCCAGCGATGGCGGTCTGAAGTTGCAATGCGGTTTTCGAGGGACCCATCGCCGGCAAGCCGGCTCCTACAGGGTTGTGGACTTCCCTAGAACTTGTCGAGTGTGCGCAGTTTTTGCGGTAACCCCCACAACAACAGCGCAACCGCGATCAGCGCGCAGACGCCGATGACGTACAGCGCCGGTGTGGTGCTGCCGGTCAGGTCTTTGATGCGCCCGACCATGACCGGGCTGACGATGCCGCCGAACTGGCCGAGGGTGTTGATCACCGCGATCCCGCCCGCAGCCCCTGCGCCGGCACCGGCCAGCAGTTTCGGTGGCAGGGTCCAGAAGCTCGGAATCGAGGCGATGATCCCGGCGCCGAGCAAGCCCAGCGCGACGATCAGGAAGGTCGTGTGGTTGGCGAAGATCCCGGCACAGAAGAACCCCAGCGCGCCCACCGCCACCAGCCCGGCGACAAACTTGCGCCGCTCGCCGGTCGAGTCGGACAACCGCCCGATCACCACCATGCTGATCGCGCCGCAGATGTACGGAATCGCGGTCAGCAAACCGATCATCACCGGGCTCTCAGTGCCTGCACTGCGGATCAGTTGCGGTGCCCAGAAGTTCAAGCCGTAGGACGCCACCTGAATCAGGAAGTAGATCAGCCCCAGCGTGAGAAAACCGGGAATCCGCAGCGCGGCGAGCAGCGAGCCACCACTCTTGTGCGGTTCGTGGTGAGCGATGCGGCTGGCCAGCAACGTCTTCTCCGACGGTGTCAGCCAATGGGCATCTTCGATGCGGTCCTTGAGCAAGGTCAGCACCAGCAAACCAAGGCCGATGCACGGCACGCCGCCGAGCAGAAACAGCCAATGCCAGCCGCGCATGTCCAGGAAACCATCGAGGTGTTGCAGCACCAACCCGGAGAACGGTGCGCCGACCAGCCCGGCAAATGCTGATGACAGGAACAGCATCGAGGTGATGCGCCCACGATAATGCTGCGGGAACCACAGCGTCAGGTAATACAGGACGCCCGGCGCAAAACCCGCTTCCATCGCGCCGATCACGAAGCGCAGCGCGTAGAACTGCCATTCGCTGTTGACGAAGACCATCGCCGCCGTCGCAAGGCCCCAGGACATCATGATTCGGGCGATCCAGCGCCGGGCGCCGACCTTGTACAGCATCATGTTGCTCGGCACTTCGAAGATCACGTAACCGACCACGAACAGCCCGGCGCCGAGGCCGTACGCGGTGTCGCTCAGGCTCAGGTCGGCCTGCAACTGGAACTTGGCGAAGCTGATGTTGATGCGGTCGAAAAAGGCGAACAGGTAGCAGACCATGATCAGCGGCATCAGGCGCCAGGCGACTTTGCTGACCAGGGCTTTTTCTTCGTCGTGGCTAACGGACGGGCTCGCGCCCGCCTCCAGTACGTTAAGGCTCATGCTGTTTCTCCAGGCGGACTTCCCGTGGGTGTCCGATTGTTTTTGTTGTCTGGTTGGGATGCTGTTTTCTGTAGGAGCCAGCTTGCTGGCGATGGCGGTGGCGGTGGGTCAGGAGACACCTATATTGGATTTTCCGGCCTCATCGCCGGCAAGCCGGCTCCTACAGGGGTGTTGGGTGGGTCAGGAAGGCAACGGGTGCAGGTCGCAATTGCGGCCGGCCTTGGCCAGTTGGCCGGGGACTTCGTGGCCGAGCAGCGCGGGCAATCCTCGCGAAAGCTTCAATAACAACGGCAGATCAATGCCGGTATGAATGCCGACTTCATCGCACAGGTTGACCAGGTCTTCGGTGCAGATATTGCCCGAGGCGCCGGGTGCGAACGGGCAACCACCGAGCCCGCCGAGGGCCGCGTCGAAGCGTCGGGCACCCGCCTCGTAAGCCGCCAGCACGTTGCACAAGCCTAGGCCGCGGGTGTTGTGGAAATGCAGGGTCAGATCCGCTGGCGAAACCCGCTGCAACACCCGCCGCACCAGCCGATCCACCTGCCGTGGATTGGCCATGCCAGTGGTGTCGGCCAAGGTGACGCCCTGAATCCCGAGTTCCTGATATTCATCGACGATTTGCAGCACGCGGTCCTCATCGATCTTGCCCTCGAACGGGCAACCGAAAGTGGTGGCGATGCTGCCGTTCAATCGCACCTTGGTGTCTCCCACGTATTGCACGATCTCGCCGAACGCCGCCAATGAAGCTTCGCAACGCATGCGCATGTTGGCCAGGTTGTGGGTCTGGCTGGCGGACATCACCAGGTTCAGCTCATCGGCGCGGCACGCCAACGCCCGTTGCGCGCCCTTGAGGTTGGGGATCAACGCGACATAGATCACCCCCGGTTAGCGGGTAATGCCCTTGAACACCAGCTCGCCATCGCGCAGGGCGGGAATGGCTTTGGGCGACACGAACGAGCCGGCTTCGATGCGGCTGAATCCAGCCAGTGACAGCTGATCGATCAACGCGATTTTGTCGACCGTTTCCACCCAGGTCGGCTCTATCTGCAAGCCGTCGCGCGGGGAGACTTCCTGAACGATCAGGGTCTCGGAAAAATCAGTGATCATTGCACCACCCCTTCAGTTTTCAGGCGTTCGATGTCCGCATCCGTCAGGCCCAGCCCCGCGAGAATCCCGTCGGTGTGCTGGCCCAGGCCCGGCCCCGACCAGTTCACGCCGCCGGGGGTTTCGGAAAGTTTGGGCACGATGCCCGGCATCTTCACTTTCGCGCCACCGGGCAGGTCGGCGCTGAGCAACATGTCCCGCGCCTGATAGTGCGGGTCGGCGACGATGTCGGCCACGGAATAGATGCGCCCGACCGGTACTTCAGCGGCTTCCAGCGCCGCCAGCACGTCATCGATGGGCAGGCTGCTGGTCCAGTGGGTGATGGCGGCGTCGAGCACATTACTTTTCAATGCGCGGCCATCGTTGTGGGCAAACTCAGGCGCTTCGGCCAGATCGCGGCGACCGATCACCTCCATCAAACGCTTGTAGATCGGGTCACTGTTGCCGGCGATCACCACGTAGGCGCCATCGGCCGTCAGGTAGGTGTTGGACGGCGCGATGCCCGGCAAGGCACCGCCGCTGCGTTCGCGAACATGGCCGAGCATGTCGTATTCCGGCACCAGGCTTTCCATGACATTGAACACGCTTTCAGCCAGCGACACATCGACCACTTGCCCCCCGCCCTGCCCGGTCTTGACCCGCATCAGCGACATCAACGCACCAATCACCGCGTGCAAAGACGCCAGGGAATCACCGAGGCTGACACCCACCCTCGCCGGCGGCGAACCGGGGGTGCCGGTGGTGTAGCGAATGCCGCCCATGGCCTCGCCGATGGCGCCGAAACCCGGGCGGTCGCGGTAGGGGCCGGTCTGGCCGTAACCGGAAATGCGTACCAGCGTCAGGTTGGGATTGAGCGCGTGCAGCACGTCCCAGCCCAGGCCGAGTTTTTCCAGGGCGCCGGGACGCAGGTTTTCGATCAGCACGTCGGCGCTGGTCGCCAGTTGCTTGACCAGTTCAATGCCTTCAGGGGATTTCAGGTTCAGCGCCAGGGACTTCTTGTTGCGCGATTGCAGGTACCACCACAGCGAGGTGCCTTCGTGCAGTTTGCGCCATTTGCGCAGGGGGTCGCCCTGGCCCATGGCTTCGATCTTGATCACTTCGGCGCCGAACTCGGCGAGCATGCGCGCGGCGAACGGCGCGGCAATCAGCGTGCCGATTTCGATCACTTTGATTGCGCTCAGGGGGGCAGTCATCGCGGGGTACCTCTTGTTCTTGGAATATGCGCCAAGGCTAGAGGAGCGAGGGGAATGGAATCCAACCTTCAGTTGGCAACGGGCGTTCGCCAAACGCGAACGCTCTGGAAGATTGTCGCGACCTCAGATCAGTCTTCGCGGGCAAGCCTCGCTCCTACAGGTTTGCGAGATCCCTGTAGGAGCGAGGCTTGCCCGCGAAGGGGTCGGACCTGCCAACAATAATCTCAACCCTGCCCGCGCAACTGCTCAAACAACATCCGGCTCACCGGCGACAACGCCGCTTCATCGCGCACGACGATGATCAACGCCCGATCCGACCAGTCATCCGTCAACGGCACCGCATGCAACCCCAGCGCCCGGCCAAACAACTCGTAAGCCTTCTGCGGCAAAATCCCGATGCCCATGTTGGCCTGGACCATCCGGCACATCGCATCGAACCCCGGCACATGAATCCGCAGCCGCAGCACTTTGCCCGCCTGCCGCGCGGCTGCGTGGGTGCGCATGTTGATGGAACTGGCGGCGTGCAGGCCGACGTAATCGCTGTCCAGCGTATCGGCGAACGCCAGGCTGGAACGGCTGGCCAAGGGATGATCCGGCAGCATCAACACCACCAGTTTGTCCTGGCGATACAGCACGCTGTGCAGACCTTTCACATCGCTGTCGCTGGAACAGATCCCGAGGTCCGCCACGCCATCCAACACCCCTTGAATCACCCCGCTGCTGGGGCGTTCTTCGAGGTCGGTCTTGACCTGCGGATGACGTTCGGAAAAGTCCCGCAGGTCTTCCGGCAGGAATTGAATGATCGCCGACAGGTTGGCGAGCATCCGCACATAGCCGCGAATACCGTGGCTGTGCTCGCCTAACTCCAGGCCCATTTTCTCGACGTTGAACAACATCTGCCGAGCATGGTGCAACAGGGTTTCGCCGGCCGGTGTCAGGGTCATGCCCTTGGCCTGACGCACAAACAGACTGATGCCCAGCGCCTCCTCCAACTCCATCAACCGCTTGCTCGCCGCCGACACCGCAATCGCTTCGCGCGCAGCGGCACGGGTCAGCGTGCCTTCTTCGTGGACGGCGACAAACAGTTGAAGGGTCATCAGATCGAGGCGGCGGATCAGGCTTTTTTGCAGCATGGAGGGCTCGGCGATGTCGGTTCGGGCGAAGACGCAGCATAGCGTCCTTTGCGCCCGAACCGTGCGACCGTCAAAACGCGCTGCGGAAAATCTCCTCGATCTGCCGCTGATCCGCTGCACGTGGGTTGGTCACGCCGCACGCGTCTTTCAAGGCGTTGCTGGCGAGCGTCGGGATGTCGTTGAGGCGGGCACCGAGTTCACGCAATCCGGCGGGAATTTCCACATCCCTGGCCAGGCTGCGGATCGCCGTGATGGCTGCCTGCGCGCCCTCTTCCGGGCTGAAGCCGCGAATATCGGCGCCCATTGCGTGGGCCACGTCGGTCAGGCGCTCGGCGCACACCAGCGCGTTGAAGCTTTGCACATGCGGCAACAGCACGGCGTTACAGACGCCATGGGGCAAGTCGTAGAAACCACCCAACTGGTGCGCCATGGCATGCACGTAGCCAAGGGACGCATTATTGAACGCCATGCCCGCGAGGAACTGTGCGTAAGCCATGTTTTCCCGCGCGGCCAGGTCGCTGCCATCGCGCACGGCCAGGCGCAGGTTGCTGCTGATCAGCGTCATCGCCTTCAGCGCGCAGGCATCGGTGATCGGGTTGGCAGCAGTGGACACGTAGGCTTCGATGGCGTGGGTCAGCGCGTCCATGCCGGTGGCGGCGGTCAGGCTCTTGGGCATGGCGACCATCAGCGCCGGGTCGTTGACCGACAGCAGCGGCGTGACGTTGCGGTCGACGATGGCCATTTTCACGTGACGGGTTTCGTCAGTGATGATGCAGAAGCGCGTCATCTCGCTGGCGGTGCCGGCGGTGGTGTTGATGGCGATCAACGGCAGTTGCGGCTTCTCGGATTGATCGACGCCTTCGTAATCGCGAATCTGCCCGCCATTGGTCGCGCACAACGCGATGCCTTTGGCGCAGTCGTGGGGCGAACCACCGCCCAGCGACACCACGAAATCACAGCGACTTTCCTTGAGCAGGCCCAGCCCGCTCTCGACGTTGGCGATGCTCGGGTTGGGCTTGGCGCCGTCGAAGATGACCGAGTCGATGTCTTTCATTGCCAGCCTCTCGGCGATCATCGCAGCCACGCCCGCCTTGGCCAGCCCGGCGTCGGTGACGATCAGCGCCTTTTTAAAACCGTACTTGCCGATGGCGTCCATGGCCTCGTCGAGGCAACCAATACCCATGATGTTCACGGCGGGGATGAAAAACGTGCTGCTCATGGCGAATCTCCAGGTCTGGGCCGTATCGGCGGTTCGATCCGGCGGATACCCACAGGATCGACCCATCGGCCCGACGTTAACTTGATCTGGCTCAAGTCCGGGTCGTGATAAAGTCGCCGCCCATCCGACCTTTTGCTTTTTGAGACGACGACCGCAATGACCGATTTCCAGGATGTCGATGCCCAACTTGAAGACTGGAACGCCCTGCGCGCCACCGCCTCGATCAGCGGCCTGCTGGTGGGCAACGGCGCCAGCCGCGCGGTCTGGGACGATTTCGGCTACGACTCGCTGTTCGAAAACGCCCGCACCGTCGAAGAAAAACCCCTGAGCCAGTCCGAGCTCAGCGTGTTCGATGCGATGCAAACGCGCAGTTTCGAGCAGGTGCTGGGTGCGCTGAAAACCACCAGCCGGGTGAACAAGGCCCTGGCCGTCAGCTCCGCCGCGCCGCGCAATCGCTACTACGCGATCAAGGAAGCGCTGATCAACACCGTGCACGCGGTGCACATCCCGTGGCGACTGGTGGTGCCTTCGACACTGGCGACGATCAATCAGGAACTGGGCCGTTACCGGACGGTGTTCACCACCAATTACGACTTGCTCAACTACTGGGCGATCCAGCACCAGCCGGATGCGATCACCGACCTGTTCCAGGGTGCCGAGCCAGGGTTTGATTTGAGCGCCACGGCGACCGATAAAACCCGTCTGCTGTACCTGCACGGCGGTTTGCATCTGGTGCGCAATCAGGACGGCACGGCGCGCAAACTGATGTCGACCGAAGGCACGCTGCTGGGCAGCTTTGCGATCAACAACACGATCAAGACGCTGGATGACGTGCCGCTGTTTGTGAACGAAGGGCCGAGCGCAGACAAGCTCAAGACTATCCGCAGCTCGGATTATCTGTCGTTTTGCTATGACCAGTTATTGGGGCATGCCGAGGGGTTGTGCGTCTTTGGGCATGCGCTGGGCGAGCAGGACAGCCACATCATTCATGCGCTGCGCCAGGCGAAACCCAAGGTGGTGGCGATTTCGATTTATCCGCGCAGCAAGGCGTTTATCCAGCATCAGAAGCGGCATTACGCGAAGGTGTTTGAGGGGACCGGGTGTGAGTTGCGGTTTTTTGATTCGAAGACGCATGCGCTTGGAAGTCCCAAGCTCACCGTTCCCGTCGAGGTGTAACACCGGTCCTGTAGGAGCCAGCTTGCTGGCGATGGCGGTGGGTCAGTCAATGCAGATGTTGATTGACCCACCGCTATCGCCAGCAAGCCGGCTCCTACAGGGGTGCGCGGTGTTATGCAGCTCACTCTTCAGCGCTATGCACCACCACCAGCAACTGCGCCTGAACCTCGCCCACTGAGCGGATCCGGTGCGGTTTCTGCGCATTGAAGTGCAGCGCATCACCGCGCTCTAGCAGCACGCGCTCGTTCATGAAGTCCACTTCCACCTGCCCTTCGTGGACAAACAGAAACTCCTCCCCCACGTGTTCCTTGAAGGTTTTGTCCGCGAATTCGAACGGCGGATAAATGATAAACGGCAGCAGACTGCGCTCACTCACCTGATGCGCCAGCACCGCATAGCCGGGGCTCTCATCATTGGCCGCCAGCGACTGACGCTCATGGCTGCGCACCAGGCTGTAGCTGTCGAGGCTGACGCTGTCTTCGGAGAACAATTCCTCGACCTTGACGTTCAGCGCCTTGGCCAGCTTCAGCGCAGCCGCGATGGACGGCGTATTCAACCCGCGCTCGACTTTCGACAGATAACTCTTGGTCATCCCGGATTTTTCAGCCAGGGCCTCGAGCGTCACGCCCAGTTTTTTTCTCAGTAATTTCAAACGGATAGACATGCAGAACGATTAATCCATCGAGGAGGCAACGATTCATCCTTGCCAATGACACAAAGTGTCATATAGCATCATTTGTGTCATTTGCATTCACCAAGGCCTTGCGAGCAACGAGTGAACGGCAAATCCGACGTCCATTGAACCACCCAAAGGACACCGATATGGCCAAGACCTTAGCACTACCCAAAGAGCAACTGGTCAAGCAAGCGCTGACCCAGATGCAAAATACCCTGGCAGATAATACGTGGACCGACCGGCAAAAGCTGGCCCTGACCTGCCGCATTCTGTTCGAGCACGGCCACGACTCCGGCCTGGCCGGGCAGATCACCGCCCGTGGCCCGCAGCCCGGCACTTACTACACTCAACAACTGGGCCTGGGTTTCGACGAAATCACCGCCAGCAACCTGCTGCTGGTCAACGAAGACCTGGAAGTGCTTGAAGGCCACGGCATGCCCAACCCGGCCAACCGTTTCCACAGTTGGGTGTACCGCGCCCGGCCGGACGTGAATTGCATCATCCACACGCACCCGACGCACGTCGCGGCGCTGTCGATGCTCGAAGTGCCGCTACAGATTTCCCACATGGACCTCTGCCCGCTCTACGACGATTGCGCGTTTCTCGAAGGCTGGCCGGGTGTGCCGGTCGGTAACGAAGAAGGCGAGCTGATTGCCGGCGCCCTCGGCGACAAGCGCGCGGTCCTGCTGTCGCACCACGGTCAGTTGTCCACCGGCACGACCATCGAAGAAGCCTGTGTGATCGCGCAACTGATCGAACGCGCCGCGAAGCTGCAACTGTTGGCCATGAGCGCCGGGACCATCAAGCCGATCATTCCGGAACTGGGCCGTGAAGCGCACGACTGGATCTCGAAACCCAAGCGCCATGGCGCTGCGTTCAACTACTACGCTCGGCAGAACCTGCGCCAACACGCCGATTGCCTGAACTGAACCCACGCATTTTCAAGAGGAGCGTCGCCATGTCGACCCCAACGATTCACGGCATCATCGGCTACACCATCACCCCGTTCACCGCCAATGGCGAAGGCGTTGATCTCGACGCGCTCGGACGTTCCATCGACCGCCTGATCGACGACGGCGTCCACTCGATCGCGCCGCTGGGCAGCACCGGCGAAGGCGCCTACCTGAGCGACGCGGAGTGGGACCAGGTCAGCGAGTTCAGCATCAAGCACGTGGCCAAACGGGTGCCGACCATCGTCAGCGTATCCGACCTGACCACCGCCAAAGCGGTGCGCCGCGCACGTTTCGCCGAAGCCCATGGCGCCGACGTGGTGATGGTCTTGCCGACGTCTTACTGGAAACTCAGCGAGGCGGAAATCCTCGCCCACTACCGCGCCATCGGCGACAGCATCGGCGTACCGATCATGCTCTACAACAACCCGGCCACCAGCGGCACGGACATGTCGGTCGACCTGATCCTGCGCATCGTCAACGCCGTGGACAACGTGACCATGGTCAAGGAGAGCACCGGCGACATCCAGCGCATGCACCAATTGCAACGGCTCGGCGAAGGTCAGGTGCCGTTCTACAACGGCTGCAATCCGCTGGCGCTGGAGGCTTTTGCAGCGGGTGCGAAAGGCTGGTGTACGGCGGCGCCGAACCTGATTGCGCAGCTCAATCTCGATTTGTATGAAGCGGTATTGGCCAACGATTTGAGCAAGGCGCGTGAACTGTTCTATCGCCAGTTGCCGTTGCTGGACTTCATTTTGAAGGGTGGGTTACCGGCAACGATCAAGGCCGGTTTGCGTGCGACCGGGCTGGAGGTGGGGGATCCACGGTTGCCGGTGTTTCCGTTGGGTGAGGCTGGGCAGAGTCAGTTGCAGGCACTGCTGAACGCGTTGCGCTGATCACCAAACCTGTAGGAGCCGGCTTGCTGGCGATCGCGGTGGGTCAGTCAACTTCTTTATCGACTGACCCTTCGCGATCGCCAGCAAGCCGGCTCCTACAGGGTTTTGTGTGGTTTTTTAGAGCACCGGCAAGGTCTTGTCCTTGATCACGGTGGTCGGGCCGTTGGTCTTCACGCTGGCGATGCCTTTTTCCCGCGCAGCCTCGGAAGAATAGGCCTCGCTGCTGCCGATGATCTCGTGGTTGGCGGCCTTGAGGTTGAAATACGGATGGCCATCCTTGGTAGTCTTTTTCTCGTAGCGCTCATCCAGCGGGCTGTTCTTCTGCACTGAGGCGATGCCGTTTTCGGCGGCGCTGCGAGTGGTGTAGTGCTCGCTGTTCAGAATGGTTTCGGCATTCGCCGCTTTCAGCACGAAGCGAAACTGGCCGTTGCTGGTTTTGCTCAACTCATACCATCCAGACATAATTTTTCTCCTTGGCGATTGAGGGGTTTCGCGCTTCAGAGTAAAGACCAGCCATGGATTTTTGTCGCCTGAACCGGCCTCTTCGCGGGCAAGTCGAATCGTCGCACCGCTCGCTCCTACAGGAACGCGTTCCCCTGTAGGAGCGAGGCTTGCCCGCGAATGGATCGACACGGTCTACGCTATTTCACCACCGCACGAACCACCGACAACTCCGGCGCCTGCACCCGCCGTTGCGACAAATACCGCGTACAACTCACCCGCAAGAACGAAGCGAAATTCACCACCTCCCCGCGGTAATCCATCACCTCTTCATACAGCTTGGCGATCAACTGGTTGGTGGTCATGCCGTCGACCTCGGCGATTTCGCTGAGGATGTCCCAGAACTGATTCTCCAGCCGCAGGGTGGTGACCACCCCGCAGATGCGCAGCGAGCGGGAGCGCGATTCGTACAGAATCGGGTCGGCCTTGACGTAGAGCTCGCACATGAAAAAGTCCCTCGTTACAGCGTGATTTTGGTGCCCAGCAACCCGAGGAAACCGGCGAGCCAGCTCGGGTGGGCCGGCCAGGCCGGAGCAGTGGCCAGATTGCCTTGAACGTGACCTTCCGTCACCGGGATATCGATAAACGTACCGCCGGCCAAGCGTACTTCCGGTGCGCAAGCCGGGTAGGCGCTGCATTCGCGACCTTCCAGAACTCCCGCCGCCGCCAGCAATTGCGCACCATGGCACACGGCGGCGATCGGTTTGCCGGCCTTGTCGAAGGCACGCACCAGCTCCAGGACTTTTTCGTTCAGGCGCAGGTATTCCGGGGCACGACCGCCGGGGATCAGCAGCGCGTCGTAGTCGGCTTCAGCAACCTTGGCAAAATCGAAGTTCAAGGCAAACAGATGGCCGGGCTTTTCGCTGTAGGTCTGGTCGCCTTCGAAGTCGTGGATCGCCGTGCGCACGGTCTGGCCGGTGGATTTGTCCGGGCACACCGCGTGCACCGTGTGGCCGACCATCAGCAATGCCTGGAACGGCACCATCACTTCATAGTCTTCGACGTAATCGCCGACCAGCATCAGGATTTTCTTGGCAGCCATGGGGAGGACTCCTCTGGGGAAATGCTTAGGAGTATTCAAGGTAGTCGTTATCCAGAGGGTCGGGTAATAACCAGCTACTACCTGATGGACCGCGTTATCGTTCTTCGCGGGCAAGCCTCGCTCCCACAGGATTTCGGTTGGTCGCGGTATTGCGCTCGGCACAAAACCTGTAGGAGCGAGGCTTGCCCGCGAAGGGGCCCTCAAACTGTACGGATAACTCTGCGCCTAGCTGTAACACCGCAGCCAGCACGGTTTATGGCTAGATGAAGACACTTCCCACCACCCTCGATTCTGGTTGCCCTCATGTCCACGCGCGAAAACACCGGCATGGCCCTCGGCCTGCTCGGCGTTGTGATTTTCAGCCTGACCCTGCCCTTCACACGGATCGTCGTGCAGGAACTCCATCCGTTGCTCAATGGCCTCGGACGTGCGCTGTTCGCGGCGATTCCGGCGGCGCTGTTGTTGCTGTGGCGCCGGGAAAAATGGCCGACCTGGAAACAGGTCAAAGGCCTGACGCTGGTGATCGCCGGCGTGATCCTTGGCTTCCCGGTTTTATCCGCCTGGGCGATGCAAACCTTGCCCGCGTCCCACGGCGCACTGGTCAACGGCCTGCAACCCTTGTGCGTGGCGCTGTACGCCGCGTGGTTGTCCCACGAACGCCCGTCGAAAGCCTTCTGGGCCTGCGCCGCGCTGGGCAGTGCGCTGGTGCTGGGTTACGCGTTGATCAGCGGTGCCGGGAGCATTCAGGCCGGTGATTTGCTGATGCTCGGCGCGATTGCCGTAGGCGGTCTGGGGTATGCCGAAGGGGGTCGCTTGGCCAAGGAGATGGGTGGCTGGCAGGTGATCTGCTGGGCGCTGGTGCTGTCGACGCCACTGTTGATCGGACCGGTGGTGTACCTGGCGCTGCAACACCAGGGCGAAATTTCGGCCAAGACCTGGTGGGCCTTTGGTTATGTTTCGCTGTTCTCGCAGTTCATCGGCTTCTTCGCCTGGTACGCCGGGTTGGCCATGGGTGGCATTGCCCGGGTCAGTCAGATCCAGCTGTTGCAGATCTTCTTCACCATCGCGTTTTCGGCGATGTTCTTCGGTGAACACATCGAGCCGATCACCTGGCTGTTTGCTGCCGGGGTGATCGTGACGGTGATGTTGGGGCGTAAAACGGCGGTCAAACCTGCACGTATTGCCACTGCATAACCCTGACCGCCTCCGAATGCACTGACACAACTCAATCCTGTAGGAGCCGGCTTGCCGGCGATGGCGTCCGTGAAATCGCCATCGCCGGCAAGCCGGCTCCTACAAGGTGTTTCAGAGGTAATTGTCAGCGCGCAGCAGGGTTTCCAGGCAATGTTCGGTGATGTGGTAGAAATCCTTCAGCTCCTGAATCTTCACCAACAACTGGGCCGGGTCCACCGGCTCGGCGCGCTTGACCGCCAGGATCATCTTGTTCTTGTTGGTGTGGTCCAGTGAGATGAACTCGAACACCTTGGTTTCATAACCGCAGGCTTCAAGGAACAACGCACGCAAACTGTCGGTGACCATTTCCGCTTGCTGACCCAGGTGCAAACCGTATTGCAGCATCGGCTTGAGCAGCGCCGGGCTCTGGATTTGCAGGCGGATCTGCTTGTGGCAGCACGGCGAGCACATGATGATCGACGCGCCGGAACGAATGCCGGTGTGGATCGCATAATCAGTGGCGATGTCGCAGGCATGCAGCGCGATCATCACGTCCAGCTCGCTCGGCGCCACACTGCGCACGTCACCGCACTTGAACACCAGCCCCGGGTGTTCCAGTTTCGCGGCGGCGGCGTTGCACAGGTTGACCATTTCTTCACGCAGCTCGACGCCGGTCACTTCGCCTTCGGCGTTCAGGGTGTTGCGCAAATAGTCGTGGATCGCGAACGTCAGGTAGCCCTTGCCCGAACCGAAGTCCGCGACCCGCACCGGTTTGTCCAGCGCCAGCGGCGAAGTGGTCAGGGCATGGCTGAAGACTTCGATGAACTTGTTGATCTGCTTCCACTTGCGCGACATCGCCGGGATGAGCTCGTGCTTGCTGTTGGTCACACCGAGGTCGGCGAGGAACGGTCGGCTGAAGTCGAGGAAGCGGTTTTTCTCGCGGTTGTGCTCGGCGGACGGCACTTCGCGCAATTGCTGAGGTTTGCTCTTGAACAGTGAAGACTTGCCCTTTTTGCTGTATTCGAGCTGGGCTTCGTCGGTCAGCGACAACAAATGCGCATTTTTGAACGAGGCCGGCAGCAACGCGGCGATGGTCGCCACGCCCTCGGCCAGCGGCAGGTTCTTGGTGATGTCGCGGGTTTTGTAGCGGTAGACGAAGGACAGGCAAGGCTGATCCTTGACCGTCAGTTGCTTGATGATCAGCCGTTGCAGATCCGCTTCGGTGCCGACGTACTTGGCCAGCACCAGTTTGATGAAGGCATTGGCGTCGAGGTTGGTTTGCAGCAGGTCGATGAACTGGGCGTGGTGATCCGGCGCGAGGCTGGCGGGAGTGGCGGTGACGGACATGGAAAAAACGGCCTCGGGCGGAGCGAATTGGGAATGGCGGGTATTTTAGGGGGGATGGCCGTTCAGGGCACGGCTAATTTCCCGAACGGCACACATCCCCTGTGGGAGCGGGCTTGCTCGCGAAGGCGGTGCTCAATCCAACATTGATGCCGGCTGACACGACGCCTTCGCGAGCAAGCCCGCTCCCACAGGGAAAGCGTCGCGGCCAGGAATTCAGCCTAGAACCACCAACCGGTTCGGCAACTCATTGCGCACATGCGTCACCGGCACGTGCACCTTGAGCAGCTCACCGCACGCTTCCACGCACGTCACAAAGCCCTGCAACGTCTGCCCCTGTTTCACCTGCTGGGTGAACGCCGCCACAATGGCGTCCCAGTTTTTGTTATCCAGCCGTTTGGAAATACCTTCGTCCACCAGGATTTCCACATAGCGCTCGGCCTCGCAAACGAAAATCAGCATGCCGGTGCTGCCGACGGTGTGGTGCAGGTTTTGCTCCAGGAACTGCCGGCGCGCCAGGTTCGAGGCGCGCCAGTGACGTACCGAGCGCGGGATCAGGTGCGTGGTGACTTTCGGAATACGGAACACCAGGCACAGCACAATGAAGGTGAGCCATTGCACCAGCAGCAGGCTGTGCATGGTCAGCCAGCCGGTCAAATAATGCACGACACCCGGCACCACCAGCGCCAGCAGGCTGGCCCATAGCAGCGGGATGTACGCATAGTCGTCGGCGCGGGCTGCAAGCACCGTCACCAGCTCGGCATCGGTGTCGCGCTCGACCCGGGCGATTGCCTCGGCGACTTTGCGTTGTTCGTGTTCAGTCAGTAATGCCATGTCTTAAAGTGCTCGTTCATTATTGTTATCACCAGCCGCCCGACGAACCGCCGCCCCCGAAACTGCCCCCGCCGCCGCTGAAGCCCCCGCCTCCACCGCCGCCGCCAAAACCACCACCGCCGAAACCACCACTCGAACCACCCGACCCGCCTCGGCCCGCCGGCAGAATCCCGAACATCTGCAAGACGAATATCGTCAGGATGAACAGCACCACCAGAAACACGAAAATCCCCGGGTGTCGGGAAACAAAATCACCGTCCTGATCGCCGCCCGACTCATAAATAGTCGACGGTTCATCCAGCGGGCTGCCGCCCAACACCACCAGCATCGCCGCGACCCCGTCGCTGATGCCCTTGCTGAAGTTACCGGCCTTGAACGCCGGGGTGATCACCTGGTTGATGATCACCGAACTCTGCGCATCGGTCAGGCGATCCTCCAGGCCATAACCGACTTCGATCCGCAGCTTGCGCTCATCGCGCGCAACGATCAGCAGCGCGCCATTGTTCTTGTCCTTCTGGCCGATGCCCCAATGACGCCCGAGTTGGTAACCGAAGTCGGCAATCTCGGCGCCCTGCAAGTCCGGCAACGTCACCACCACCAACTGCTCGCCGGTGGCCTTTTCATGGGCATTGAGCTGTTGCGTCAGCTGCTCGCGCACCGACGGCTCGATCATCCCGGCGTTGTCCACCACCCGCCCGGTCAGCTCCGGAAACTTCAGCTCGGCCTGGGCCGTGGTAGCAAACACCCAAAGCAACAGCGCCAGGCCCACATTCAACACGCGCATTGGCAACCTCATCCGTGGTAATGCTTCAAGCCGGTCAGAACTTCACTTCAGGTGCTTTCTCGGCACCGGGGGTGGTGGCTTCAAAGGTTTCGCGGATCGGCAAGTCGCTGTACATCACGGTGTGCCACAAGCGGCCCGGGAAAGTGCGGATTTCGGTGTTGTAGTTCTGCACCGCGAGAATGAAATCCCGACGCGCCACGGCGATGCGATTCTCGGTGCCTTCCAGTTGCGATTGCAACGCCAGGAAATTCTGGTTGGCCTTGAGGTCCGGGTAACGCTCGGACACCACCATCAAACGGCTCAAGGCACCGGTCAACTGATCCTGCGCCTGCTGGAACTGCTTGAGTTTCTCGGGGTTGTCGAGGGTGCTGGCATCCACCTGAATGGACGTCGCCTTGGCCCGGGCTTCAATCACCGCAGTCAGGGTTTCCTCTTCGTGTTTCGCATAGCCCTTGACGGTTTCCACCAGGTTGGGGATCAGGTCGGCGCGGCGCTGGTACTGGTTCTGCACCTGGCCCCAGGCGGCCTTGGCCTGTTCGTCGAGGGTCGGAATATTGTTGATGCCGCAACCGGCCAGCAACGTGGTCAGCAACATCAAGGCTGCGACCTGCAGGCTCGACCGAGTGTGATGTCGTACATTCATCTGGTTGACGCTCCCGTGCACATTCCGTTGAAAAAACAACCAGCAACCTCCTGACCGGACACTTCGGGCATAATCTGCCGCCGCTACTGGATTGCATCGAGCCAATGGGCTAAAAGATGCCCCTGCGCGAAAACACTGCGCAAGTGTGCCCGCATTTACTTGAACAACAATAGTCGCTCCCTAAATTTTGGCTGACCGGCGCATATTCACTGCCGTTTGGGCTTTTGAGAAAACCATTCATGAAGAAGCTGTGTTTGCTGGGCCTGTTCGTCAGCCTGGCCAGTCATAACGTATTGGCCGCCACGACGCCCACACCTCTGGAAAACAAGGACGCTTTCATCAGCAACCTGATGAAGCAGATGACCCTCGATGAAAAAATCGGCCAGTTGCGCCTGATCAGCATCGGCCCGGAAATGCCTCGGGAGCTGATCCGCAAGGAAATTGCCGCCGGTAACATCGGCGGTACGTTCAACTCGATCACCCGCCCGGAAAACCGTCCGATGCAGGACGCGGCGATGCGCAGCCGGTTGAAGATCCCGATGTTCTTCGCCTACGACGTGATCCACGGCCACCGCACGATTTTCCCGATCCCTATCGCCTTGGCCTCGAGCTGGGACATGGACGCCATCGGCCTGTCCGGGCGCATCGCCGCCAAGGAAGCTGCGTCGGACGGCGTCGACCTCACTTTTGCGCCGATGGTCGACATCTCCCGTGACCCGCGCTGGGGCCGTACTTCCGAAGGTTTCGGTGAAGACACCTATCTCGTGTCGCGCATCGCCGGCGTGATGGTCAAGGCATTCCAGGGCGCCGGCGCGAACGCGGCCGACAGCATTATGGCCAGCGTCAAGCACTTCGCCTTGTATGGCGCGGTCGAGGGCGGTCGCGACTACAACGTCGTCGACATGAGCCCGGTCAAGATGTACCAGGATTACCTGCCACCGTACCGCGCCGCGATTGACGCCGGTGCTGGTGGGGTCATGGTCGCGTTGAACTCGATCAACGGCATACCGGCCACCGCCAACACCTGGCTGATGAACGACCTGTTGCGCAAGGAATGGGGCTTCAAAGGCCTGGCGGTCAGCGACCACGGGGCGATTTTCGAGCTGATCAAGCACGGCGTTGCCGCTGATGGCCGCGAAGCCGCGAAGCTGGCGATCAAGGCCGGCATTCATATGAGCATGAACGACACGCTCTACGGCAAGGAGCTGCCAGGGCTGCTCAAGGCCGGCGAGATCCAGCAGAGCGACATCGATAATGCTGTGCGAGCGGTGCTCGATGCCAAGTACGACATGGGCCTGTTCAAGGATCCGTACCTGCGCATCGGCAAGGCTGAAGATGATCCGGTCGACACTAACGCCGACAGCCGCCTGCACCGCGCCGAGGCCCGCGACGTTGCGCGCCGCAGCCTGGTGTTGCTGAAGAACCAGGGCGAAACCCTGCCGCTGAAGAAAACCGCGAAAATCATGCTGGTCGGTCCGTTGGCCAAGGCACCGATCGACATGATGGGCAGTTGGGCCGCCAACGGTCGCCCTGCGCAATCGGTGACACTGTTCGACGGTATGACCACCGCACTCGGTGCGCAGTCGACACTGATCTACGCCCGTGGCGCCAACATCACCAGCGACAAGAAGGCGCTGGATTACCTGAACTTCCTCAACTTCGACGCACCGGAAGTGGTCGATGACCCGCGCTCGGCACAAGTGCTGATCGACGAAGCGGTGAAAGCCGCCAAGGATGCCGATGTGGTGGTGGCAGCCGTGGGCGAATCCCGTGGCATGTCCCACGAGTCCTCCAGCCGTACCGACCTGAATATTCCGGAAAACCAGCGTGAACTGATTCGCGCCTTGAAGGCCACTGGAAAACCACTGGTGCTGGTGTTGATGAACGGACGTCCGCTGTCGATTCTCCAGGAGAAGGAACAGGCTGACGCGATTCTGGAAACCTGGTTCAGCGGCACTGAAGGCGGCAACGCCATCGCCGACGTGCTGTTCGGCGACTACAACCCGTCGGGCAAACTGCCGATCACCTTCCCGCGTTCGGTGGGCCAGATTCCGACCTACTACAACCACCTGAGCATTGGCCGGCCGTTCACGCCGGGCAAACCGGGCAACTACACCTCGCAGTATTTCGATGACACCACCGGCCCCCTGTTTCCGTTCGGCTTCGGTCTGAGCTACACCGATTTCAGCCTGACCGACATGGCCCTGTCATCGACCACGCTGAACAAGACCGGCAAGCTCGACGCCAGCGTCATGGTGAAAAACACCGGCAAGCGCGACGGCGAAACCGTGGTGCAGTTGTACATCCAGGACGTGACCGGCTCGATGATCCGGCCACTGAAGGAACTGAAGAACTTCCAGAAAATCACGCTCAAGGCCGGTGAACAGAAAGTCGTGCACTTCACCATCACCGAGGATGACCTGAAGTTCTTCAACGCTCAGTTGAAGTACGCAGCAGAGCCAGGCAAGTTCAACGTGCAGATCGGCCTGGATTCCCAGGACGTGACGCAGCAGAGCTTCGAACTCCTGTAACCCCCGATCTCCTGTAGGAGCCGGCTTGCTGGCTCCTACAAGGGATGGGTCGACAAAAAAATCACGATCCAACCTCTATTCCCTGTGGGAGCGAGACCGGCTTGCCGGCGATGGCGGCCTGACAGTCAACTGAGATGTTGAATGTCAGGGCCTCATCGCCGGCAAGCCGGTCTCGCTCCCACAGTGGTTTGTGGTGTTCAAAAAACCGGGATCAGCCTCTACGATCCAGCAGATTCACCACCAGCCGATCCACCCATCCCCAGATCCTCTGCTTCACCCGCCGCCACAGCGGCCGGCGTTGCCAGGCCTCCAGGCTGACTTCCTGGCTCGATGCGAAGTCCCGCTCGAAACTCGCCGCCACTGCCCGTGTCAGCCCCGGGTCCAGCGCTTCAAGGTTGGCTTCCAGGTTGAATCGCAAATTCCAGTGATCGAAGTTGCATGAGCCAATGCTCACCCAATCATCGACCAGCACCATTTTCAGGTGCAGGAAACACGGCTGGTATTCGAAGATCTGCACCCCGGCCTTGAGCAATCGCGGGTAGTAACGATGCCCGGCATAACGCACCGACGGGTGATCGGTGCGCGGACCGGTCAACAACAGACGCACATCAACGCCTCGAGCTGCTGCCCGACGCAACGAGCGGCGGACTTTCCAGGTCGGCAGGAAATACGGTGTGGCCAGCCAGATTCGCTTTTGTCCGCTGTTCAGCGCACGAACCAGCGATTGCAGGATGTCCCGGTGTTGGCGGGCGTCGGCATACGCGACCCGGCCCATGCCCTCGCCCATCGGCGGCACACGGGGCAATCGCGGCAAACCGAAATGCGAGGCAGGTTTCCAGGCGCGGCGATGGCGGTTGGCGATCCATTGGCGATCGAACAACAACTGCCAGTCGATGACCAGAGGACCGGTGATTTCCACCATCACTTCGTGCCATTCGCTGGCGTCTTCGCCCGGCGTCCAGAACTCATCGGTGACACCGGTGCCGCCGACCACGGCCATGCTCTGATCGACCAGCAACAGCTTGCGATGATCGCGGTAGAAATTACCGACCCAGCGCTGCCAGCTCAGGCGATTGTAGAAGCGCAGCTCTACGCCGGCCGCCATCAGCCGCTGACGCAAGGTCAGGGTAAACGCGAGGCTGCCGTAATCATCGAACAGGCAGCGCACCCGCACGCCGCGCTCGGCGGCCTGGACCAGTGCCTGAACCATGGCCTCGGCACAGGCACCCGCCTCCACCAGGTACAGCTCCAGTTCGACTTGTTCCTCGGCGCGCGCAATCGCGACCAACATCCGCGGAAAGAACTGCGGACCGTCAATCAGCAGTTCGAAGCTGTTGCCTTCACGCCAGGGAAAAATCGCGCCGGCCATGTCAGCGCGCCGTGAAAATCAGCACCGCACCCACCGGCACCGACAGACTGATGGCCGACAACCCGGCGACCTTGCGCAAGCTGTCCAGCCCCGGCGCCAGATCAAAATCCTCGGCGTTGATCACCAGCGGTTCGAGCGTCACCACTTGAAAGCGTCGGTCATCAAGGCGAGTCGCCAACAACTCGGCGTTGTACTCACGGGTTTTGCCGTGGAGGTTGACGGTGACCGGCAAGCGCAGTTCGAGTTGCGCACCGGGGGCGAGGTCGTTGATCGGGCGCAAATCAATCTGCGCAGTGATCAACGCTTCGGGAAAGGTCTGGATCTCGAACAGCTCTTTGCGCATGCGCTCATCGCGCAAGGGGATGCCGCTGTTCACCGAATCCAGCTCGACTTCCACCTCGGCCAGTCCCTTGGGACTGACCTTGCCGTGCAGCACCAGGAAGCGCTGCACTTCGGAAACATTGGCGTTTTTGGTGCTGACAAATGACAGCCGCGAGGATTCGCCGTCCAGGTACCAATTGGCCTGAGCCGACAAAGTAGCGCTGGCCAGCAGCACAAAGGCGAGGGTTTTGGTGAGGGACCGCTTGAACATAAAGACTCGTGGGGCAGATAAACCTGAACGAACCTTAACCGTCCGCGAGCGCATTGCAAACCGCGAAGATTGAAGACCACCCTTGTAGGAGCCCGGCTTGCCGGCGATGGCGTTCCTGAGATCGCTATCGCCAGCAAGCCGGCTCCTACAGGTTTGGCGTGAACCTTCAATTCTCGAGCACACCGCAAATCCGTAGGAGCCCGGCTTGCCGGCGATGGCGTTCCGGAGATCGCCATCGCCAGCAAGCCGGGCTCCTACAGGTTTGGCGTGAACCTTCAATTCTCGAGCACACCGCAAATCCGTAGGAGCCCGGCTTGCCGGCGATGGCGCCCCTGAGATCGCCATCGCCAGCAAGCCGGCTCCTACAGGTTTGGCGTGAACCTTCAATCTTGAGCACATCGCAAATCCGTAGGAGCCGGCTTGCTGGCGATGGCGTCCCTGAGATTGCCATCGCCGGCAAGCCGGCTCC
Source organism: Pseudomonas sp. PDM01 (assembly GCF_014852325.1). Taxonomy (NCBI): domain Bacteria; kingdom Pseudomonadati; phylum Pseudomonadota; class Gammaproteobacteria; order Pseudomonadales; family Pseudomonadaceae; genus Pseudomonas; species Pseudomonas sp. PDM01. The sequence goes on from NZ_JACVBK010000005.1 coordinate 216,224, forward strand.
TACAAAGACGACCTGTCAGGGTTGCAGGCGGCAGCCTTGGTGTTCGCCGATCCATTGCGCGCTGTTGCTGCGGCCCATGCCGCTGACCGTCACGCGTTTGCCGGCGGCGTCATCGGCAAAACCGCTGAAGGGCAGCCATTGCTTCACATAGCCACGGCAATACTCGGCGTCGTTGTTCATCACGTATCGGCACGAGCAGTATTCCTTGGCGGTGTAGGCGCTGATGATGTCCGGGAAGGCCCATAGCGCCACACGCTCGTGCCAGATCCAGCCAAGCAAGGCGATCAGCAGGATCAACAACAGCGAACTGAACGGTCGGCGGCGGACAAACGGGCGACGGCTCATGGCTGCACCTTCCCGACGAATGCCTTACGCGCAAGGTTGAGCAATGCGTTGTGGCTGTAGCGACCGTCGCGGTCGTCGCCGTAGCGCACGATCACCAGTTTTTCGCTGGGGATCACATACATCGCCTGGCCCCAATGGCCAAGTGCGGCGAAGGTGTCGGGGGGTGCATCGGGCCAGGGTTGTGCGGCGCCATCCACGGCGCGGTTGAGCCACCACTGACCGCCTGGCACAGCGTCGTCCTGATTCGCTTGATAGTGAGCGAAGGGCTCGCGATTGAAGGTGACCCAGTCTTTGGGCAGCAATTGCCGGTCCCCCCAACGGCCGTCACGCGCCATCAACAGGCCGACTCGCGCCAGGTCGCGGGCGGTCAGGTAGGCATAGGACGAGGCGACGAAAGTGCCCGTGCCGTCGGTTTCCCACACCGCGTGACGAATCCCCAGCGGCTCGAACAGCGCGGTCCATGGATAGTCGGGATAACGCGCCGGGCCGACGATGTTCTTCAGCGCAGCGGACAACAGATTGCTGTCGCCGCTGGAATAGCGAAAAGCCTGGCCGGGTTTGGCGTACTCGGCGTGATCAGTGGTGAAGGCGGCCATGTCGTGATGGCCGCGGGTGTAGAGCATCGCCACCACCGAGGACTTCAACGGTGCGTATTCATAGTCTTCCTGCCAGTCCAGGCCCGAGGCCCAGTGCAGCAGATCGGCCAGGGTGATCGCCGGGTGTTTTTTCAGCGCTGGATAGAACTTCAGCACCGGGTCCTGCAATTTGAACAGGCCTTCGCCATAGGCGACGCCGAGCACCGTGGCCATGAGGCTCTTGCTGATCGACCAGGTCAGGTGCGGCGTGTCGGCGCTGGTCGGGCCGACGTAGCGTTCGTAGATCAACTGACCGTCGCGGATCACCAGCAAGGCGTCGGTGCGGATGCCCTTTCGGCTGATGTCATCACGGGATGGGAAGGCGTAGGTTTCCAGGGCTTGCAGCGCCGGGCCGCTCAGGGTCGGGCCAGTCGACCATTGCTCGGCGGGCCAGGTTTCGGCCTGGGTCGAGAGGCTGAGCAGCAGCATGAAAAACAGGGACAAGCCTTTGAACATGGCGGGGGCTCGGCGGATTTGATTGCTGAGCCTAGTTGAGGTTTATGACAGATCTGGAGTTTGTGTCGTCAATGAAGACGCCTTCGCGGGCAAGCCTCGCTCCTACAGAGGTATGCGCTCTCCTGTAGGAGCGAGGCTTGCCCGCGAAGAGGCCCGTCAGATCGCCGCCAACGCCTTGGCCAACCGCTTGCCCCGCGCCCCCGCCGCCAAATCCATCACAGCCTGATCCCGCTGCCACATCGCCGCCCACTGCGGCGGGCCATCGGCCAATGCCTGGTTCACCTCAACCTTCAACCCGTCGAACTGCGCAAACAACCCGCCCAGCAACACATGCCCCGCCGGATTGTTCGGCGCCTGACGGCTCATTTCCGCACACCCGGCCAACAGCGCCAGCAAACGCAACTGCAAGGCCTGCGGCCAGTCGCTGTCCTGGCCGACGCCATACAACCACGCTGTCATCGCGCTCAACACATAGACGTCTTCCAGCGTTCTGAACGGTTTGACGTACGCATCCCAGCCATCCCCCGCCAGCAATTCACACAAGGCATGGTCGAGAAACAGCCGGCCATGACTGATGTCCGGCATCAGCGGGATCGGCGGGAGTTTTTCCAGACGCACACCCGGCTCACCGGGATAAACCACCGCCAGGCTCAGGCGCGGCGACTCGCCAGGCGCTTCACTTCGCGCAGCGATCAGCAGCCAGTCGGCCGCATCGCCGGCGGTCACGAAATCCTTGCGTCCGCTCAGGCGCAGTTCGCTCAGGCGCGTCTGCATGTCCGCCACCCGCAGGCTGCGTTGCTCGGTCGCGCACAACGCGCCAAGACTCGGCGGCGCGCTCGGCCACAGCATGCGCAATGCCGCCTGATAGCCCACCAGAAACGCCAGCCCCGGCGTCGCCATCAGGCGTCCACCGCCCACCGCCAACTCAAACGGCGTGACCGTGCCCAACTGCTGCAACAAGGTCGCGAAGCCTTCACCGAGGTCCGGATTGGCGGGCAAGCGATCGCGGCGTTTCAACAGGGTTTGCCAGGGCATAAGAGGCTCCTTGTGGGCTGTCATATAAGCATCACCAAAGCTTCATGGCGATGACACCGGGGCTACATAGCCTGACTTTGCACAACACGGCCGCATAAAGAAAGTCGATCGGCTCTAACCCAAGACGGGTGACCAGCCCGCACGGAGAATCGCAATGACTCAGATCGCCCGCATCAGCGACACCGGCAATGAACGCCGCCTGCAAGCCGAACGCCTGGTGGGCGCCGAGGCCTTGCAGGAAGCCCAGGCTTTGCGCTTCAACGTGTTCAGCGGCGAGTTCAACGCCAAGCTCAAAGGCGCGGAACTGGGTCTGGACATGGATGACTATGATGTTCACTGCGCCCACATCGGCGTGCGTGACCTGAACACCGGTCGCCTGGTGGCGACCACCCGTTTGCTCGACCACACCGCCGCCAGCAGCCTGGGCAAGTTTTACAGCGAAGAAGAATTCAGCCTGCACGGCCTGATCCAACTCAAAGGCCCGATCCTCGAAATCGGCCGTACCTGCGTCGACCCGGCCTACCGCAACGGCGGCACCATCGCCGTGCTCTGGGGTGAACTGGCCGAAGTCCTGAACCAGGGCGGCTACAGCTATTTGATGGGGTGCGCGAGCATCCCGATGCAGGACGGCGGCATTCAGGCTCACGCGATCATGCAGCGTCTGCGTGAACGTTACCTGTGCACCGAAAACCTGCGCGCCGAACCGAAAAAACCGTTGCCGGTTCTGGACATCCCCTCCAACGTCATCGCCGAAATGCCGCCGCTGCTCAAGGCCTACATGCGCCTCGGTGCGAAGATCTGCGGCGAGCCGTGCTGGGACGAAGACTTCCAGGTCGCCGACGTGTTCATCCTGCTCAAACGCGACGAACTCTGCCCGCGCTACGCCAAACACTTCAAGGCGGCTGTGTAATGAGCCGCTTGCGGGTGTACGCGCGGATTGCGCGAGTGTTGGTCGTGGTGGCATTGGGGTTGAGCATGGCCAGTGTCTTCGGCTTGTTCGAGCGCTTGGGCATCGCCCATTCGATGGTCCGCCGTCAGCGCTGGTCGCGATTTTTCATGGCACGCCTGGCGAATGCCCTGCCCTTTCGCGTGACCGTGCACGGTGAATTGCCGAAGGAGCCGATGCTCTGGGTCAGCAACCACGTGTCCTGGACGGACATTCCGCTGCTGGGCATGCTCACGCCGATGTCGTTCCTGTCCAAGGCCGAAGTGCGTACCTGGCCGGTAGCAGGTTGGTTGGCGGCCAAGGCCGGCAGCCTGTTTATCCGCCGTGGTTCGGGTGACAGTCAGTTGATCCGCAAACAGATGACGCGCCACCTGGAGCAAGCGCATCCGCTGCTGATGTTCCCGGAAGGCACCACCACCGATGGCCGTTCGTTGCGCACCTTCCATGGTCGCTTGCTGTCGGCGGCGATTGATTCGCAAGCGAAGCTGCAACCGTTGGCGATTCGTTACCTGCGCGAGGGTGAAGTCGATTCGCTGGCGCCGTTCATTGGCGATGATGACTTGCTCTCGCACCTGATGCGCTTGTTTGCCAATGACCGGGGCGACGTGGAGATTCATCTGCTCAAGCCGATTGCCTGCGAAGGCCGGGAACGCGCGGCGCTGGCGTTCGAAGCGCAGCAGGCGGTGCAGAAGGTGTTGTTTGGCGAAGTGGCGAAACCGGCAGAGCCACGGCGCCCCGGCGAACTCATCGCCGCGTAACACTGCCTTTCTGTAGGAGCGAGGCTTGCCCGCGAAGGGAACGCTGCGGTGTAACTGATATACCGCGTTATCGTTCTTCGCGGGCAAGCCTCGCTCCTACAGGTTTTGTGTCAGCGGTTCCGGGCGAAGTCCTGGAGCTGTGGATAGAACAACCGAAAATCCTCGCTCAACGGCTCATACAACACCCGCAGCTCCTGCATCGCCGCCGCCAGTTCCTCGGGCCTGGTCAACCGCCGCGAAATCCCCCGCAGTACCTGCTCCAACACGTCGAATTCCCGGTAAGAACCCAACCAGTCATTCGCCACCATGTGCGGCGCAATCCTCGCCAGGCGTTCCGGTAATTGCGGCTCATTGGACAGCACCCGATACACATCGCCGGTGAACAGCGCCAGCGGCCGGTCGGCATACAGCGTCCAGTCCCGCGCCAGGCAATGGTCAAAAAACACATCGAGCACGATCCCGGCATAACGCCGGCGGGTCAGGGAAAACCGCGACAACGCCACGTCCACCATCGGATGGCGGTCGGTAAACACGTCGATGCTGCGATGCAACTGGATAGCCGCCTCGATCTCCGGGTCGAACTGCCCTTGCAGCCGTCCTTTGACGAAATCGCCATACAGACTGCCGAGCAATTGACCGGGACGCTGGCCACCGAGGTGAAGATGTGCGAGATAGTTCATGCCGCCCAGCTTAACACTGCGGCATTCATATCGTTATAACCCGATATACCGATTTGCGCGGTCATCAGATCAAAATCATATTGGTATATCGCGAAATACCGATTTAAAGTTCGCTTCATCGCGATATAACGTTTTACTCATCACGAGCCCCAAGCCATGAACCTCGACCTCGACGAAATAATAAAAGCCCTGGCACACCCAGTACGGCGAGAAATCCTGCACTGGCTCAAAGACCCGGACGTCGAATTTCCCGACCAGACCCACAGCAACGAGCACGGCGTCTGCGCCGGGCAGATCGATCAACGGTGCGGTTTGTCGCAGTCCACGGTGTCCGCACACCTGGCGACCCTGCAACGCGCCGGCCTGATCAGCAGCCGCAAAGTCGGCCAGTGGCACTTTTTCAAACGCAACGAGGAAACCATCCAGGAATTCCTCAAAACCTTCAGCAAAGAGCTCTGACCCTTAAGCTGACAAGGAATCAACAATGCCCCTCTCGCTCCTCATCCTGGCCTTGAGCGCCTTCGCCATCGGCACCACCGAGTTCGTCATCATGGGCCTGCTGCCCGATGTGGCGGCTGACCTCGGTGTGTCGATCCCCGGTGCCGGCTGGCTGGTGACCGGTTACGCCCTGGGCGTGGCCATCGGTGCGCCGTTCATGGCACTGGCCACCGCCAGGCTGCCGCGCAAGGCCGCACTGGTGGCGTTGATGGGGATATTCATCATCGGCAATCTGCTCTGCGCAGTGGCCAGTGACTACAACGTGCTGATGTTCGCCCGAGTGGTGACTGCCCTCTGCCACGGTGCGTTCTTCGGTATCGGTTCGGTCGTGGCGGCAGGCTTGGTGCCAGCCAACAAACGCGCTTCGGCCGTGGCCCTGATGTTCACCGGCCTGACCCTGGCCAACGTCCTCGGCGTGCCGCTGGGCACAGCGCTGGGTCAACAAGCCGGCTGGCGCTCGACGTTCTGGGCGGTGACCGTTATCGGCGTAATCGCCTTGATCGGCCTGATCCGTTTCCTGCCGGCCAAGCGCGATGAAGAGAAACTCGACATGCGCGCCGAACTGCGTGCCCTCAAAGGCGCCGGCATCTGGCTGTCGTTGAGCATGACCGCGCTGTTCGCCGCGTCGGTGTTCACCTTGTTCACCTACGTCGCCCCGCTGCTGGGCGAGGTGACCGGCGTCTCGCCACGCGGCGTGACCTGGACCCTGATGCTCATCGGCCTGGGCCTGACGGTCGGCAACATCATCGGCGGCAAACTGGCCGACAAAGGCCTGGCGGCGACGCTGATCGGGGTGTTCATCAGCATGGCCGTGGTGTCCACCGTACTGACCTGGACCAGCGTTGCGCTAATCCCGACCGAAATCACCCTGTTCCTCTGGGCTACCGCGTGCTTTGCCGCCGTGCCCGCCCTGCAAGTGAACGTGGTGACCTACGGCAAGGCTGCACCGAACCTGGTCTCGACCCTGAACATCGGCGCCTTCAACGTCGGCAACGCACTCGGTGCCTGGGTCGGCGGCAGCGTCATCGCCCACGGCTACGGCCTGACCAGCGTGCCACTGGCGGCGGCCGCGCTGGCGGTACTCGCCCTGCTGGTGACCCTGATTACTTTCCGTCAGAGCGGTAATCCCGAACTGGCCCCTGCTACCAACAACTGACTCACTGATACCTCACGAGGGTGCATTTCATGACGACTATTTTCGATCCGATCAAACTGGGCGACCTCGAGTTGGCCAACCGCATCATCATGGCTCCGCTGACCCGCTGCCGCGCCGACGAAGGTCGTGTGCCGAACGCGCTGATGGCCGAGTACTACGTTCAACGCGCCTCGGCCGGCCTGATCCTCAGCGAAGCCACCTCGGTCACGCCGATGGGCGTTGGCTACCCGGACACCCCGGGCATCTGGTCCAACGATCAAGTGCGCGGCTGGACCAACGTCACCAAGGCGATCCACGGCGCGGGCGGCAAGATCTTCCTGCAACTGTGGCACGTCGGCCGGGTTTCCCACGAGTCGTACCTGAACGGCGAAAAACCGGTCGCACCGAGCGCCATCCAGCCCAAAGGCCATGTCAGCCTGGTTCGCCCACTGGCCGATTACCCGACGCCGCGCGCCCTGGAAACCGCTGAAATCGCCGACATCGTCGACGCCTACCGCATCGGTGCCGAAAACGCCAAGGCCGCCGGTTTCGATGGCGTGGAAATCCACGGTGCCAACGGTTACCTGCTCGACCAGTTCCTGCAAAGCAGCACCAACCAGCGCACCGACCAATACGGCGGCTCCGTGGAAAACCGTGCTCGCCTGCTGCTGGAAGTGACCGATGCCGCCATCGAAGTCTGGGGCGCCGGCCGCGTTGGTGTGCACCTGGCACCGCGTGCCGACTCCCATGACATGGGTGACGACAACCTCGCCGAAACCTTCACCTACGTCGCTCGCGAACTGGGCAAACGTGGCATCGCGTTCATCTGCTCCCGCGAAAAAGAAGGCACCGACAGCCTCGGCCCGCAAATCAAGGAAGCCTTCGGCGGTCCGTACATCGTCAACGAACGCTTCACCAAGGACAGCGCCAACGCCTGGCTGGCCAGCGGCAAGGCTGACGCGGTCGCCTTCGGCGTGCCGTTCATTGCCAACCCGGATTTGCCGGCACGCTTGAAAGCCGATGCGCCGCTGAACGAAGCGCGTCCGGAGCTGTTCTACGGCAAGGGCCCGGTCGGCTACATCGACTACCCGGTAATGTAAGCTCCGTTTAAATAAAAAGCCCCGGGTAGAAACACCCGGGGTTTTTTATTTGGAAAACGCTAAACTAATGAAACAACATCTGTATTGCAACAGCACTTATAGCGGGGTTAATTTCAAACAACAACATAACCAACAAGTGATCTGAAATGGACAACTCCCCCGCAAACAAACTTACTTTTACATTAACCCTTAGCAACTTCACAGACTCGATATTATGGCGCAACGACGTCATGCTGGACGATACCCCGCCAGCCTTCCCCTCCAAAATCATGCCACTGAGTACTCAGTTAATCGTCTTGGAAGGCAACCCACAATTGCCGCAAAGCATTAATATCGAATACGGCATCAGAAAAACCGTTTTCAGCGCTCAGGCCATTTACACCAATTACCGTCAGACGGTGCATATCAAAACGGCTTTTCAATACACGCACCGTAAACGCCTGAATCATCGGCGGCCGGAAGTTGATTTCTTCTGGGAACACAACGCGTTGTCCATTGGGGAAGTCCCCATTTTCAGCCAGTCTTTTCTTGAAGACACGAGCGATAACTATCCCTACAACTACAACATGCTGGCCGTCATCATGGATCGCTGAGCCGCAATCCACCCAGACCGGGAACCACGTGTTTGATCGAAAGGAATCGACATGAACGACATCAAAGAAACCAGTAACAAGTACGAAGATTTACTATCGTTTTTCAATTACACTTCCATTGGCACACTTTACAACCTGACACCACTACTATTCAGCGAAGAGAATCAGCAAGCACTGGATGAGTTGATCGGGATCGCCCAAGTGGAATTAATCGGCCACCTCGAAAAGATTGAATCAGAGCGCGAGTTGAATCAGAAAATCGAACAGTGGCGACATCAAGATGAAAGCCCGAAAAACACTCGCGTGATCGTCAAACTCATTAACAACACACCGCACACGTTTAAAATCGCACAAACCAGTCTGCCTTTACGCCCATCAGAGCGTGAGTCATTCCTGCTCCAGGCTCACGCAAAGACAGCAATCAAATCCGATTTTGCCTATACGTACGCCGCGCCGTGGCCGAAGAACAAAATTATGTTCAATCAGTTCGTAGATTTTATCGATCAGAACGTCGGAGTACGTTTTGAGCTCGGCATGATCATGAACAAATCCTTCGGCGTTATTTCGCCAATACACAGGGCAACGGTAAAAAACACCGTCACCTCCATTGGCTCATCCAAAATCAATTGTTCCACCAAAATCACCAGCATGGCAGAGGATCAGCCTTTCAACTTCGAGGTGGAAATCACACTGGGCTGAAGCAGCGACCACTGGGGGATCGCTCTTACCTTTTCACATCTGCGACACAAATTTCCTACAAAATACGTAGCTCGCTACCTGTCATCCCGGAGCGCGTCCCTATATAAAAGCACCCCAGTACGCCAACGCGGGCGAAGAGTTGATCTTCGCCCGCGTCTATTGACATAAACGGATCCAATTACGCATGTTGCTTCACTTTCGCAGGCTGGGACTGAAACGCAGCATGTCCAGCCCGGTATCGACCCAACGCTCGGCCTCGGTATGCAGCTGGAAACTGTCCGGCGCGAGCAACCATTGGTACAACAGGCCATCTATATAGGCATGAATGCTGATGGCCGCACGGGCGGTGTCGAGGTTTTCCGGCAACTGCCCGCGATTCACGGCATTACGCAAGGTCAGGCCAATGCGCGTGTTGCATTCGAGGCTGGCCGTTCGGCGCTGCTGGCGCAGATCGCACATTTCATCGGTGAATTCGCACTTATGAAACAGAATCTCGTTGATGCGCCGGGTCTTGGGGTCCAGCGCAACTTCATGAAACAAATGAATCAGCAACCGACGCATGCAGCCCAGCGGATCGAGCTCGTCTTCGCTCTCCGCGGCTTTGGCCAGCTCATCAAGGGGCTCATGCAAGCTGTCGAGCATGGCCTGCACCAGATCGGCCTTGTTGCTGAAATGCCAGTAGATGGCGCCACGGGTGACGCCGGCCAGGGTTGCGATGTCCGCCAGCGTCGTGCGGGCCACGCCCCGCTCGAAAAAGGCTTTTTCGGCCGCCTCGAGTATCTGGCTGCGGGTTTCTTGAGCTTCCTCTTTGGTGCGACGGACCATGGCAGTACAACCTCAATCAGGATGCTTCAGCGATGTCTGAATATCAGCTGAATAAAAGTGGGGCGAGCGCTCTTGGGACTCGTCCCCGGGCCTACAATTCCAACCTTGCGACGGCCTCTGTAACAGCGAGGGTACACAGCCAAGGTATTTACAAACAACCGTGAATGTAAGTATATTCCTTAGCAAGCTACTTATCCACCCGGTACCCAATTTTTAACCTTCCATCTTTTCTTGTGCGTTTTTTTGCGCGCCTGACCCGAGGATTTTCATGCAATTCAAGCCAGCTGTTACCGCTCTGGTCACTGCCGTCGCCTTGGCATCGCTGCTCAGCGGATGCAAAAAGGAAGAAGCGGCACCGGCCGCTCCACCGCCTCAGGTCGGCGTCGTCACCCTGCAACCTCAAGCCTTCACCCTGACGTCCGAGCTGCCGGGCCGCACCAGCGCCTACCGCATCGCGGAAGTTCGCCCGCAGGTCAACGGCATCATTCTCAAACGTCTGTTCAAGGAAGGCGGCGACGTCAAGGCCGGCCAACAGCTGTATCAGATCGATCCAGCCGTCTATGAAGCCACGCTGAAAAGCGCCGAAGCCAACCTGCAACAGACCAAGTCGATCTCCGATCGCTACAAGCAACTGGTCAACGAACAGGCTGTGAGCCGTCAGGAATACGACACCGCACAGGCCAACCGCCTGCAATCGGAAGCCGCCCTGCAAAGCGCCCAGATCAATGTGCGCTACACCAAGGTCTATGCGCCACTGTCCGGTCGCATCGGTCGTTCCAGCGTGACCGAAGGCGCACTGGTCACCAGTGGCCAGGCGGACGCCATGGCGGTGATCCAGCAACTCGACCCGATCTACGTCGATGTCACCCAGTCCTCGGTAGAGCTGCTTGAACTGCGCCGCGAACTGGAAAGCGGTCGTCTGCAAAAGGCCGGCGACAACTCGGCGGCGGTCAAGCTGACCCTCGAAGACGGCAGCCAGTACAAGCTCGACGGCAAGCTCGAATTCTCCGAAGTCTCGGTTGACCAGACCACCGGTTCCGTCACCCTGCGTGCGGTGTTCCCGAACCCTGATCACACCCTGTTGCCCGGCATGTTCGTTCACGCCCAGCTTCAGGCCGGCGTGAATGCAGCTGCCATCCTGGCGCCGCAACAAGGCGTGACCCGCGACCTCAAAGGCTCCCCGACCGCGCTGGTCGTCGGTGCGGACAACAAGGTCGAGCTGCGTCAGCTCAAGGCCAGCCGCACTGTCGGCAGCCAGTGGCTGATCGAGGACGGCCTGAAAGCCGGCGATCGCCTGATCACCGAAGGGCTGCAATTCGTCAAACCTGGCGTTGAAGTCAAGGCCACTGAGGCGACTAACGTTGGCGCAAAGAACCCGGCCCCCGCACAGGCAGCTAACAAGGCTTCCAGCGGCAAAGGGGAGTAAACCATGTCGAAATTTTTTATCGACCGTCCGATTTTCGCCTGGGTAATTGCCCTGGTGATCATGCTGGTCGGGGCTCTATCGATCCTCAAGTTGCCGATCAACCAGTACCCGAGCATTGCGCCTCCGGCGATCGCCATCTCCGTGGCCTACCCAGGCGCTTCCGCGCAAACCGTGCAAGACACCGTGGTTCAGGTGATCGAGCAGCAGCTCAACGGTATCGACAACCTGCGTTATGTGTCCTCGGAAAGTAACTCCGACGGCACCATGACGATCACCGCGACCTTCGAGCAAGGCACCAACTCCGATACCGCGCAGGTTCAGGTCCAGAACAAACTGAACCTGGCCACCCCGCTGCTGCCGCAAGAAGTACAGCAGCAAGGTATCCGTGTGACCAAGGCAGTGAAAAACTTCCTGCTGGTGATCGGCGTGGTCTCGCGTGACGGCAGCATGACCAAGGACGACCTGTCCAACTACATCGTGTCCAACATGCAGGATCCGATCTCGCGGACAGCCGGCGTGGGCGACTTCCAGGTGTTCGGTTCCCAGTACGCCATGCGTATCTGGCTCGACCCGGCCAAGTTGAACAACTTCAACCTGACCCCGATCGACGTCAAAACCGCCATCGCCGCGCAAAACGTCCAGGTATCGTCCGGCCAGCTCGGCGGCCTGCCTGCCCTGCCCGGCACTCAGTTGAACGCGACAATCATCGGCAAGACCCGCCTGCAGACCGCTGAGCAATTCAACAGAATCCTGCTCAAGGTCAACAAGGACGGCTCCCAGGTTCGCTTGAAAGATGTCGCCGACGTCGGTCTGGGTGGCGAGAACTACAGCATCAACGCCCAGTTCAACGGCGCCCCGGCATCCGGCCTGGCGGTGAAACTGGCCAACGGTGCCAACGCCCTCGACACCGCGAAAGCGCTGCGCAAGACCATCGACAGCCTCAAGCCGTTCTTCCCGCAAGGGATGGAAGTGGTGTTCCCGTACGACACCACGCCAGTGGTGACCGAGTCGATCAAGGGTGTGGTTGAAACCCTGGTCGAAGCGATCGTGCTGGTGTTCCTGGTGATGTTCCTGTTCCTGCAGAACTTCCGCGCCACCGTCATCACCACAATGACCGTGCCGGTGGTATTGCTGGGTACGTTCGGCATCCTCGCGGCGTTCGGTTTCAGCATCAACACCCTGACCATGTTCGGTATGGTGTTGGCCATCGGCCTGCTGGTGGACGATGCCATCGTCGTGGTGGAAAACGTCGAACGGGTCATGAGCGAAGAAGGCCTGTCACCCAAGGAAGCCACCAAGAAATCCATGGGGCAGATCCAGGGTGCGCTGGTCGGTATTGCCCTGGTGCTCTCGGCGGTACTGTTGCCGATGGCGTTCTTCGGCGGCTCCACGGGTGTGATCTACAAGCAGTTCTCGATCACCATCGTCTCGGCCATGGCCCTGTCGGTACTGGTCGCGCTGATTTTCACCCCGGCGCTCTGCGCCACCATGCTAAAAGCCATTCCCAAGGGCGAGCACGGCGTGCCGAAACGCGGTTTCTTTGGCTGGTTCAACCGCAACTTCGACCGTAGCGTGAAAAGCTACGAGCGTGGCGTCGGCAACATTCTGCGCAACAAGGCGCCGTACCTGCTGGCCTACGTGATCATCGTCATCGGCATGATCTGGTTGTTCATGCGTATTCCTTCCTCGTTCCTCCCGGAGGAAGACCAGGGCGTACTGTTTGCTCAAGTGCAGACCCCGGCCGGCTCGACTGCCCAGCGCACTCAGGTCGTCGTGGACGAGATGCGTGAATTCCTGCTGCGTCCAAGCAAGGATGGCGGTGAAGGCGATGCGGTGAACTCGGTGTTTACCGTGACCGGCTTCAACTTCGCCGGCCGTGGCCAGAGTTCGGGTATGGCGTTCATCATGATGAGGCCGTGGCACGAACGTAACGCCGACAACAACGTGTTCAAAGTCGCGGCCCGTGCCCAACAGCACTTCTTCACCTTCCGTGACGCCATGGTGTTCGCTTTCGCACCGCCAGCGGTGCTGGAGCTGGGTAACGCCACCGGTTTCGACGTGTTCCTGCAAGACCGCGCCGGTATCGGTCACGAAAAGCTGATGGCTGCCCGTAACCAGTTCCTCGGCATGGCGGCGCAGAGCAAAGTGCTGGCGCAAGTGCGCCCGAACGGTCTGAACGACGAGCCGCAATTCCAGTTGGAAATCGACGACGAGAAGGCCAGTGCGCTGGGCGTTACCATCGCCGACATCAACAACACCCTGTCGATTGCCTTGGGCAGTAGCTATGTGAACGACTTCATCGACCGTGGTCGTGTGAAGAAGGTTTACGTGCAAGGCCAGCCCGGCGCGCGCATGAGCCCTGAAGACCTGAAGAAGTGGTACGTGCGCAACAGCACCGGGACCATGGTTCCCTTCACCGCGTTTGCCAAGGGTGAGTGGATTTACGGTTCGCCAAAACTGGCCCGTTACAACGGCGTAGAAGCGATGGAAATCCTCGGCTCCCCTGCCCCGGGTTATTCCACCGGTGAAGCCATGGCCGAAGTCGAGGCGCTTGCCCTGAAACTGCCGGCCGGTGTCGGTATTTCCTGGACCGGTCTGTCGTATGAAGAACGACTGGCGGGCTCCCAGGCGCCGGCGCTGTTCGCGCTGTCGATTCTGATGGTGTTCCTGTGCCTGGCAGCGTTGTATGAAAGCTGGTCGATTCCGATTGCCGTGGTGCTCGTGGTGCCACTGGGGATTATCGGTGCGTTGATGGCCACCAGCCTGCGGGGTCTGTCCAACGACGTGTACTTCCTCGTGGGTCTGTTGACCACCATCGGTCTGGCGGCGAAAAACGCCATTCTGATCGTCGAGTTCGCCAAGGATCTGCATGAACAGGGCAAGAGCTTGCAAGAGGCTGCCATCGAGGCTTGCCGCATGCGTTTGCGCCCGATCATCATGACCTCCCTGGCGTTCATTCTCGGCGTAGTGCCGCTGGCCATTTCCAGCGGCGCCGGCTCGGGCAGCCAACACGCCATCGGTACCGTGGTAATTGGCGGTATGATCACCGCCACCGTATTGGCGATCTTCTGGGTCCCGTTGTTCTTCGTCACCGTGTCGGCCATGGGTCAGCGAAAAATCGCCGATCAGGACGACGCTATTGAACCTTCTAAAGAGGCTGGCTAATGAGCAAGTCGCTACTCTCCATCGCAGTCGCGGCCTTCGTGCTGAGCGGCTGCTCGCTGATACCTGATTATCAGCAGCCTGAAGCACCGGTGGCCGCCCAGTACCCGCAAGGCCCGGCGTATTCGCCGGCCCAGGCGCCGAGCCAGGCCGCCGCCGAACAAGGCTGGAAGCAGTTTTTCCATGACCCTGCGCTGCAGCAGCTGATCCAGCTTTCCCTGGAAAACAACCGCGACCTGCGTGTCGCGGCGCTGAACATCGACGCGTTTGCGGCGCAGTACCGCATCTCGCGCGCCGACCTGTTCCCGGCGGTTTCGGCCAACGGTACCGGCAGCCGTCAGCGGGTTCCGGCTGACGCTTCACAGAGCGGTCAGGCAGGCATCACCAGTTCCTACTCGGCCACCGTCGGCATCAGCGCCTATGAACTCGACCTGTTCGGTCGGGTTCGCAGCCTGAACGAAGAAGCCCTGCAGAAGTACTTCGCCACTGAAGAAGGCCGTCGCAGCACGCAAATCAGCCTGGTGGCCAGCGTGGCGAATGCCTACCTGACCTGGCAGGCCGACAAAGAGCTGCGCAAGCTGACTCAGGACACCCTCGCTGCGTTCGAGGAGAGCTACAAGCTCACCGCGCGCAGCAACGAAGTGGGCGTAGCCTCGGCGCTGGATCTGGCGCAGTCGCGCACTTCGGTGGAAAACGCCCGTGCGCAACTGGCCCGTTACACCCGCCAGGTCGCCCAGGATGAAAACAGCCTGGTGCTGCTGCTCGGCACCGGTATCCCGGCCAATCTGCGGGAAGCCAGGCCGCTGTCTGACGACCTGCTGAGCGACGTACCGCCTGGCCTGCCGTCGGACCTGCTGCAACGTCGTCCGGACATTCTGCAAGCCGAATACAACCTGAAAGCAGCCAACGCCAACATCGGCGCGGCGCGTGCAGCGTTCTTCCCGAGCATCAGCCTCACCGCCAATGCCGGTACGTTGAGCCCGGACCTGTCCGGCCTGTTCAAGGGTGGTTCGGGCACGTGGTTGTTCCAGCCGCAAATCAACCTGCCGATCTTCAACGCCGGCAGCCTGCGCGCCAGCCTGGATTACTCGAAAATCCAGAAAGACATCGGCGTGGCGAACTACGAGAAGTCCATTCAAACGGCCTTCCAGGAAGTCGCCGACGGCCTGGCCGCCCGCCAGACCTACACCGAGCAGTTGCAGGCCCAGCGTGATTTCGTCACCGCCAACCAGGACTACTACCGTCTGGCCGAGCGTCGTTATCGCATTGGCGTCGACAGCAACCTGACCTTCCTCGATGCCCAGCGTCAGCTGTTCAGTGCCCAACAGGCGCTGATCACCGACCGCCTGGCGCAACTGACCAGCGCCGTGAACCTGTACAAGGCACTGGGCGGTGGCTGGAACGAGCAGACTGCGAAAGTCGAGCCGCTGAAAGAAGAAGCGCCGAAGCTGAAGTTGTTCTGATCGAGTTGCTGTAAACACGAAGCCCACCGTTTGGTGGGCTTTTTGTTGTCTGCTGGAAAAGTTGTGGTGTCTGTTATGGCCCCATCGCGAGCAGGCTCGCTCCCACAATGGATTGCATTCGTTCGGAAGGAACTCGGTTTACTGTGGGAGCGAGCCTGCTCGCGATGGGGTCAGTATTGCCAACACATAATCCAAGCCAATCTTGGTTCGATAATCGCCCAAAACCCGCTTTTACCAATTGAACCATCCAGTTCATTCCCCGCACCATTCGCCACACAAAACCAATAACAACAGGTTCGACACCATGCCCCCGCGCCCCGCCCTGTCCGGCTGATCTCGCCCCGTTTCATTTGAATTCGAATCTTTTTGTCTGCAACCCGACGGTTGCGGCATCGCCCCGTTTCATCTCCAAGAATTAGAGAGACCGAGCCCATGACGCCTTCCACTTATTTCGTTCCCAGCCTGATCGCCCTCGCACTGGCCGGCGCCGCCCTGCCCGCCACGGCCGAAGAGGCGGGTTTTGTCGAAGGGGCCAAGGTCAACCTGAACCTGCGCAACTTCTACATCAACCGCAACTTCACCAACCCGACCAAGGCACAGGGCAAGGCTGAAGAGTGGACGCAAAGTTTCATCCTCGACGCCAAGTCCGGGTTCACCCAAGGCACCGTCGGCTTCGGCATGGATGTGCTGGGGCTGTACTCGGTAAAACTCGACGGCGGTAAAGGCACCGGCGGTACGCAGTTGCTGCCGCTGGACCACGATGGTCGCCCGGCGGACAACTTCGGTCGCACCAACGTGGCGTTCAAGGCCAAGCTGTCGCAGACCGAAGTGAAGGTCGGCGAATGGATGCCGGTGCTGCCGATCCTGCGTTCGGACGATGGGCGCTCGCTGCCACAAACCTTCCGTGGCGGTCAGATCACCTCAAAGGAAATCAACGGCCTGACGCTCTACGGCGGCCAGTTCCGCCAGAACAGCCCGCGTGACGACAGCAGCATGAACGACATGTCGATGACCGGCAAAGCGGCGTTCACCTCCGACCGCTTCAACTTCCAGGGCGGCGAATACCTGTTCAACGAGAAACGCACCCAGATCGGCCTGTGGAACGCCGAACTCAAGGACATCTACAGCCAGCAATTCGTCAACCTGACCCACAGCCAACCCGTCGGCGACTGGACTCTGGGCGCCAACCTCGGTTTCTTCTATGGCAAAGAAGACGGTAGCGCCCGCGCCGGCGATCTGGACAACAAGACCTGGTCGGGAATGCTTTCCGCCAAGTACGGCGGCAACACCTTCTACGTCGGCCTGCAAAAACTCACCGGCGACAGCGCCTGGATGCGGGTCAACGGCACCAGCGGCGGCACACTGGCCAACGACAGCTACAACTCCAGCTATGACAACGCGCGGGAAAAATCCTGGCAGGTGCGCCACGACTACAACTTCGTTGCGCTCGGTGTACCGGGCCTGACCCTGATGAACCGCTACATCAGCGGCGAAAACGTACACACCGGCACCATCACCGACGGCAAGGAATGGGGCCGCGAGAGTGAACTGGGCTACACCGTACAAAGCGGTGCGCTAAAGGACCTGAACGTCAAATGGCGCAACTCGACCATGCGCCGCGACTACAGCAACAACGAGTTCGACGAGAACCGGTTGATCATCAGCTACCCGATCAGTTTGTTGTAAGCCTCAGCGCCAGCGTTGCCCATTGCGGGAAACGCTGGCGCTGACCACTGGTCGCGATGAACTGGCGAATTATTGAACCGCAGATACAGTCATCAAGGCGTTCAAGTTCTCCAGCCTGATGTAGGAGCCCCCATTTTCTTCCGTTATCTCCGGATGCTGTACGCGAAGCTGCCATGACCACGGAGGTCAGGTATGAGCAAGCGAATAGTTATCGTCGGTGGCGGCGTCGGTGGAACCATGCTGGCCAATCAACTGGTCAACAAGCTGTATCCAGAAATCCTGCGCGGCGAAGTCCTGATTACCCTGCTGTCCAACTCCCCCGATCACTACTACAAACCTGCGTTCATGTACGTGGCGTTCAACCTGTTTTTTCAGGAAGAACTCAAGCGCCCGGAACGCTCATTGTTGCGCCCGGAAATCACCTTCAACGTTGAAGAAGTGACGCGTTTTGATTTCCCTGGGCAACGCCTCAAGACCCGCAGCGGCAAAGTCTACGATTACGATTTTCTGGTCATCGCCACCGGTTGCGTCCCTGCCCCGGAACGTATCGAAGGTTTGAAAGAAGCCGGCGACCACTTCTATCAATACGACCCGGCCCGGCAACTGGCGCAGAAGCTGAGCACCATTAAAAAAGGCCGGATATTCATTACCGTGTCCTTCCCGCAAACACCGAACGTGCCCCATCAATGCGGCATCGCACCCGTCGAAACCACCTTGATGCTCGATGATTATTTGCGGCGTAGAGGTGTGCGAGACCAGGTGGAAATTATCTACACCTACCCGACAACCGCTCAGTTACTGCGCAACTGCCTGTTCCTGCAACGACCGACAGGGGAAATTCTGCCGAGTATTTTCGAGCAGAAAAACATTCGTTTTCAGCGTGGGTTCACCCTGGACCGTGTCGATCCGGACAGCAAAATCGCCTACTCCGCAGAAGGCGACGCGCAGCCTTTCGACATACTGATGGCAACGCCGCCGATCCGCGCCGTGGATGCCGTGCTGGAGTCCGGAGCGTCACAAGCGCCCAACAACGAAGGCTGGCTGCCCACCAACCATGAATCCCTGCAAGTCTACGGCCTGGAAAACGTCTACGTGATCGGCGACACCGTCGATCTGCCGGTGAGCAAGGCCGGAGGCGCGTGCCATAACCAGGCACCGGTGATCGCCAACAACATTGCTGCTGAAATCCGCCTTGGTGGTCCCATCGATGTCTACGACGGACGGGTTCAGGCCGTCGCGCAAATGGGCTTCTATGCCGGCATGCCGCTTTGGTACAACTTCAAGCGCGACGTTCTGCCAACTCCACCGACCAAACTCGGTGGCCTGCTCAGACACGGCTTCAATCATGGCCTGTACTGGATGATTGCCCGGGGCATGCTGTGACGGGCTCAGGGAGGAAAATGCAATGACAAACCTGACAGATGAAACCCTCGCCATCGCCACGGCCGACAGGTCGGAGGGACTCGTTGCCTTGATGGCAAAACTGCAGCCGCTGATCGATGGCGGGCGACTGGATAACCTTGTCGATTTGCTCTCGTTGACCTCGGACATGGTCGACCTGCTGGACGCGGCCATGGTGGAAAAACTGGCGCGCTTGTTCGAAAACGCTACGGCGGCCACCTGGACCGTCAGTAACGCCGTGCGCATGGCCCGTGCCGAAGTCGCCGCCGCCCCGGAACCACCGGGGGTCTACGCCTTGATAAAACTGCTGAACGAGCCGGACACGCGCAAAGGTGTGGCGGTTGTCCTGAAAACCCTGAACGTCATCGGAAGACAACTGTAACCGCCAGAGAGGACCACCTCATGAGCGTCAAACTTGATAAGGCAGGGAGCGCCTGCACGCACTGGGACGCCAAGGCGTACCAGCAGTTTTCGCGCCTCAGGCAACGACCGGTGAATGAATTGCTCGGTCGTGTCGAACTCAAATCGCCCCAACGCATTTATGACCTGGGGTGCGGCACCGGCATCGCCACGCAACTGTTGGCCAAGCGTTGGCCTCGCGCGCAGTTGCAGGGCATCGACAGCTCCGGACAAATGCTCGACGAAGCCCGCCTTCTGCCCATCAAGGCGCTGTGGAAACAGTGTGACCTGCTCGACTGGCAGCCCGAACAGCCAGCAGACCTGCTGTTCGCCGCCGCCGTTTTGCACTTCATCAAGGATCACCATCAACTGCTGCCGCGACTGCTCAAGCAGCTCAACCCAGGCGGTTGCCTGGCAGCGCACATGCCCGACTGGCGGGATGCCTTGTGGTACCGGTTGGTGCTCGACACGCTGGAAGACGCGGGGGCGTGTGGCCAACCGTTAGGCACGGCGCAGCTGCGCGAGGCCATGGCCGCACGAACGCTCTTGTCGCTGGAAGATTACTACCGCTTGCTCGCCCCGATCACTGACACCCTGGACATCTGGGAGACCGAGCAATTGCAGGTGGTCTGCGGCCAATCGCCGATCTATGACTGGGTCAAGGTCTCGGCGCTGCGACCAGTGATGCAGGCACTCAAGCCCGACGAACAGGCGCGCTTCATCTACCACTACCTGATGCGTGTACACGCGCATTACCCGCCGGAGAGCGACGGGCGAACGCTGTTTCCGTTCAAGCGCATATTCATCGTCGCGACGGTGTAACACATGACATTGCCTTCGCGGGCAAGCCTCGCTCCTACAGGATTATCACAACCTCTGTAGGAGCGAGGCTTGCCCGCGAAAGCGTCAATTCATGCACCGCAAATCGCGAACATTATTCCCGGGACTCGACGCCCAACTCGTCCCAAACCGACTCGGCCAAATGAAACGTCGCATTCGCCGCCGGGATGCCGCAATAGATGGCGCTCTGCATGATCACTTCCTTGATCTCGCCACGGGTCACGCCATTGTTGGCGGCGGCACGCAGGTGCAGTTTGAGTTCACCCTCACGGTTCATGCCGATCAACATGGCGATGGTGATCAGGCTGCGGGTATGGCGCGGCAGGCCAGGTCGGGTCCAGATGTCGCCCCACGCGTGGCGGGTGATCATCTCCTGAAACTCCGAATTGAACTCGGTCAACGCGTTCAGGCTGCGGTCGACATGGGCGTCGCCGAGGACTGCGCGACGGACGTTCATGCCCTCGTCGTAACGTTGTTTCTCGTCCACGGATGTTCCCCTCAATGACCCAGCAAAAAAGCGAGAACGCGCTCACTGAACGCATCGCCCGCCTGTACGTTGGACAGGTGCGCCGCGTAGAACTCGGCGTACTCGGCACCTGCCACATGTTCCTGGATGAAGTGCCCACCGGACGGCGGCGTGACCGCGTCTTCGGTGCCGGCGATCACCAGCAGCGGCACTTTGACCGAGGACAACTGATCACGGAAATCGGCATCGCGCACGGCAGCGCAATTGGCCGCGTAGCCTTGCGGCGAAGTGGCCGCGAGCATGTCGGTAATCCGTTTCGCCGCCGCTGGATTGGCCTCGGAAAAGTCCGGGGTAAACCAGCGCGCAATCGATGCATCGCGCAGCGCAACCATCGCCGCCGCGCCGTCACGCAACACGGTTTCGATGCGCGGGTTCCAGATCGACGGGTCGCCGATTTTCGCGGCGGTGTTGCACACCACCAGTTTGTTCAATCGATCACCGGCATTGATGCCCAGCCACTGGCCAATCAAGCCGCCCATCGACAAGCCGCAGAAATGCGCCTTCTCAATGTGCAACGCATCCAGCAGCGCCAACACGTCTCGGCCCAGTTGTTCGATGCTGTACGGCCCCGGCGTGACCAGGGATTTGCCGTGGCCACGGGTATCAAAACGCAGCACCCGGAAATGCTCGGTGAACGCGGCAATTTGCGCGTCCCACATGTGCAGGTCGGTGCCCAGCGAGTTGGACAGCACCAGCACCGGCGCATCGACCGGGCCATCGAAGTGCGGCCCTTCAATTTGGTAGTGCAGTCCGCCCTCGGCGAGTTGTACGAAAGCCACAGCAGTCTCCTTCAGGCAGTTAACGCAGAATGTTCAGCCACCGCTCGCTCGACCCAGGTACGGGCCTGTCCGAGGTAGTGAGCGGGGTCCAGCAGATGATCGAGTTCAGCGGCCGAGAGCTCGGCGGTCACGTGCGGCTCGTCGCCCAGCACCGCGCGCAAATGCCGTCGCTCGACCACGGCGCGCTTGCAGCACTGCTCCAGTAAATGATGCGCGGTGTCGCGGCCGACCCGTTGCGCGAGAACTATGCTCACCGCTTCGGCTAGCACCAGGCCTTGGGTCAGGTCGAGGTTGCGGGCCATGCGCTCGGCGTCCACTTCCAGTCCGTCTGCCACCAGCAATGCTTGCTTGAGACTGCCGGACACCAGGCAGCAAATCTCCGGCAGGGTTTCCCACTCGGCATGCCACAGGCCGAGGCTGCGCTCGTGCTCTTGCGGCATGGCACTGAACAGGGTCGAGAGCAGACCGGGAACCCGTGTTGCAGCGCCGATCAGCACGGCGGCGCCCACCGGGTTGCGTTTGTGCGGCATGGTCGACGAACCGCCCTTGCCCGGCGCCGAGGGTTCGAACACTTCGCCCGCTTCAGTCTGCATCAACAGGCTGATATCGCGACCGAGCTTGCCGAGACTGCCGGCGATCAATCCCAGCACCGAACCGAACTCCACCAGACGGTCGCGTTGCGTGTGCCACGGTTGGTCGGGCAACGTCAGGTGCAGCTCCGTGGCCAGCGCGTCGGCAATCGGCAGCGCTTGCGCACCGAGGGCCGCGAGGGTCCCGGAGGCGCCGCCGAATTGCAGCACCAGCAGGCGCGGTTTGAGTTCTTGCAGGCGTTGACGGCTGCGGGTAACGGCGCCCAGCCAACCGGCGATCTTCATGCCCAAGGTGACCGGCGTTGCGTGCTGCAACCAGGTGCGACCGGCCAGCGGCGTGGCGACATAACGTTGGGCTTGCGTTGAAAGGGTTTCGCCCAGTTGCGCCAGATCGCTCTCAATCAGTTCCAGCGCCCGGCGCAATTGCAGCACCAGGCCGGTGTCCATCACGTCCTGGCTGGTGGCGCCCAGATGCACATAGCGCTCGGCTTCGGCATCGGTGGTCGCGATCTGTTTGCCCAACGCCTTCACCAGCGGAATCGCCGAATTACCGGCCGTGGCAATCGCCTCGCCGAGGGCGGCGAAATCGTAATGCCCGGCGCGGCAAGCCGCTTCGATAGGCGCCACCGCCGTCTGCGGAATCAACCCGACATGCGCCTCGGCGCGGGCCAGCGCCGCTTCGAAATCGAGCATGGCCTGAACCCGGCCCTGATCGCAAAACACCTCGCGCATATCGCGCGCAGTGAAATAGGCATCGAACAATTGATTGCCCGGTCGCTGGTTCATAAACAGTCCCTGGAGGCGCGGGCCGCTTGGGCCCGCGGGTGTGGATCAAAGGTCGTTTTCTAGATACTTCGCATGCTTGGGCAGACGCAGGCTGAACAGGAACGCTATCGCCATCATCAACGTCACATACCAGTAGAAGGAGTTTTCCATGCCGACCGCTTTGAGGCTCAAGGCTACATACTCCGCTGAACCACCGAATATTGCATTCGCCACCGCGTAAGCCAGGCCAACACCCAATGCACGCACCTCAGGCGGGAACATTTCGGCTTTTACCAGACCGCTGATCGAGGTGTAGAAACTGACAATCGCCAGCGCCAGGGTAATGAGCACGAAGGCCAGGAACGGACTGGTGACGCTTTTCAGGCTGAGCAGAATCGGCACGGTGCACAGCGTGCCGAGTGCGCCAAACCACAGCATCGAGCTCCGGCGGCCGATCCTGTCCGAGAGCATGCCGAAGATCGGCTGCATGCACATATAAAGGAACAGCGC
This sequence comes from Pseudomonas sp. PDM01, assembly GCF_014852325.1. Lineage (NCBI taxonomy): Bacteria > Pseudomonadati > Pseudomonadota > Gammaproteobacteria > Pseudomonadales > Pseudomonadaceae > Pseudomonas > Pseudomonas sp. PDM01. The sequence continues at coordinate 239,476 of NZ_JACVBK010000005.1, forward strand.
GCCGGTCATGATGTAGCTGGCGGTCTTGGCATGCATGCCGGCGGTGTTCACCAAGTACTTCTGCATGTACGTGGTAAAGGTGTAGAAAATCAGCGAGCCGCCGGCGGTGTAACCGAGCACGGTAATGAACGCGGCCTTATGGTCGCGGAACAGCGCGCGAATGCTGCCGGCGTCCTTGTTTTCGCGCATTTCCTTGCTGGTGGTTTCTTTCAGCGAACGACGCAGGTACAGCGAAACCAATGCCGCCATGGCACCCACCACGAACGGAATCCGCCAGCCGTAGGCACGCAGATCATCCTCGGTGAGGAACTGTTGCAGCACCACCACCAGCGACACCGCCAGCAGTTGCCCGCCAATCAAAGTCACGTACTGGAACGAGGCGAAGAAACCGCGCTGGCCCTTGAGCGCCACTTCGCTCATGTAGGTGGCGGTGGTGCCGTATTCGCCGCCCACCGACAGGCCCTGGAGCAAACGGGCGAACAGCAGCATGATCGGCGCCCAGACGCCGATGTCCTTGTAGGTCGGCAGGCAGGCGATGAGCAACGAACCGAAGCACATCATCAGAATCGATATCAGCATCGAATTCTTGCGCCCGTGCTTGTCCGCGACGCGACCGAAAATCCAGCCGCCAATCGGGCGCATCAGGAACCCGGCGGCAAACACGCCCGCGGTGTTGACCAACTGCACCGTCGGGTTATCGGACGGGAAAAAGGCAGGGGCGAAATAGATCGCGCAAAAGGCGTAGACGTAGAAGTCGAACCATTCGACGAGGTTGCCGGACGAGGCGCCGACAATCGCGAAGATCCGTTTGCTGCGCTCTTCGCCGGTGTATAGCGCGGTTGAAGCGATTGGCGTTGTCATTGTTTTTCACTCAATGGGGACAGTGAGAGTCTAGACACACTTTGCAACAGTCCCGTTCCACACGAACATTTGGTGGCGTACTTATGGACGCCTTCGCGGGCAAGCCTCGCTCCTACAGGTTTAGTGCCGCTCACAAAATGTGATGACCAAATCAAAACCTGTAGGAGCGAGGCTTGCCCGCGAATGATCTCAAGCCAACTCAATAATCGAAGAACACCGTCTCCGCATCCGTGCCTTGCAGAATCACATTCCACTGGTAAACACCGGTCGCATCCTGCTTCGCCAGCAAAGTATTGCGACGCTCGGCCGGCACGCACTCCAACAGCGGGTCGGCGACGTTGGCCGGTTCGCCATCAAAGTAAATACGCGTCAGCAAGTGCTTCACCAGCCCGCGAGCAAACACCAGCACCACCAGGTGTGGCGCCTGGGTCGAACCTTTCAGGCCTTCCACCGTGCCCGGCTTGATCGTGGTGAAGCGGAAGCGCCCTTCGGCATCCACCGGGATCCGGCCAAAGCCTTCGAAGTTCGGGTCCAGCGGTTTGGCCTGATCGTCTTCTGGGTGGTCGTACTTGCCGGCGGCGTTGGCCTGCCAGACTTCCAGCATCGCGTCGTTGACGATGTCACCGTTGCCGTCGATGACTTGCCCGGTGATCGCCACGCGCTCGCCCAGGGTTTGTTCGACGGTCAGGTTTTCGCGGTTCAGCCAGGTCAGGCCGATGTGGTAATACGGCCCGACGGTGTGGGACGTGGTCGCAGTCAGCGTCATCTTATTTCTCCATCGGCGTGGCGTCGCGGCCGCGCAATACGATGTCCCAGCGGTAACCGAGGGCATAGGAAGGGATGGTTTTTTCCAGGTCGAAACTGGCGATCAAGCGCTCTTTGGCGCTGGTATCGGGCACGCAGTTGTAGATCGGGTCGTACGCCAGCAACGGGTCGCCGGGGAAATACATCTGCGTGACGAGGCGCGTCAGGATGCTCGGCCCGAACAGCGAAAAATGGATGTGCGCCGGACGCCAGGCATTGTGGTGGTTGCCCCACGGATAAGCGCCGGGCTTGATGGTCTGGAATTGATACCAGCCATCGGCGTCGGTCACGGTGCGGCCGGTGCCGGTGAAGTTCGGGTCCAGCGGCGCGTCGTGCAGGTCACGGGCATGGTTGTAGCGACCGGCGGCGTTGGCCTGCCAGATCTCCACCAGAATCCCCGGCACCGGCAGACCGTTTTCATCCAGCACGCGGCCGTGAATGATGATGCGCTCGCCCAGCGGCTCGCCCTTGTGCTGGGCCGTCAGGTCATTGTCCTTCTCGTTGACGCGTTCGGCGCCGATGGTCGGACCGGTAATTTCCGACAACGAATGAGGCAAAAACACCAACGGCTTCGACGGTGAGCGACGGTTGGTGGATTGATACGTCGGGTGCAGGTACTCCGGCTGGGTGCCTTCCTGCGGGCGACGGTAACCAGGCTTGTCAGTCATTTCGCTTTCCTCAGTTCTTATTGTCACTGCTGTGGGTCAGACCCGTTCGATGGCCAAGGCCAGACCCTGGCCAACGCCGACGCACATGGTCGCCAGACCTTTCTTGCCACCGGTTTTTTCCAGCTGATGCAACGCCGTCAACACCAGGCGCGCACCGCTCATGCCCAACGGATGGCCCAAGGCAATGGCGCCACCGTTCGGGTTGACCTGCGCCGCGTCGTCCGCCAGGCCCAGTTCACGCAACACCGCCAAGCCTTGGCTGGCGAAGGCTTCGTTGAGTTCGATCACATCGAAATCGCTGACCGCCAGGCCGAGGCGTTCGGTCAGTTTGCGCACTGCCGGCACCGGGCCGATGCCCATGACACGCGGTGCGACACCGGCGCTGGACATGCCCAGCACTTTGGCGCGAGCGGTCAAACCGTGTTTCTTCACCGCTTCGGCCGAAGCCAGAATCAGTGCCGCCGCGCCGTCGTTCACACCCGACGCATTGCCGGCGGTGACGGTTTTGTCGGGACCGTTGACCGGTTTCAGTTTGGCCAAGGTTTCCAGCGTGGTATCAGCGCGAGGATGTTCGTCCTGGCTGACGACGGTTTCACCCTTCTTGTGGGCAATCCGCACTTCAATGATTTCTTCCGCGAAAAATCCTGCAGCTTGCGCGGCGGCTGTCCGCTGCTGACTGCGCAGGGCGAACGCGTCCTGATCCTCGCGGGACACTTCGTAATCGTCCGCCACGTTGTCGGCGGTCTGCGGCATCGCATCGACACCGTATTGCGCTTTCATCAACGGGTTGATGAAACGCCAGCCGATGGTGGTGTCTTCCAGCTTCATGTTGCGCGAGAACGCCGCATCGGCCTTGCCCATCACGAACGGTGCGCGGGACATCGACTCGACGCCGCCGGCAATCGCCAGTTCCATTTCACCGCTGGCGATGGCGCGGAACGCGGTACCGATGGCATCCATGCCCGAAGCGCAGAGGCGATTGAGGGTCACGCCCGGAATGGTTTCCGGCAGGCCCGCCAGCAGCAGCGCCATGCGCGCCACGTTGCGATTGTCTTCGCCGGCCTGGTTGGCGCAGCCGAGGAACACCTCGTCCACGGCGTTCCAGTCCACTGACGGGTTGCGCTCCATCAATGCCTTGATCGGCACGGCGGCCAGGTCGTCGGCGCGAACCGCCGACAGGCCACCGCCGAAACGGCCGATGGGGGTGCGAATCGCGTCGCAGATATAAACGTCACGCATCACGCTTCTCCGGGTGCTTGGCCGTGGGCGGCGGCGGTGCGGGCTTCCAGATCCCTGAGTGCCTTGAGTTCAACCTCGGTCGGCTCGGCGGTGTGTTCAACAGTGTCGGCGAAACGAATCGCCCAACCGGTGGCCGCAACCACTTGCTCGCGGGTCACGCCAGGGTGCAACGCCGTGACCACGAATTCATGGGTGCCCGCTTCCGGTTCCATGATGCACAGGTCGGTAATGATGCCGACCGGACCGGCGCCCGGCAGACCCAGACGCTTGCGCGAATCGCCGCCCTCGCCATGGCCGACCGAAGTGATGAAGTCGAGCTTGTCGACGAAGGAACGCGACGACTGTTTAAGGATGATCAACACGCTTTTGGCCGAACCGGCGATTTCCGGCGCGCCACCGGCGCCCGGCAGACGGACTTTCGGTGCGTGATAATCGCCGACTACCGTGGTGTTGATGTTGCCGAAGCGGTCCACTTGCGCGGCGCCGAGAAAACCGACGTCGATGCGCCCGCCCTGCAACCAGTAGCGAAAAATCTCACCGGTCGGGACCACGGTGTCAGCGGTTTCCGCCAGTTCACCGTCACCAATCGACAGCGGCAATACACTCGGCTTGGCACCGATCGGACCCGATTCATAGATCAGGACTACGTCGGGCGAGGACGTCAGCCGCGCCAGGTTGGCCGCTTTCGACGGCAGGCCGATGCCAACGAAGCACACCGAACCATTCTTCAGTCGGCGAGCGGCGGCAACGGTCATCATTTCATTGGTGGTGTAAGTCATTACTTCGCCTCCGAAGCAGCGGCCAGCTTGGCCTGGAACTCGCTGAAGTCAGCGCAGCCATGGATGTACTCGTTGATCCACGCGGTGAAGGTTTCACGGTCGCGGGCAATCGGGTCCCAGGCCTGATAGAAACGGTTGTCACGCTCGTTGTAGCCGTGGGCGTAAGACGGATGCGCACCGCCGGGAACATGGCAGACAGCGCTCAAGGCCCAGGTCGGCAGCACGCAGGAGTTCATCGGTGCGTTGAGGTCGTCGACGATTTCTTCAACGGTGACGATGCAACGCTTGGCGGCCAGTGCGGCTTCTTTCTGCACGCCGAGGATGCCCCAGAGCAGCACGTTGCCTTTACGGTCGGCTTTCTGCGCGTGAATCACGGTGATGTCCGGGCGCACCGAAGGCACGGCGGCCAACACTTCGCCGGTGAACGGGCAGGTAACGGATTTGATCAGCGGATTGACCTTCGGCAGGTCGGAACCGGCGTAGGCACGCAGCACCGCGAACGGCAGGCCGGAGGCGCCAGCGACGTAGGCGTTCGCCAGGTCGGCGTGGCTGTGTTCTTCGATTTCCAGCGGGTGCGGCCACTGCTTCTCGACCGCATCACGCAGACGGTGCAGCGAACCCACGCCCGGGTTGCCGCCCCAGGAGAAAATCAGCTTGCGAGCACAACCGGCGCCGATCAACTGGTCGTAGATCAGGTCAGGCGTCATCCGCACCAGCGTCAGATCTTTCTTGCCCTGACGAATGATTTCGTGACCTGCCGCCGTAGGGATCAGGTGAGTGAAGCCTTCGAGCGCAACGGTATCGCCGTCGTTAACGAATTGCTTCACCGCGTCGTGCAGCGAAAGGATTTCAGCCATGGGGCAGGCTCCCGTTTTGTTATGAACCGACAGTGGTAGAAAAAGGCGCGATGCGCGCGCCGGAATGACTAGAGAGTAAGCCCCATAAAAACGCCAAACAATCCGATAATCGACTGAGTGTTCGTTTATCGAACAGATTGTTGTCTCGCTACCGACCTCAAAAGCTTCGCGGGCAAGCCTCGCTCCTACGGGTAATCACTGAACCTGTAGGAGCGAGGCTTGCCCGCGAAGAGTCCATCAAACCCACTGAAGATCCTGAAACCCGGACTCAGGTCGCATCCGCATGGCTGACCATGCCCTTGATCACCACCGCCGTAGTCGCCAACGCCGCCGGAATCACCAGCGCCGTCAGCACCTGTTCAAAGTTCCAGCCCAACCCCAGCAACGTCGCGCCCATCCACGCCCCGAGGATCGCGCCAAAGCGACCAATCCCGAGCATCCACGACACACCCGTCGCCCGACCTTGAGTCGGATAAAACCGCGCCGCCAAAGAAGGCATCGCCGATTGCGCGCCGTTGACACACATCCCCGCCACCAGCACCAGGGTTGCCAACAGCGTGATGTTGCCCAGGCTCTGCCCTACCGCGTAGGCAAACACCCCGGCCAGCAAGTAGAAAGTGCCGATGACTTTGTGCGGATTGAACCGGTCCATCGCCCAGCCTACGCCCACGGCGCTCAACACACCGCCGAACTGGAACAGCGCGCCGATGAACGCCGCTTGCTCCATGCTCGCGCCACTGTCACGCATCAGCGTCGGCAGCCAACTGGTCAGCAGGTAAACGATCACCAGGCCCATGAAGTAGGTCAGCCACAACAACAAGGTGCCGGTGCTGTAAGTGCCGGAGAAGATCACCGCAAACACGTTGCGCGCCTTCACGGTTTTCTGTTCCGGCACACTGAAGCTGGATGCCTGAGCGACAACGCTCGGATCGATCGGCGCCAGCGCCTTGCGTACCTTGTCGGTGCCGCGATTGCGCACAACCAGGTAACGCGCCGATTCCGGCAGCCAGAGCAGCAAAACGACGGTGAGGATCAGCGGCAGAATTCCGCCGATCAGCAACAGGCTGTGCCAGCCGAACGCCGGAATCAGCTTGGCCGAAATAAACCCGCCACCGGCCATGCCGAGGTTGAAGCCGCAGAACATGCTGGTCACCAGCAGGGATTTTTTGCGCTCCGGGGTGTATTCCGACAGCAACGTCGTGGCGTTCGGCATGCCGGCGCCCAGGCCCAGGCCGGTCAGGAAGCGCAGCACCAGCAATTGATCGACATTGGTGCTGTAAGCCGACGCCAGGCTGAAGGCGCCGAACAACAACACGGCGCCCACCAGTACGACTTTTCGCCCGAAGCGGTCAGCCAACGGGCCGGAACCCAGTGCACCGAAGACCATGCCGATCAACGCCGCACTCATCACCGGGCCGAGGCTGGCGCGATCGATGCCCCAGTCCTGGGACAGTGCTGGCGCGATGAAGCCCATGGCCGCGGTGTCGAGGCCATCGAGGAAGACAATCAGGAAACACAGGATCACCACTCGCCACTGGTAGCGCGAAATGGGTTGAGCATTGATGAAGGACTGCACGTCGAGGCAGTTTCCTACAGCAGACTGAGGCTGGTTCATTATTTTTATTCCACGCAAGAACGCAGTCGGACAGGTGCCAGCCTAGGCTGGCGCTGCCGCGACATTAGTGATCCTGGGGAAAGTGCGTCAATTCGTTAAACGCGAGTCTGGGCGATTACCGAACAGCTTAGGCAAACAGCTGGGCGCTGAGGTTGCGGCTGGCCGCCAGCAGACCCGGCAGGAACCGTTGCTCCAGCTCGTTGCGGCTGACCCGGCCGGCGTGCGTGCTGACGTTGAGCGCCGCCACCACTTGCCCGGAAGCGTCGTACACCGGAACGGCAATCGAGCGCAGGCCTTGTTCCAGTTCCTGATCGACGATGCACCAGCCTTGTTGCCGTACTTCCTGCAGGCACTCGAGCAACGCTTCGGGGGTATGCAGAGTGCGACTGGTCTTGGCTTGCAGGTCGGCATGGTCGAGGTATTCGCGCAGCGACGTGTCGTCCAGTGCCGCGAGAAGAATCCTGCCCATGGAGGTGCAATAGGCGGGCAAGCGTCCGCCCACCGACAGGTCCACCGAGATCAGACGCTGAGTGGTCGCCGAGCGGGCGATGTACAAAATGTCGTCGCCTTCCAGTGTGGCCATGTTGCAGGCCTCATGAAGTTGCTCGCTCATGCGGTCGAGGTAAGGCTGGGCCGACACCGCCAACGGGGTCGAGGACAGATAGGCATGGCCGAGGGTCAGCACTTTGGGCAGCAGCGAATAGGTGCGACCGTCGGTGGTGGCGTAGCCGAGTTTGATCAGGGTGTGCAGGCAACGTCGCACAGCGGCGCGGGGAATTTCCGTGCGGTGACTGATCTGGGCGATGGTCAAATGCCGTTTGCGCTCCTGGAACGCTTGCACCACGGCCAGGCCACGGGCCAGGGACGTCATGAAATCCGGGTCGCCGGTCAGGGCCTGGATCCGCTTGGCGGGCGACGCGACTATCGGCGGCGCTACTGAAGCGAAGGAATTGCGCATTTGCTCGTTCATATCAGGTCCTTTTCCCACACGGATCGGCGAAGGCTATTACATGCGGCCCCGGGTTCGGCGCACAAGCCACAGGCAGCCAAGATCGGGCGATTATCGAACGGCCGACCGATAATCGCAATCAGCCCTATGGACGCGGCAGTCGCAGTGCAGGTTTCGGCTCGCTCCCTATTACATGTTTTGCCTTTGCTTGAACTCGCCGTTAAAGCACCCCATGTAAGCTTTAACTTGTTCGGCTTAATGACGCCAGAAAGACATCACTGCTAAGTGACCGCGAAACTTTCAAGTAACAAAACAATCACACATTGCCATTCATTTTTAACTCCTTGGCGATAGTGTTCTGCAAATCGACCGCTATAATGCAACTCAGTGACCCCTCGGTTTTTACTTGCCGATTGCGTCACCCGGCAGCACGATGTTCCATCGCGGCTGCCCGCAGCAAGTGCCTGTCGTTCATTTCATATGCTCCGCCAGCGCGCTCGCTGAAACAGGAATCTGATGCTACGTCAGCCGTTTTGCTCTGGTGCCGTGGCCGCCTGCAACATGGAAGTATTGATTGCCGTGTCGTAAAACGATGCCTTTGCGGGCATTGTCCTTTCGGCGAGCGTGGTCAATGCATTTGCTGCAGCGCGATTTACCAGAATTAATCTCAACCCATACAGGTAGCACTGTGACGAAAGACGAACTGCGCGCGGAACTTGAGCGCCAGGAACAACGTTACAAGGAAGTTTACGGCGGGGAAGTCACCACCTACGCCGCTCAGCCCGAACCGGAACGCAAACCCTGGCGTAAACGCGCCACCGTTCAGGATCAGGCTTTTTCCCAGGAATTGCAGAAGATGGAAAAGGAACTCAAAGCCGAAGAGCCATGATTGCCCCGGCCTGATTCCTTTCAAGGGCCCGCGCCTGCCCCCGTTAAAAGCGGGAAGCAATGATGTTGCCATTCGCGCCCGCTACGAGCGGGCAGCGGCTTCCTCATCCATCTGATGAGGCAAATGGCTCATGTCTGGCCCTCTTCTCAGATATTTCACACAAGCGTTCAAACCTCTCGCCTACAAGAGAGAAAACCTTGTGCCTGCGGGCTTTCCAAAGAAATTCAACGACTTGCAAAACCCGGTAAAAGCCCGGCGCCTGGGCTATTGCCGCAAACTAATTCGTTGAAGAATGTTACCGATGAGCAGCTAGTGCATCGATTAGCAGTCTTTTCTGGCATAATCGCGCCCCCTTATGACCGGGTCAGAAAACCTTCATGATCGATTTATTCAGCGGACTGGATGCTTGGGTGCTTGTGAGCCTCTTGCTCGCCCTCGCCTTTGTCCTCGCCTTCGAGTTCATCAACGGCTTTCATGACACTGCAAACGCGGTGGCCACTGTTATCTACACCAAAGCCATGCCGCCTCATCTGGCCGTGTTCTTTTCCGGTGTGTTCAACTTTCTTGGCGTGCTGCTGGGCGGTGTCGGCGTGGCGTATGCCATCGTCCACCTGCTGCCGGTAGAACTGCTGATCAATGTGAACACCGGTCACGGGCTGGCCATGGTGTTCTCGTTGCTCGCCGCCGCCATCACCTGGAACCTGGGCACCTGGTACTTCGGTATCCCGGCCTCCAGCTCCCACACGCTGATCGGTTCGATCCTCGGGGTCGGCCTGGCCAACGCCCTGATCAACGACATTCCGTTGGCCGATGGTGTGAACTGGCAGAAGGCGATCGATATCGGTGCCTCCCTGGTGTTCTCGCCAATGGCCGGCTTCCTGGTCGCCGCGCTGATTCTGATCGGCCTTAAATGGTGGCGTCCGCTGTCGAAGATGCACAAGACGCCGGAACAGCGCCGCAAGATCGACGACAAGAAGCATCCGCCGTTCTGGAACCGCCTGGTGCTGGTGATCTCGGCCATGGCCGTGAGCTTCGTGCACGGTTCCAACGATGGTCAGAAAGGTATCGGCCTGATCATGCTGGTGCTGATCGGTATCGTGCCGGCGCAGTTCGTGCTCGATCTGGGCAGCACCACGTACCAGATCGAACGGACTCGCGATGCGACCCTGCACCTGAGCCAGTTCTACAAACGCAATGCCGATACGCTGGGCGAGTTCCTGGCACTGGGCAAAAGCGTGGAAGGCGATCTGCCGGAGAAATTCCGTTGCAACCCGAAACAGACCGAACCGACCATTTCCGCCCTGCTCGACACCCTTAAAGGTGTGGCCGATTACCACTCGTTGTCGGCGGAAAGCCGCATCGAAGTGCGTCGCTATCTGCTCTGCCTGGACGACACGGCCAAGAAAGTCAGCAAACTGCCAAGCCTCGCAGCCCGTGAAAAGGCTGACCTGGACAAACTGCGCAAAGACCTGACCACCACCACCGAATACGCTCCGTTCTGGGTAATCCTGGCGGTCGCACTGGCTCTGGGCCTGGGTACCATGGTCGGCTGGAAACGCGTGGTACTGACCATCGGCGAGAAGATCGGCAAGCAAGGCATGACTTACTCCCAGGGCATGTCGGCGCAGATCACGACGGCGAGCCTGATCGGCATGGCCAACATCTTCAGCCTGCCGGTGTCCACCACCCACGTTCTGTCTTCGGGCGTGGCCGGCACTATGGTCGCCAACAAAAGCGGCCTGCAAGGTGGCACCGTCAAAACCATCCTGCTGGCCTGGGTCCTGACCCTGCCGGCAACCGTGGGCCTGTCGGCCGGCCTGTTCTGGCTGGCGTCGAAGGCACTGGCCAGCTGATACATCGCTGCAACGAAAAAGGCGCGTTCCGTGAGGTTCGCGCCTTTTTTAATCGCTGTGTTTTAGTGAACTTCACGAAGCACGCGAGCTGGGGGGGCGGTGTTGGATGGGGTGCATATCCGTTTCTGCGGTGATGGCGGCTATTGGTTTCGCCCTTACGGCGAGTCACTTTGGAAAAGCCCCAAAGTAACCAAAGCGCTCTTGCCCCTTTCGTTCGGTGCCTCGCCTAGGCTCGGCATGCCCTCGCTCCGGTCCTGCTCCGTGGGCCCGCCGCCATCGGCCATCCATGGCCGGGGGCGGCTAACCCGGCATCCATGCCGGGTTGCCCACTGCGCAGAACCTCCACTCGGCCTCTCGAGGGGGCGCTCAGATCAAAAGCTGAAGGCGAGCTAACGCTCGGCCTGATGAGTGGTGGAAATCAAAAGCAAACGCCGATCCCTGTAGGAGCCGGCTTGCCGGCGAAAAGCGTTTGGGCGACGCGTTCATTCAGACAGCCCGCGTTATCGTTGGCGTCCATCGCCAGCAAGCTGGCTCCTACAGGGGAAATGCAGATGTGTTTGGATAAATACGATCAACTGTAGGAGCCGGCTTGCTGCGGGCGGCGTTCCGACGATAGCGGTGGGTTAGTCAACGTATGTATTGGCTGAACGGACGCCATCGCCAGCAAGCCGGCTCCTACAGGGGATCGGTGTACAGGTCCGGAATGAGTGAACGCAGCCAAGAAGGATAGCGCGGCCACCCAAAGAGCCAGGTCGGCTTTCAGGCCGCCTCGGCGGCTGTGGCGGTGGTCGCCCCCTCGAGAGGCCGAGTGGAGGTTCTGCGCAGTGGGCAACCCGGCATGGATGCCGGGTTAGCCGCGCACGGCCAGGGATGGCCGATCGCGGCGGGCCCACGGAGCAGGACCGGAGCGAGGGTATGCCGAGCCTAGGCGAGGCACCGAACGAAAGGGGCAAAAGCGCTTTGGTTACTTTGGGGCTTTTCCAAAGTGACTCGCCGTAAGGGCGAAACCAATAGCCGCCATCACCACAGAAACGGATATGTACCCCACCCAACAATCAACCTGAAAACCCCAGGCCGTTGCCCAACTCAGAACCTCCCACCACCAACCCGCACAAACCACCAGATTCTCGCAGGCAAAAAAAAGGGCAACCGAAGTTGCCCAAAATGCCTTGCGTGCTCATTGCATCCAGAAAGACCTACGGTTTTTTCCGTTTGTGCGAATCTTTCCAGATAAAAAATCCAAACCCTGCGAAAAACAGAACCATGAGGCCGACTGTCAGCACTCCGGCGATCACCACGTTGTCGAAAAACATGACTGGCCTCCTGCACTTGCCCTGTTGCGATGGGGCTAAGTTAACCAATCAGGCAGGAGAGGAAATTGACCGGGATCAATATCGCCCGAGACTGGGCGCAAAGGAGGGGGAAAACTGATCTACATCAACGGATGCAAGGGGTTTAACGCTTTTTCGGTTTGCTCTTCGGCTTCTTCTTCGCCTTGCCCAACGGCATTGCCTGCTCGAATGCCTGGCGCACTTCGTTCAGGCGTTTTTCGTTGAGGTCATGAACACGCTTGGCGCGTTCGGAATTGAGGTCGATCAGTTTGTCGTCTTGGCTCATGGTCTTCAGTGCATCGTGTGAAATGAAGTTCAACTGCCGCATCGCTCGGCAGGATTGCGCCAATAATGCGGTCTGGCGCCCGCGCTGACCAGTCGCCTGCGTAACAGCGGCTTAACAAAATATGTGCTCATGGCGTTTTTTCAACGCACAATCGCGACTTTGCGATGGACCCAAAGGACCCGCGCCGTGGAACTGCACCAGGATCTGCCTCCCTTGATGGCCCTGCGCGCCTTTGAGGCCGTGGCGCGTCATTTGAGTTTCATCAAGGCCGCCGATGAATTGTCGGTGACCCAGAGTGCAATCAGCCATCAAGTGCAGAACCTGGAACAGTTCCTCAACCAGCGACTGTTTATCCGCCGCACCCGGGCCATCGATCTGACACCAGCCGGGGCAGCCTACTACCGGCAGATTCAACCGGCCCTCGCCTCCATCGCCCTGGCCACCCGTGAACTGCGGGGCAATGAGCACCAGGAAAGCCCCCTGCGCATCGGCCTGCTCGCCTCGTTCGCCACCCTGTGGCTGGCGCCGCGCCTGGCCAGTTTCAACGCGCGCCACCCGCACATTCATGTCGAACTCCTGCCCTCGGTGCAACTGGCCGACGTCGGCGGCGGCGAAGTCGACCTGGCCATCCGCTACGGCAAAGGTGGCTGGCCGAAAGTCCAGGCCCGGCGCTTTATGGTGGAAACACTGACCCCGGTCTGCAGCCCGGCGTTCAAGGCCAAGGGCACCGACCAAGGCCCGCTGCTCATGGCCAAGTCGCACCAGCCGTTCGAGTGGATCGACTGGAGCGCGCACAACGCCATCGACCTCAGCCATTGCCCCAGCGTCATGCTCCACGACTACAACATCGTCGTCGAAGCCGCCGTGGCCGGCCAAGGCATCGCCATGGGACGTCATCACTTGATCGAGCGCCGACTCAAGGACGGCTCGTTGGTAGAAGCCTTCTCCACCCCGCCGTTCATTAGCGATATCGGCTATTGGCTGGTCACGCCCGAGCGACCGCCGAGCCACGCGGCACAATGCTTTAGTGAATGGCTGAATGAGATGGCCAACATCGCACACAAATCTCACGGCGACTGAAGTTCAAAATTGTGGGAGCGAGCCTGCTCGCGAAGGCCCTGTCCCATCCAACATTCATGTGACTGACACACCCTTTCGCGAGCAGGCTCGCTCCCACATTCGATCTACGCATGAGCCAATTGAATACGTCGGATTAAATCTATCCGTTTGTCGCACTCCCCGTCCGCCAACATGCTGAAGCCTTCATTCAGGAGGATTCACCATGACCGATTCACTCGCCCACCGTGTCCAGCAACTTGGCCTGAGCCTGCCGACACCGAGCCAGCCCATCGCCAACTACGTCAACCACGTGGTCAGCCAGAACCAGTTGTTCATTTCCGGTCAGATTCCGCTACTGGACGGCAAACCGGCATTCATCGGCCGATTGGGAGAGTCGATCTCCGATGAAGAAGGCGCCAACGCCGCCGAACTTGCCGCGCTGGGCCTGCTCGCACAATTGAGCGATGCGCTCGGTGATGACCTGTCGAAACTGGTGCGCATCATCCGTCTTGGCGTGTTCATCGCCAGCGCCGCGGATTTTGCGCGTCAAGGTGCGGTCGCCAATGGCGCGTCCAACCTGTTGGTCAATGCCCTCGGCGAAAAAGGCCGGCATGTGCGCACGGCTGTCGGCGTATCGAGCCTGCCCGGCGGCGTGGCCGTGGAAATCGACGCGATTTTCGAGCTGCGTCCATGAACCTCGACGAAGTGGAGCGTTTGCGAGCGGCGACGCCGGGGTGCGCCAGCGTGATTCACTTCAACCACGCCGGCGCCTCGTTGCCGAGCCAGGCCACCCTCGACGCGATCATCGAGCAACTGCGACTCGAAGCCCGCTGCGGCCCCATGGAGGCCGCCGACCAGAGCGTGCAGGCCCGCGCTCGCAGTGCGGCGGCCCTGCTGCTCAATGCAAACACTGAAAACATCGCGTTCGCCAGCAGCGGTTCGGCTGCCTGGGGCATGGCATTCAATGCATTGGGGCCATGGCAGGACGGCGAGCGGATTTTGGTCGGGCGCCATGAATGGGGCGGCAATCTGGCCTGCATCGCCGGGGCCGTCAGCGCCGGGGCGCGGCTGGAGGTGATTCCCTGCGATGAGACGGGCGCCGTGTCCGTGTCCGCCCTCCAGCAGATGATCGACCCGAAGGTGAAGCTGATCGCGCTGACCTGGCTGCCGGCCAATGGCGGCCTGATCAACCCGGCCGAGGCCATCGGCGCCGTGGCGCGCCAGCACGGCATTCCCTACTTCATCGACGCCGGCCAGGCGCTGGGGCAATTGCCCTGCGATGTGCAGGCGTTGAACTGCGATGTGCTCAAGGGCGCCGGACGCAAATTCCTCCGTGGCCCGCGAGGAACGGCGTTGTTGTACATCAAACCGGGGTTTCTCGAACGTCTCGTGCCCGGCCATCTGGACGTGCTTTCCGCACCGTGGGACGGCGAAGGTTTCTCGGTGCGTGACGATGCGCGGCGGTTTGAAACCAGTGAAGTGTCGGTGGCTTTGCTGGCCGGGCTGGCCAATGCGCTGGAGGAGTTCAACCACTTGGGTGCAACCCGGATTCGCCAGCGGATCGAAAGCTTGAGCGGGCAACTGCGCGAACGCCTTGAGTCGGTCAGCGGGCTGACGCTACACAACCTGGGGCCGGCGAATCAGCAATCAGGCTTGGTCGCCTTCACGCTCAAGGGTTGGGACAGCGTTGAATTGAAGCAGCGGCTGGCGCAACGAGGGATCAACATCGGCGCCAATGGCGTCGCCTATACACCGCTGGATATGCAGGCCCGAGGGCTGGACAGCATCGCGCGGATTGCCGTCAGTTACCTCAATACCGAAGAAGAAATGGATGTACTGCTCAACGCCCTCAACGAACTTTCCCTCATCAAGGACTAAATCTGAATGTCGACCCACAACCCCTGACGCGGCTCGTCGTCCATCAATGGCGCGACCGGCACGGTGTTATCCGCGTTGAGCTCAGTGCCGGGAATCGCCAGGTGCTCTTCAGGATCTTCATCGGCTTCACGGCGACGGCGTTCCTTTTCCTGCTTGCGGCGCTGTTCCTCGCGCAGCTGAAACGCCGCCTCTTCCGGATCGCGCTGTTGCAGGTCGATCGTGCTTTCGTTGGAGCTTTCCTGCACCGGTACAACAGGCGGAATATCCGGGCGCTGGCGGATCGGGTCGTGCTGTGAAGTGATCGGCACGGCACTCAAGGGGAGCATCGGTGGCAGCATAATTATTTGTCTCCTGTCAGCAGGCTGTCGGCTGCGGGGATGGCGACTTGAGCCATCGGTCGCAAACTGTGACCGGATTGGCACTAACAAGTGCCCCGGCCCGCACACGTCTCAAGCGGTGGACTAACGTAAGACTGTGAGTTTTTCTGAGAGTCCTTTGGCCCTGAAGCCCTCATTCCGTTAAGATAGCCCGCTTTTTCAAGGTGGGAGTCAGGCAGCATGGCGCAGCAGTATCAACCGGGGCAACGCTGGATCAGTGACAGCGAAGCCGAGCTGGGTTTAGGCACCGTTCTGGCACAGGACGGCCGCTTGTTGACCGTGCTCTATCCGGCCACTGGCGAGACTCGCCAGTACGCGCTACGGAATGCGCCCCTCACCCGCGTGCGTTTTTCGCCGGGCGATTCGATCATTCACTTCGAAGGCTGGAAACTGACCGTACAGGAAGTCGACGACATCGACGGCCTGCTGATCTACCACGGTCTCAACGCGCAGAACGAAGTGGTCACCCTGCCAGAAACCCAGCTGTCGAACTTCATTCAGTTCCGACTGGCCAGCGACCGTTTGTTCGCCGGGCAGATCGACCCGCTGGCCTGGTTCTCCCTGCGCTACAACACCCTGGAACATACCAGCCGCCAGTTGCAATCCTCGCTCTGGGGCCTGGGCGGCGTGCGCGCGCAACCGATCGCGCACCAGTTGCACATCGCCCGTGAAGTCGCCGACCGCATTGCGCCGCGGGTATTGCTGGCGGACGAAGTGGGCCTGGGCAAAACCATCGAAGCCGGCCTGGTGATCCATCGCCAACTGCTCTCGGGCCGCGCCAACCGCGTGCTGATCCTGGTGCCGGAAAACCTGCAGCACCAGTGGCTGGTGGAAATGCGCCGCCGCTTCAACCTGCAAGTCGCGCTGTTCGACGAAGAACGCTTCATCGAAAGCGATGCCGCCAACCCGTTCGAAGACACCCAGCTCGCGCTGGTCGCTCTGGAATGGCTGGTGGAAGACGAAAAGGCCCAGGACGCGCTGTTCGCCGCCGGTTGGGACTTGATGGTCGTCGACGAAGCCCACCACCTGGTGTGGCACGAAGACAAGGCCAGCCCTGAGTACTCGCTGGTCGAACAGTTGGCTGAAGTCATTCCCGGCGTATTGCTGCTGACCGCCACCCCGGAACAACTGGGTCAGGACAGCCACTTCGCACGTCTGCGCCTGCTCGACCCGAACCGTTTCCATGACCTGCACGCCTTCCGTGCCGAGAGCGAGAACTATCGCCCGGTGGCCGAAGCCGTTCAGGAGCTGCTGGACAAGGGGCGTCTGTCGCCTGAAGCGCACAAGACCATTCACGGTTTCCTCGGCAACGAAGGCGAAGCGCTGCTGAGCGCCGTCAATGATGGCGACACCGAAGCCAGTGCCCGCCTGGTCCGTGAACTGCTCGACCGCCACGGCACTGGCCGCGTGCTGTTCCGCAACACCCGCGCCGCCGTGCAGGGTTTCCCGGAGCGCAAACTGCACCCGTACCCGCTGCCGTGCCCCGACGAATACCTCGAACTGCCGCTGGGCGATCACGCCGAGCTGTACCCGGAAGTCAGCTTCCAGGCCCAGCCGGACGCCAACGAAGAAGAACGCTGGTGGAAATTCGACCCGCGCGTCGAGTGGCTGATCGACCAGTTGAAAATGCTCAAGCGCACCAAAGTGCTGGTGATCTGCGCCCACGCCGAAACCGCCATGGACCTGGAAGACGCCCTGCGCGTGCGTTCCGGTATTCCTGCGACGGTGTTCCACGAAGGCATGAACATCCTTGAGCGTGACCGCGCCGCCGCTTACTTCGCCGATGAAGAATTTGGCGCGCAAGTGCTGATCTGCTCGGAAATCGGCAGTGAAGGTCGCAACTTCCAGTTCTCGCACCACCTGGTGCTGTTCGATCTGCCGTCGCACCCGGACCTGCTGGAGCAGCGGATCGGTCGTCTCGACCGGATCGGCCAGAAGCACATCATCGAACTGCACGTGCCGTACCTCGAAACCAGCCCGCAAGAGCGCTTGTTCCAGTGGTACCACGAAGCGTTGAACGCTTTCCTCAACACCTGCCCGACCGGCAACGCCTTGCAGCATCAGTTCGGCCCGCGCCTGCTGCCGCTGCTGGAAAATGCCGACGACGGCGAGTGGCAAGCGCTGATCGACGAGGCTCGCACCGAGCGTGAGCGCCTGGAAGCCGAGCTGCACACTGGCCGTGACCGCTTGCTGGAACTCAATTCCGGCGGCGCTGGCGAAGGTGATGCGCTGGTCGAGGACATCCTCGAGCAAGACGATCAGTTCACGCTGCCGATCTACATGGAAACCCTGTTCGACGCCTTTGGCATCGACAGTGAAGACCACTCGGAAAACGCCCTGATCCTCAAGCCGAGCGAAAAAATGCTCGACGCCAGCTTCCCGCTGGGCGACGACGAAGGCGTGACCATCACTTACGACCGCAACCAGGCGCTGTCTCGCGAAGACATGCAGTTCATCACCTGGGAACACCCGATGGTGCAAGGCGGCATGGACCTGGTGCTGTCCGGTTCGATGGGCAACACCGCCGTGGCGCTGATCAAGAACAAGGCGCTGAAACCGGGCACCGTGTTGCTGGAACTGCTCTACGTCAGCGAAGTGGTTGCACCGCGTTCGCTGCAACTGGGTCGTTACCTGCCGCCGGCCGCGCTGCGCTGCCTGCTCGATGCCAATGGCAATGACCTGTCGGCCCGGGTGTCGTTCGAGACCCTGAACGATCAACTGGAAAGCGTACCGCGTGCCAGCGCCAACAAGTTCATCCAGGCTCAGCGCGATCAGCTGACGCCACGGATCAACGCCGGTGAAGAGAAAATCTTCCCGCGTCATGCCGAGCGCGTGACTGAGGCGCAACGTCGTCTCGCGGCTGATACCGATGAAGAACTGGCCCGCCTGACCGCGTTGCAAGCGGTCAACCCGACCGTACGCGACAGCGAACTGGTTGCCCTGCGTAAACAGCGGGAACAAGGTCTGGCGATGCTCGACAAGGCAGCGCTGCGACTGGAAGCGATTCGGGTATTGGTGGCGGGTTAATCGTCCTGCCCCACCTCGTGCAATGAAAAAGGCCCGCAGCGATGCGGGCCTTTTTTTGTCTCGGAAAAACCAAACAATCCCTGTAGGAGCCGGCTTGCTGGCGATGGTCGTTAACGATAACGCGTACTGACTGGTTCACCGCGGCGTATTCGAGTCCATCGCCAGCAAGCCGGCTCCTACAGGTTCTCTATTGCAAATCTCCTACGCGGTGACTGCCGGGATCTGCGGCTCAACCACCGCCACCAACCCTTCCTTCATCCGCTTCGCATCCCGCACAAAACACCGCGACGCCATGAACAGGAACACCATCGTAAAGAACAGCGCCACCGGGATCAGGTACATCGCGTCATGCAGGCCAACAGCCTTGAACGCTTCGGTCATCTGTTCGGCGCCGGCCGCCAGCATCGCCGTGTGCGCAAAGTGATCGGACAAACCGCCCACCACCACCGGCCCCAATCCACCACCCAGCAAATACAGCCCGGCAAAGAACAACGCCATCGCCGTGGCCCGCAGGCGTGGTTCGACCACGTCCTGGATGGCCGTGTAAACGCAGGTGTAGAAGTTGTAGGCGAACAACCAGCCCAGACTGAACACCGCCACGAACACCCCGATCTCGATCCGCCCGGCATGCAACGCCCACGCGGTGCACACCGTCGAAACGATCAGGCTGAACGCCGCAAACAGCAGCCGCCCATTGGCCACCCGCTGGTGAATCTTGTCTGCGACCCAGCCGCCCAACGTCAGGCCGAACAGCCCCGTCACACCGACGATCACACCGGTCGCCACCGCCGCTTCGTGCAATGGCATCTGGAAGTAGCGTTGCAGCATCGGCACCAGGAAGGAGTTGCAGGCATAGGTCGCGAAGTTGAAGCACAGCCCCGCCATCACCAGCCACAGAAAGGTCGGCACCGCCAGCACCCGGCGGATCGGCCGGTCCACACGCTCCTGCGAGACCTGCACACTTTCCGCTGCGCCGCGTTTCGGTTCCTTGATGAAAAACATGAAGACCGCCAGGATCAGCCCCGGCACCGCCGCGATGAAGAACGGCGCGCGCCAGCTGTCGAACGCCTTGACCATCCAGCCGATGGTGAAGAACGCCAGCAGCAGGCCCAACGGCAGACCCAACATGAAAATGCCCATCGCACGCGCACGGCGGTGGGCCGGGAACAGGTCGCCGATCAGCGAGTTGGCGGCAGGTGCGTAACTGGCCTCACCGATACCGATGCCCATGCGCACGATCAGGAAACTCCAGAAACTGCCCACCAGCCCGTTGACCGCTGTCAGCCCGCTCCAGGCCGCCAGCCCCCACCCCATCAACTTGGCGCGCGAACCGGTATCGGCCATCCGCCCCAGCGGCAGCCCGGCAATCGCATAGACAATGGTGAAGGCGGTACCGATGATGCCCAGCTGAAAGTCGCTGAGATGCCATTCCATACGGATCGGCTCGATGATGATGGCCGGAATGGTGCGATCGAAGAAGTTGAACAGATTGGCCAGGAACAGCAGGAACAGAATGCGCCAGGCATTCGCCGCTTGGGTCGAGTTCTGCATGGGTCCGTCTCTTTTTATTGTTTTTGGGGCATCACTGTCCCCGGAACCTGCAATCTAGTCAGGCCCGGTGCAACTGTCTGTAATTATTCGTAAGGCTGATATCAACCCATGGCGCCAGTGGAACCGGCTTGCAAGCGATGGCGATGCCACATTCAACATTCATGTGACTGATATACCGGTCGCATCGCCCGTCCCACAGTGGGTTGGTGGTGTTTTCCATGATCCGACCAACCGTTGAAAAATACCTCTGCGCCCCCCTTCCAAAGCCCGAGGCGAAGCCTAGAATAGCGGCCTTGTCTGCCACACCATGCCCCCATCCCTCCTTTGATTATCGCCCATGTCCGAAGCCAGTCCGTGTCTGAATTGCGGTGCCTGCTGTTCTCACTTTCGCGTGTCTTTTTTCTGGGGTGAATGCACCTCGGCCGGAGGTGTAGTGCCCGATGAACTGGTGGCGCCGATCAGCCCCAGCCGGGTGGCCATGCTCGGCACCGACTGTAAACCGACTCGTTGTGTCGGATTGGTCGGTGAAGTCGGCACCGCGGTGCAATGCTCGATTTACGACCAACGCTCCAGTACTTGCCGCGAGTTCGATGCCTCTTGGGCCAACGGCGAGGCGAATGTGGATTGCGATGCGGCACGAGCCGCCTTCGGGTTACCAGCGCTGCAACCCGATTTACCTTATGAGCAGATCGCCTGAGCCTTAGCCGTAAACGCTATAACACTTATGCCAAAATCATTAGTGCCAATGTGCCATCACCGCTGACGCTCTTTGTATGACCTCTATACTCCAAAGCATTCGCCAGCGTGCATGGCGCGGGCCGGGACAAGACGGGGCATGCTATGGAGTGGCTTGGTTTGCATTTTTTTACCGAGCTGGCCGCGAACGGGCAAGTTGTCCTCAATTGCACACATGATCCTTTTCTGGTGCTGCTGGCCTATCTGGTCGCCTGTGTGGGCGGCTTCGCCACGCTGGACATGGCCGAACGAGTCGGGCATTCGGAAAACCCGGCGTCACAACGGCTGTGGCGCTGGATCGGTGCCGGATGCCTGGCAGGCGGCATCTGGGCCATGCATTTCATCGGCATGCTGGCGTTTCAGGCGCCGGTCGAGATTCAATACGAACTGCCCGTCACCCTTGCCTCCCTGCTGATTGCCCTGTTCGCCTCGTGGCTGGCGATGCACACCCTCAGTCATCCTCACCTGAGCATCCGGCAGTACATCCAGGCGGCCATTTGCATTGGCCTGGGCATCGCGATCATGCATTACGTGGGCATGGCGGCGATGCGTTCGAATGCGATGACGTATTACGAACCGGTGCTGTTCATCCTTTCCATCGTCATCGCCATTGGCGCCAGCCTCGCGGCGCTGTTGCTGTCGAGTCGATTGCGCGAAGGCTCTGGCCTGCTCCATCAATTGGTCAAATTCAGCGCCAGCCTGGTGCTCGGGGCGGGCATTATCAGCATGCATTTCACCGGCATGGCCGCCTTCAGCCTGGTGCTGCCGACCGGCAGCCCGCTGACGTTGCCCGGTGACAACAATCACCTGCAACTGGGGCTGACGGTGGCGGTCATCACGCTGCTGATCATCGGCAGCAGCATCGGCGCAGCACTGGCGGACAAGAAACTGCAACACAAGGAACGCGACCTGCAACGGGTCAATACGCTGCTCGGCCAACTGGATCAGGCGCGCATGTCGCTGCAAGAAGTGGCGAACTATGACGCCCTGACCAACCTGATCAACCGCCGCGGCTTCAACCAGATCTTCGCCGAGAAGCTGCTCCAGAAAACCGATGAAGGCGGCATGCTCGCGGTGATGTTTCTGGACATCGACCACTTCAAGCGGATCAACGACAGCCTCGGCCACGACGCCGGCGACGAATTGCTCAAAGTCCTGGCCCAGCACATCAAGGGTTCGGTTCGCAGTCACGAAGATGTGGTGGCGCGTTTCGGCGGTGACGAGTTCTGCCTCCTCATCAGCCTGCGTGAACGCGAGGAAGCACGGGCCATGGCCCAGCGCATCATGCTGAAGATGAAGGAACCGATCGAGCTGTCCGGGCGGCGCATGGTCATGACCACCAGCATCGGCATCAGCCTGTTTCCGGAGGATGGCACCACCTGCGAGGAATTGCTGAAACACGCCGACCTGGCGCTGTACCAGTCCAAGGGCGGCGGCCGCAATGGCCTGAATTTCTTCAGCCCGAACCTGAAAACCCGAGCCACGCTGGAGCTGCAACTCGAAGAGGAACTGCGCCACGCCCTGCATGAAAACACCGGGCTGATCCTGCATTACCAACCGATTTTCGACTTGCAAACCGCACAGGTCAGCAAGCTGGAAGCGCTGGTCCGCTGGCAACATCCGGTTCACGGGCTGCTGACACCAGACCGCTTCATTGCCATCGCCGAGGCCAACGGGTTGATTGCCGAGCTGGACAATTGGGTTCTGCGCAAAGCCTGCGAGGACCTGAGCGAGTTGTCACGTCAGGGCTACGAAGAACTGCACATCGCCGTCAACTGCTCGCCGCTGAACCTGGCGCGCGAAGACCTCGCCGATGAAATCGAACACGCGTTGCGGGTTGCCGGAGTGGCGCCGCAGCGACTGGAACTGGAAGTGACCGAGAACGCGCTGATGGTCAACATCGCCAATTCGTTGGTGTTGTTGCGCCAGATCCGCGCCCTCGGCGTGTCGCTGTCGATCGACGAATTCGGCACCGGTTATTCCTCCCTCGCCTACCTCAAGCGCCTGCCGCTCAACTCGCTGAAGATCGATCGCTCGTTCATCCAGGACATTCCAAAATCGACTCAGGACATGGAAATCGTTCAGGCGATTATCGTCATGGCTCACACCCTGCATTTGCAGGTGATCACCGAAGGCGTCGAAACCCTTGAGCAATACGAGTTTCTCCAGCGCAACGGCTGCGATTTCGTCCAGGGCTACCTGCTCAGCCGCCCGGTGCCGCTGGCGGAACTGCGTCCGGTGCTGAGTGAAATCAACCATCGCCAACACGGGCACACGATCAGTCCGCTGAGTCCGGTTCGCGGTACAACTGCACCAGGGTCGACGGATCTTTTTCCAGGAATCCCTGGCTACCATGCAACCGCATCAATTGTGCGGCCAATCCGCTGATGGGCGTGGCCGAACCTTGCTCACGGGAAAATTTCACCGCGGTATCGAGGTCCTTGAGCAGCGTGCGCACGTGCCATTTCACCGGTTCAAAACGGCTTTCGGCCATTTGCGGGGCGAGGATCTGCAACGGTTTTGAATCGGCAAACCCGCCGGCGAGCGCTTCGGCAATCAGGCTGGCCTGCACACCGGAACGTTCGGCCAGCGCCACGACTTCGGCGATGACCAGCGCGTTACAGGCAACGATCATCTGATTGCAGGCCTTGGTCACCTGCCCCGCCCCGACCGCGCCCATATGAGTGACACGTTGGCCGAGGCTGAGCAGAACAGGCCTGGCACGCTCAAGGTCCGCCGCTTCGCCGCCCACCATGATCGCCAGGCTCCCGGCCTCGGCGCCGACAACGCCCCCGGACACCGGAGCGTCCAGCCAGCGCATGCCGGTCTGGCTGGCCAACTGTGCCGACATTTCCCGCGTCGCGGTGGGTTCCAGGCTGGAAAAATCCACCAGCAACTGGCCGCTTTTCCCACCTTCGGCCACTCCGCCCGGACCAAACACCACCTCGCGCACCACGGCCGTGTCGGCCAGGCACAACATCAGCACATCGGCGTGCCGACACAGCTCGGCAGGCGTGGCAACTTGTCGCGCACCCGCCTCGACCAGCGGCGCACATTTGGCAGGATTACGGTTCCATACAGTCAGCGAAAACCCCGCAGCCAGCAGGCGCCGACACATCGGCAGGCCCATAAGGCCGATACCGGCAAAACCCAACGAAGGTAGGGTTGACATCATTTGGCCTCCTTTTTCATTAAAGATCGCCAAATATTGGCCGATTCATCATGACTAAGGAAAGGATTCCCCCGAGTGATGTTCAGGCCCAGTCCCTGACGCTTGGGCCCAATACGCGCTGAAAAAAGACGCGAGAACCCATCCGTGATGGCTTGACGACACGTTGTCGTCCAGCCAACCAGCCCAGGTACATGGCGCACAATGACTTCTAAAAACAATCCGGCCACTGCGATATCCGATCTGACGCTGAGCCCCGCGGCGAACAGCCCCACGCCGTCGAAGCCATTGAGCCCCTCGCGCCCGTTGGCGACTCAGCAATACCTGTACTTCACCGAGACCAATACCGACCGCATCCTCGATAACCTCGACGGTCTGCGCGACATGGTGTTCCCGCGTCCGCCGCACCTGGAAGGCGATAACGAACAGCACAACGATCAGGAATTCCCGTCGGTGTGCCTGATCGGCCTCGGTCGCTGCGGCTCGAACATCGCGCTGGACGTCGCGGAGCTGGTGTACAACGCCCGCAAGTTCTACCTCAACGAATTCAACAACGAAGATCGCCTGTCGCCGGACAAGCGCTACGCCGAAAAGGGCTACAGCCCGGCCCAGTGGATCCGCAACAACCTGCGCCTGGGCCCGAACAAGGCCACCAAGCCGGTGTTCCTGGTCGAACCGCTGGTAATGCTCGGCGACCTCGACAAAGACATCGCCGGTCGCATCCGTTTCTCGCGCAAGGGCGAAAAAAGCGGCTTCCTGCGCGACTACAGCAAAATGAAAATCATGGACTTGTCGGAAGTCCACGCCGGTGGCGCCGGTAACGCGCCGATCCTCGGTCAGTACCTGGCCAAGATCATCCTGAACAAGGACACCCAGCGTTTCTCCAGCCCGGACTGGAAAATGATTCACTCGTACCTGATCGACAGCTGCGGCATCAAGGCCAACCAGTCGCGCCTGTACTTCTCGATCTTCAGTGCCGGCGGCGGTACCGGTTCGGGCATGGCATCGGAATTCGGCCTGGCCCAGCAGCACTCGTACATGAACAAGACGTTCGACACCAAGCCGATGGACGAGCACGACGGCAAAAGCGGTCATTCCTTCGTCTTCGAACCGATCTTCACCAGCGGCATCTGCGTGCTGCCGAACATTTCCGATCACCGCAGTGAAATGTCCGAGGCGCTGCACATCAACGCCGGTCGCCTGCTGTGCAAATACCTCTCGGAAGAATGGGACTTCTCCTACAACTTCGCCAACGAAGACAGCAGCGAAGCCAGCGTCATGGGCCGTATCCGCCCATGGAACGCGATGATGCTGATTTCCAACGACATCATGCGTTATGCCGAAGAAAGCGATGACGGCAACATCCAGAACATCGACGTCAACGCGATGGAAAAGCACGCCAACCAATACATCTCGCAGCAGATCTTCAACATTCTGACGGCGCAGGCGGTCACGACTGACTACGACCAGAACTATTTCCGTCGCGCCGGCATCGACATCGGCGAAACCATTCGCCTCGACGCCAACGACCTGTTCATGAGCCTGGCCGGCCCGGTGGCGATTGCCTACGCAGAATCCGTAGTGCCGGAAACCCCGCCGCCAAGCAGTGACAAGTTCAAGGTGTTCGAGAAAGAGCCGCAGCGCCTGAACATCGATGACCTGTTCTTCCGCTCCATCGACCTGCCGCACTTCAACAAAGTGACCCAGGCCATTGAAGGCATCAGCCTGCTGCCGATCGAGTCCAAGCGCTATCGCGCCTCGTTGGAGCAGTACAAGAATTCCGGTTACGACGCGGCCGCGTTGCACGACCTGCACTTCTTCAAGAACTGCTCGTCGGTGGTGTCGATTGTTTCGCTGCCGAAAGACTACAAGCTGTCGTACATGGACCTGAACCGGTTGAAGACTCACCTCAACAGCCTGTTCCCGAACACCACGCTCAAGCGTTATGCGCTGGTGATCGGCGCGTCGGCCAACTTGTCGCTGACCACCTTGATCGCCAAGAGCCCGTGCCTGTCGGACGACTTCCTGACGCTGATCGTGGCCTTCATCAAGCGCTGCTTCGCGAAGAACCCGTACCGCTTCGACGATACGCTGGACAACTCGATCCTCGACTTCATCATCAACGAAGACTTCAACGAAGAGCTGATCGACGACTTGCTGAACGAGTTCGAGAACCCGGCGAAGATCCTCGATACCAACTGGTATGCGATCAAACCGATGTACGAGAAGAAGTACCGCGAGCTGATCAACGACAAGGAAAAATTTGTCTCGATCAATGACATTCGCCTGTCGCGCGATTGCGTGAAGAAAGCGATCAAGTACCTGCGCGAGATCTACCGTCACCGGATTGGCAAGACCAAGGTTATTTCGCTTAATAACCATACGGGCAAGACGTTTACCGTCTGATCTGATGCCGCTCCTCAGGCTTTTAGATTCAAGCTTGGGGGGCATATCCGTTTTTTGGGTGATGGCGGATATTGGTTTCGCCCTTACGGCGAGTTACTTGGAAGAGCGCCAAGTAACCAAGCGCTCTTGCCCCACCACTTGGCACCTCGCCTAGGCTCGGTGTGCCCTCAACTCCGGCATTGCTCCGCGGGTCGCCGCGATGGGCCATCCCTGGCCCAGCGCGGCTAAACCGGCATCCTTGCCGGTTTCCCCGCTGCGCAATGCCTGCGTTCGGCCAGCGTGGTTAACGGGGCGCTTGCGATCAAAATCAAAAACGAGGCGGCCTTTGGGCCGACCGGGGCGTCAAGCGGGCGCGCTGCGCTTGTTTGACCGTGCTGACGCCGATCCCAAGTAGGAGCGAGCCTGCTCGCGAAAAACGCCCAGCCACCGCGCACATTCAGGCAGCCCGCGTCATCGTTAACGTCCATCGCCAGCAAGCCGGCTCCTACAGGGGATTGGTGTACAAGTCCGGAATGAGTGTACGAAACAAAGAAGGACAACGCGGACCACCAAAGAGCCAAGTCGGCTTTAAGGCCGCCTCGCGCGGTGTTGATCTGGCTTTTGATTTTGATCTGCTTGCCCCATGGGGAGGCCGAGTGGAGGTTCTGCGCAGTGGGCAACCCGGCATGGATGCCGGGCTAGCCGCCCCCGGCCATGGATGGCCGATGGCGGCGGGCCCACGGAGCAGGACCGAAGCGAGGGTATGCCGAGCCATGGCGAGGCACCGGACGAAAGGGGCAAGAGCCCTTGGTTACTTGGGGCTTTTCCAAGTGACTCGCCGTAAGGGCGAAACCATTAGCAGCCGTTACCGCAGTAATGGATATGTACACAACCCACGCCTCCCAGCCTGAATAGCCCCCCCAAATCCAACATCCAGAAACAATTAAGCAGCCCATCGGCTGCTCAATAAACTGTGCCCGTTACGTTTACGTCACCGTTATGCCAACTCCGCCTGTGGCCTTTCTCTACGGCAACATGCCATCACGCTACTCGGCTACACACTTTTCCCCGGCGAAGCGACGCACTCATTCGGTGCGCAACTTCACTTCGTCGCCCTTTCCTGGATCAGAATCCACGGCGAAACCACCACTGCCCACAACTCCGGATCACGTTCGAAAAGATCCAGCGCCCGCGTTTCAGACAGCTTGGCGACCGTGTCGGCGGCCAGCCAGGCAGCCACTTTCGTCCCTTCGTCCGTCGCCACAGCCTCGGCCACCGCGATCAAATCCAGACCGGGATCGACCCACAATAGGGCACCCTTGGCGAAGAAGGGCTCCAGCTCCTTCCAGGTAATAGATGCGGTTTCACCAAGCAGCTTGGCATAGAGGGTGCTAGGTTCTTGAGTCATGGGTCCTGTCCGGAAAAGAAATCGACGTGGATGATAACGTCGGTGGTCAGGCAGAAAAACCCGGATGCAATTGAGTTACCGATTGAAAACTGCAGGAAAGCCAAGGATTGCTGAGAATTCAGCTACAACCCCCGCCGCAATTCTGTCTTTTTCTTTCAAAAAAGCGACACCCTCAGGTTTTGCCCCCCGGCGCTGCCTTCCCAGGCTAACAATCGGCGCTCTACACTGTACCGGTACAGTTGCCGGGGGCATTTTCCGGAGGATATTCGAAGATATCTGACCCGGTTCTGCTGCTACGGCGCCAGGACTATAAAAACTACAACAGTAAGAGTGGAGCACTATGACTAAGGCTACTAAGCAGATTTCCAAACTGTTTGCCGCTATGGTTCTGGCCGGGGTTGCCAGCCATTCGTTCGCAGCTGACACCATCAAGATCGGCATCGCCGGCCCTAAAACCGGCCCTGTAGCCCAATACGGCGACATGCAGTTCAGTGGCGCCAAAATGGCCATCGAACAGATCAACGCCAAGGGCGGCGTAGACGGCAAGAAACTCGAAGCCGTTGAATACGATGACGCCTGTGATCCAAAACAAGCTGTGGCTGTCGCGAACAAGGTCGTCAACGACGGCGTCAAGTTCGTAGTCGGTCACCTGTGCTCCAGCTCCACTCAACCGGCTTCGGACATCTACGAAGACGAAGGCGTGATCATGATCACCCCGGCTGCCACCAGCCCGGACATCACCGCTCGTGGTTACAAAATGGTGTTCCGCACCATCGGTCTGGACAGCGCCCAGGGCCCTGCCGCCGGTAACTACATCGCCGATCACGTAAAACCGAAAATCGTTGCTGTCCTGCACGACAAACAGCAATACGGTGAAGGCATCGCCACCGCCGTGAAGAAAACCCTGGAAGGCAAAGGCGTCAAGGTTGCCGTGTTCGAAGGCATCAACGCCGGCGACAAAGACTTCTCTTCGATGGTCTCCAAGCTCAAGCAAGCCAACGTCGACTTCGTCTACTACGGCGGCTACCACCCAGAGCTGGGTCTGATCCTGCGTCAATCCCAGGAAAAAGGCCTGAAAGCCAAGTTCATGGGTCCGGAAGGCGTGGGTAACGACTCCATTTCGCAGATCGCCAAGGAAGCTTCCGAAGGCCTGCTGGTAACCCTGCCGAAATCCTTCGACCAGGATCCAGCCAACGTTGCTCTGGCTGACGCGTTCAAAGCGAAGAAAGAAGACCCGAGCGGTCCGTTCGTGTTCCCGGCCTACTCGGCTGTGGAAGTGATCGCCGAAGGTATCAAGGCTGCCAAGTCCGAAGACTCCGCCAAAGTGGCTGAAGCCATCCACAAAGGCACCTTCAAGACTCCTACCGGCGACCTGAGCTTCGACGACAAGGGCGACCTGAAAGACTTCAAATTTGTGGTTTACGAGTGGCACTTCGGCAAACCAAAAACTGAAGCCAAGCCTCAGTAAGGCGTTGCCTGACTGACTGCCAATAAAGCCCACGGCGTGCCGTGGGCTTTGTTTTACGAACGTATTGGGCCGCGCTGGCGTGATCCGCCAGTCTCCCCACCTGAAAATCTCAAAACCGTCATCAGCGGTTCGCTGGCAAACCTCGCGTTCGAAGTGGATGCAGATCCACGGGGCTCGAGCGGGAAAATGACTCCACCAGTGAAATGCGTATCAGGTTTTTAGGAGCGCTGTAATGCCTGACATCTATCACTTCTTCCAACAGCTGGTTAATGGTCTGACCATTGGCAGCACGTATGCCCTGATCGCCATCGGCTATACGATGGTTTACGGCATCATTGGAATGATCAACTTCGCCCACGGCGAGGTGTACATGATCGGTTCCTACGTGGCGTTCATCGCCATTGCGGGCCTGTCCATGATGGGACTCGACAGTGTTCCGCTGTTGATGACCGCCGCTTTCCTCGCGACCATCGTCGTGACCAGTGCCTACGGTTACAGCATCGAACGGATTGCCTACCGCCCCTTGCGCGGCAGCAACCGTCTGATCCCGCTGATTTCCGCCATCGGCATGTCGATTTTCCTGCAGAACACGGTTCTGCTGGCGCAAGACTCCAAGGACAAATCCATCCCCAACCTGATCCCCGGCAACTTCGCCATCGGGCCAGGTGGCGCACATGAAGTGCTGATTTCCTACATGCAAATCGTGGTGTTCGTGGTGACCCTGATCGCCATGCTCGGCCTGACGCTGTTCATCTCCCGCTCTCGCCTGGGTCGCGCCTGCCGCGCCTGTGCCGAAGACATCAAGATGGCCAACCTGCTGGGTATCAACACCAACAACATCATCGCCCTGACCTTCGTCATCGGTGCCGCACTGGCGGCCATCGCGGCCGTGCTGCTGAGCATGCAATATGGCGTGATCAACCCGAACGCCGGTTTCCTGGTCGGCCTCAAGGCCTTCACCGCAGCGGTACTGGGCGGTATCGGCAGCATCCCCGGCGCCATGCTCGGCGGGATCGTGCTTGGGGTGGCGGAAGCCTTCGGTGCCGATATCTTCGGCGACCAGTACAAGGACGTCGTGGCGTTCGGCCTATTGGTTCTGGTGTTGTTGTTCCGGCCTACCGGCCTGTTGGGCCGTCCGGAGGTTGAAAAAGTATGACTAGGAATCTTAAACAGGCGTTGTTCAGCGCCTTGCTGGTGTGGGCCGTTGCCTACCCGGTACTCGGTCTGAAGCTGACTATTGTCGGCATCAACCTCGAAGTCCATGGCACCAGCACTGCCACGCTGATCACCATCGCCGTGTGCTCGGTACTGATGTTCCTGCGGGTGCTGTTCGACCAGCAGATCAGCTCGGCCTGGAAATCCTCGCCCAACCTGCCGGTGATGCCGGCCAAGGCCAGTAATTTCCTGACCCTGCCGACCACCCAACGCTGGATCATCATCGCGTTGATCGTCGGCGCGCTGGTCTGGCCGTTCTTCGGTTCTCGCGGTGCGGTGGATATCGCCACGCTGGTGCTGATCTACGTGATGCTCGGCCTGGGCCTGAACATCGTGGTCGGCCTGGCTGGCCTGCTCGACCTCGGTTACGTCGGTTTCTATGCCGTCGGCGCCTACAGCTACGCATTGCTGTCGCACTACTACGGCTTGAGCTTCTGGATCTGCCTGCCGATCGCCGGCCTGATGGCGGCCACTTTCGGCTTCCTGCTCGGTTTCCCGGTCCTGCGTCTGCGCGGTGACTACCTGGCGATCGTGACCCTGGGCTTCGGCGAAATCATCCGTCTGTTCCTGCGTAACCTGACCGACATCACCGGTGGTCCGAACGGCATCAGCAACATCGAGAAACCGACGTTCTTCGGCCTGACTTTCGAACGTAAGGCGGCTGAAGGCCTGCAGACGTTCCACGAGTACTTCGGCCTGGAATACAACTCGATCAACAAGGTGATCTTTCTTTACCTGGTCGCGCTGTTCCTCGCGCTGTTTGCGCTGTTCGTCATCAACCGCTTGCTGCGCATGCCCCTGGGCCGTGCCTGGGAAGCGTTGCGTGAAGACGAAATCGCCTGCCGTGCACTGGGCCTGAACCCGACGATCATCAAGCTCTCGGCTTTCACCCTCGGCGCGTGCTTCGCCGGTTTCGCGGGCAGCTTCTTCGCCGCGCGTCAGGGCCTGGTGACACCGGAGTCCTTCACCTTCATCGAGTCGGCGACCATCCTCGCCATCGTGGTGCTGGGTGGCATGGGCTCGCAGCTGGGTGTCGTACTCGCCGCCACGGTGATGATCCTGTTGCCGGAAATGATGCGTGAGTTCAGTGAATACCGCATGTTGATGTTCGGCGCCTTGATGGTGCTGATGATGATCTGGCGTCCTCAAGGTCTGCTGCCCATGCAACGTCCTCACATGGAGCTGCGCAAATGAGCCGCGAGATCCTTAAAGTCGAAAACCTGAGCATGCGCTTCGGCGGCTTGCTGGCCGTCAATGGCGTAGCCCTGAGCGTGAAAGAGAAACAGGTCGTGGCACTGATCGGCCCCAACGGCGCCGGCAAGACCACCGTGTTCAACTGCCTGACCGGTTTCTACAAGCCGAGCGGCGGCAGCATCATGCTGGACGGCGAGCCGATCGAAGGCCTGCCCGGCCACAAGATCGCCCTCAAAGGCGTGGTGCGCACCTTCCAGAACGTGCGGCTGTTCAAGGACATGACGGCGGTCGAGAACCTCTTGATCGCCCAGCACCGTCACCTGAACACCAACTTCCTGGCGGGCCTGTTCAAGACCCCGGGCTTCCGCAAAAGCGAACGCGAAGCCATGGAGTTCGCCGAGTACTGGCTGGACAAGGTCAACCTCAAGGCGTTCGCCAACCGTCCGGCCGGCACCCTGGCCTACGGTCAGCAACGTCGCCTGGAAATCGCCCGCTGCATGATGACCCGTCCGCGGATCCTCATGCTCGACGAACCGGCTGCCGGCCTGAACCCGAAGGAAACCGAGGATCTCAAGGCGCTGATCAGCATGCTGCGTGAAGAGCACAACGTCACCGTGCTGCTGATCGAACACGACATGAAACTGGTCATGAGCATTTCCGACCACATCGTCGTGATCAACCAGGGCACGCCTCTGGCCGACGGTACGCCGGAACAGATCCGCGACAATCCTGAAGTGATCAAAGCCTACCTGGGGGAAGCGTAAATGCTGCAATTCGAAAACGTTTCCACCTTCTACGGCAAGATCCAGGCGCTGCACAGCGTCAACGTCGAAGTCCGTCAGGGCGAGATCGTGACCCTGATCGGTGCCAACGGTGCCGGCAAATCGACCCTGCTGATGACCCTCTGCGGTTCGCCGCAAGCCCACAGCGGCAGCATCCGCTACATGGGCGAAGAGCTCGTCGGCCAGAGTTCGTCGCAGATCATGCGCAAGAGCATCGCCGTCGTGCCGGAAGGTCGTCGGGTGTTTGCTCGCCTGACCGTAGAAGAAAACCTCTCCATGGGTGGCTTCTTCACTGAAAAGGGCGATTACCAGGAACAGATGGACAAGGTCCTCGGACTTTTCCCACGCCTGAAAGAGCGTTTCAATCAGCGCGGCGGCACCATGTCCGGCGGCGAACAGCAAATGCTCGCCATCGGCCGTGCGCTGATGAGCAAGCCAAAGCTGCTGCTGCTCGACGAGCCTTCGCTGGGTCTGGCGCCGATCATCATCCAGCAGATCTTCGACATCATCGAACAGCTGCGCAAGGATGGCGTGACGGTGTTCCTGGTTGAGCAGAACGCCAACCAGGCGCTGAAAATCGCTGACCGCGCGTACGTTCTGGAGAACGGCCGCGTGGTGATGCAAGGCACCGGTGAAGCGCTGCTGACCGACCCGAAAGTGCGCGAAGCGTACCTCGGTGGTTAAGCGTTTGCGGTAAACAAAAAACGGCCTTCGGGCCGTTTTTTTTGTGTCTGCCACAATCCCGAGAACGATAAATAACCCCTGTAGGAGCCGGCTTGCCGGCGATAGCGGAGTATCAGTCAACCTCTCTGTAGAATGTTAAACCGCGATCGCCGGCAAGCCGGCTCCTACAGGGGTTTGTGTGATCAGTCAGAGCCGATCCAACGCCTCCCCACTGCGCTTGAACCAGCCAATCAAGTAATCCGCCAGCACCTGCGTGCGCTTGGGCAACCCACCCTGATACGGGTGCACCAAATACATCGGCATGCGACGCGTCTGATAATCGCGCAAGAGCCAGCGCAAACGGCCGTCAGCCAATTCCGCCTGCAACAGGTAGGACGGCAGACGCGCAATGCCGGCGCCCGCCAGCGCGGCTTTTTTGAGCAGGCTGTAATGATTGCTGGCGAACGGCCCCGACACACGCACCCGCAATAATTCGTGCTGTTGGTGATACAGCCATTCTTCGCGGCCGCTGTAGTGGCTGTTGAGCAAACACTGGTGCTCAGCCAGGGACTGTGGGGTCAGCGGTTCGCCGTGTTGCTCAAGGTAAGCCGGGCTGGCGCAGGTCAGTTCGTGCCAGGCCAACAGCGGTCGCGCCACCAGACGCTCGTCATTGCCGACGTCGGAGCGAACCGCCAGATCAAAACCGTCGCGGGACAAGTCACGGTAATTGTTGCTGAGGTCGAGCTCGATCTGCACCTGCGGGTACTTGTGGGAAAACTCCAGCAGCAAGCCATCGAAGAAGGTTTCTCCCAACGATACCGGAACCGTCATACGCACCGGCCCTGCCATATCGTCCTTCAACCGCGCCAATGCCTGACGCGCCCGTTCCACTTGCACCACCAGCGCCTGGGCTTGCGGCAACAGCGCCGCCCCCGCCGCCGTCAGGCTCAAGCGGCGGGTGGTGCGTTGCAGCAGCACCACGGAAAACCGCGTCTCCAACAGGCTGATGCGCTTGGACAACTGGCCCTTGCTGCAACCCAGTTGTTGCGCCGCCAAGGTGAAACTGCCCGCTTCAATCAGCACTGCAAACGCCGCCAGATCATCCATCTCGCTCATGGATTGTTTCCATTAGAAAACCAAAGGTTGCCTATTAGCGCGCTTATCCACAGAAAAAACCACTCTAGACTGAAGCCACTTTCAACACACATGAGGATAAACAATATGAAAATTCTTTTGATTGGCGCAGGCGGCACCATCGGTTCGGCGATCGACAAGGAGTTGTCCGAGCGTCACGAGGTCATCCGCATCGGTCGCAACAGCGGCGACTTCCAAGTGGATATCAGCGACAGCGCTTCGATTCGCAAACTGTTCGAACAGACCGGCAAGTTCGACGCACTGGTTTGCGCGGCGGGCAACGTGACCTTCGCGCCGCTGAACGAAATGACCGCCGACAGTTTTACCCTCGGCCTGAACGACAAGCTGATGGGCCAGGTCAACCTGCTGCTGATCGGTCGCGAATTCGCCAATGACGGCGCATCGTTCACCTTCACTACCGGCGTGCTCAGCCACGACCCGATCCGCAGCGGTGCTTCGGCCGCACTGGTCAACGGTGCCATCGACAGCTTCGTGCGTGCCGCCGCGATCGAGCTGCCGCGCGGCCTGCGGGTGAACTCGGTGAGCCCGAATGTCCTGGTTGAAGCCATGGGCAAATACGCGCCGTACTTCCGCGGCTTCAAACCGGTTCCGGCTGTCGATGTGGCACTGGCCTACGCCAAAAGCGTAGAAGGCCTGCAAACCGGTCAGACCTTTCACGTCGGTTAAACAACACAATCCGTAGGAGCACGGCTTGCCGGCGAAGGCGTCCGTAAGATCGCCTTCGCCAGCAAGCTGTGCTCCTACAGGTGGACCAACACACCTCGGCAGGGTTGTGATGAACGGTCAGGCTGCGTAACGTGGCGGCTCTTGTCTGGAGAGCCAAAGATGCGTGTTGCCCGTTCCTTAGTCCTTGTTGCCGTGCTTCCACTGTTCGCGGCCTGTCAGTTGTTCGATGGGCCGCGTGAAAGTGCCTCCCACGTGGGCCAGACCCGAATGCAGGGTCAGTTGACGGCAGCCGATGGCAAGCTGTTGTTCCAGCCGTGCAATGAGCAGCGCAGTTTCGTGGTCAACGACACCGGCGGCACCAGCGTCCTGCAAGAGGCCGCAGGCCTCGCCGATGCGAAGGGCAAGCTGTTCGCCGACGTTCGCGGGCGAATCGTCGACAGTCGCCTCGATCTGGAGCAGTTGTACCGCGTCGAGCGCTCGGGCACCGCCTGCGGCGATCCGAATTTCAAACCGTTGATCCTGCGCGCCGCCGGCCACGGGCCCGAGTGGAACGTCAAGGTCAGTGGCAAAGGCATGGTCGTCGACCGTGCGGGCCAACCGCCCCTGGCCGTCCCTTATGTTGAAGAGCAACTGGGCGATGGCCGCTTCAACCTCAGCACCGAAGCCAATAACCAGCACATCGAACTGTGGGTCGCGCCGCAACGTTGCGTCGACAGCAGCACCGGCAGTGTTCAACACATGAGCGCCGAACTGCGCATTGATGGCCAGGTTCAGCGTGGTTGCGGGTATTTCGGCGGATCGCGCGACGACTGATCGTTTAAGCCTCACGGGACTCGGCTTTTGGGGCTTATAATCGCCGCCTTCAAACGCCTTGGCGCAGTTGTGCGCCCCGCGAACCGGATCCCGTCATGTTACGAATCACTGAACTCAAGCTGCCGATCGACCATCCCGAAGAAGACCTGCGCCCTGCTATCGTGCAGCGCCTGGGCATCGCCAGCGATGACCTGCTCGATTTCACCTTGTTCAAGCGCAGCTACGATGCGCGTAAAAAATCCTCCGAACTGTGCTTCATCTACACCATCGACCTCACCGCGAAGGATGAGGCGGCGTTGCTGCACAAATTCGCCGATGACCGTAACGTCAACGAGGCGCCGGATGTCAGCTACAAAGTGGTCGGCCACGCGCCGGCCGATCTGCAGCAACGCCCGGTTGTCGTAGGTTTCGGGCCGTGCGGGATTTTCGCCGGGCTGCTGCTCGCGCAAATGGGCTTCAAGCCGATCATCCTCGAGCGCGGCACCGAAGTGCGCCAGCGCACCAAGGACACCTGGGGCCTGTGGCGTAAAAGCGTGCTCAACCCCGAGTCCAACGTGCAATTTGGTGAAGGCGGCGCGGGGACTTTCTCCGACGGCAAGCTCTACAGCCAGATCAAGGATCCGAAGTTCATCGGGCGCAAAGTCCTGCATGAGTTCGTCAAAGCCGGTGCGCCGGAAGAAATCCTCTACGTCAGCAAACCGCACATCGGTACGTTCCGTCTGACGGGCGTTGTGGAAAACATGCGTGAGCAGATTCGCGCACTGGGCGGCGAAGTACGCTTCCAGCAGCGCGTCACCGACGTGTTGATCGAGGACGGTCAATTGGTTGGCGTCGAGCTCAACGGCGGCGAACAGATCCATTCGAAGCACGTGATTCTGGCCCTCGGCCACAGCGCCCGCGACACCTTCCGCATGCTCCACGGTCGTGGCGTGTTCATGGAAGCCAAGCCGTTTTCGGTGGGTTTCCGTATCGAACACCCGCAGTCGCTGATCGACCGCGCGCGCCTGGGCAAGTACGCCGGCCACCCGAAACTGGGTGCCGCCGACTACAAACTGGTGCACCACGCCAAGAACGGTCGCTCGGTCTACAGCTTCTGCATGTGCCCGGGCGGCACGGTGGTCGCGGCGACCTCCGAGCCGAATCGCGTCGTGACCAACGGCATGAGCCAGTATTCGCGTAACGAGCGCAACGCCAACTCCGGGATCGTCGTCGGGATCACCCCGGAAGTCGATTATCCGGGCGGCCCGCTGGCCGGTATCGAGTTGCAGGAGCGCCTGGAATCCCACGCCTTTGTGCTGGGTGGCAGCAACTACGAAGCGCCGGCACAGCTGGTGGGCGATTTCATCGCGGGCAAACCGTCCACCGAGTTGGGCAGCGTTGAACCGTCCTACAAGCCCGGTGTTGCGCTGGGTGATTTGGCGTTGGCCTTGCCGGCATTCGCCATCGAAGCCATTCGCGAAGCCTTGCCGGCGTTCGAGAAGCAGATTCGCGGCTACTCGCTGCATGACGCGGTGTTGACCGGGATCGAGACGCGCACGTCGTCACCGTTGCGGATCACCCGTAACGAGTCGATGCAGAGCCTGAACGTGAAGGGTTTATTCCCGGCGGGTGAAGGCGCGGGTTATGCGGGCGGGATTCTGTCGGCGGGTGTCGACGGGATTCGCATCGCCGAAGCCGTGGCTCGCGACATCCTAGGCCTGGAAGCCTGACCTGCATTCCCTGGAATAAATGCAAAACCCTGTAGGAGCGAGGCTTGCCCGCGAAGAACGATAACGCGGACATTCAGACAGACCGCGTTATCGTTCTTCGCGGGCAAGCCTCGCTCCTACAGGGGCGTCGTTAGCCGTTAGATGTTGGCGCGCAGCACGGTGGCTGGAAGCGGCTCGCCGCGCTCGACACTCGCTGCCACCGCCGCCATCAACCCGCTCAACTCATACCCCTGCGCCTTGAGCCAGGCCTGATCGTAATAACTGGTCTCATAGCGCTCGCCGCCATCGCACAGAATCGCCACGATCGACCCCGTTTCCCCCGCCGCCACCATCTGTTGCGCCGCCATCAACGCACCAATCAGATTGGTCCCGCTCGACCCGCCCACCCGACGTCCCAAACGCTGCGCCAGGTAATGCATGGCCGCCAGTGACAGATCGTCCGGCACCTTGACCATCGCATCGATCACCTTTGGTAGAAACGACGCCTCGACCCGTGGCCGACCAATGCCTTCGATCCGCGAACCGTGATCCAGTCGAAGACTGGCATCGCCAGTCAGGTAGTAATCAAAAAACACCGAGCGCTCGGCATCGGCGCACAGCACGCGAGTGCAATGCTGGCGATAACGCACGTATCGCCCGAGGGTCGCCGTGGTGCCGCCGGTGCCTGGGCTGGAAATCAGCCAGCTCGGCTCCGGGTGCTGTTCAAAACGCATCTGATGGAAGATCGACTCGGCGATGTTGTTGTTCGCCCGCCAGTCGGTGGCACGTTCAGCGTAGGTGAACTGATCGATAAAGTGCCCGTCGTGCTCGCGCGCCAGGCGCTCGGATTCGGCATAGATCTGCGTCGGGTCGTCCACCAGATGGCTCTTGCCACCGTAGAACTCGATTTGCGCGATCTTCTCTTTGGAGGTGGTGGCCGGCATCACGGCAATAAACGGCAGGCCGAGCAAACGGGCGAAGTACGCCTCGGAAATCGCCGTCGAACCGCTGGACGCTTCGATCACTGGTGCGCCGGGTTTAAGCCAGCCGTTACACAGCGCGTAGAGGAACAACGAACGCGCCAGGCGATGTTTCAGGCTGCCGGTGGGATGGCTCGACTCATCCTTGAAATACAGCTCGATGCCCGGCAACCCCGGCAGCGGCAAGGGGATCAGGTGGGTGTCGGCGCTGCGCTGGAAGTCCGCTTCGATGATCCGGATGGCTTCCCGGGCCCACTGTCGGTTGTCGCTCATGATGGTTTTCTCGTTGAGTCGGCCTTGGCACAAGGCTCAGCCCACAAGCTTAGGAAAAATCCGACATCGCGCACAGATACAGCTGAGCTTCAATACGTCCGGCAACTGCTAGGCTCAGGTCCGTGTCGCCTTTCGCGTTGTAACGGCATATAACAAAAAAGAATATAACTTTTGTTTTAACAACTAACGGTACGGGTTAGGGTGTGCCACCTTTTTGATTATTCGATGGAGAGCGACCTTGCCTCTGCGTAGCACTTTCACGCGTTTCTTTCAGTTGGAAGCTGCCAGCGGTCTGTTGTTGATCGCCGCAGCAGCCCTGGCTTTGATCATCAACAACTCCCCGTTGTCGTGGCTCTACAGCAGCTTTCTGGACACCCCGGTGGTGGCTCAGGTCGGCGCGCTGCAAATCGCCAAACCGGCACTGCTGTGGATCAACGACGGCCTGATGGCCCTGTTCTTCCTGCTGATCGGCCTGGAGGTAAAGCGCGAAGTCCTCGACGGTCAGCTGTCGAAGCCTTCACAGGTGGTCCTGCCCGGCGCTGCGGCGATTGGCGGCATGGTCGTGCCGGCGTTGGTCTACTGGTTCTTCAACCGTGACAACCCCGCTGCGCTCGGTGGCTGGGCCATTCCGATGGCGACTGACATCGCCTTCGCCCTCGGCGTCCTCGCCCTGCTGGGCAAGCGTGTGCCGGTGTCGCTGAAACTGTTCCTGATGACCCTGGCGATCATCGACGACCTCGGCGCGATCATCGTCATTGCGATCTTCTATTCCGGCGCGCTGTCGACCCTGTCCCTGGCGTTGGCCGCGGCCTGCATCGTCGCGCTGATCGCGATGAACCGGCTCGGCGTGGTCAAGCTCGGGCCGTACATGATCATCGGTTTGATCCTGTGGGTGTGCGTACTCAAAAGCGGTGTCCACGCCACGCTGGCCGGCGTAACCCTGGCCTTCTGCATCCCGTTGCGCACCAAAAACGCCGAGCCGTCGCCGCTGCTGACGCTGGAACACGCCCTGCACCCGTGGGTCGCCTACGGCATCCTGCCGCTGTTCGCCTTCGCCAACGCCGGCCTGTCCCTGAGCGGCGTGACTGCCGAAAGCTTCACCCATCACGTGCCAATGGGCATCGCAATCGGCCTGCTGCTGGGCAAGACACTTGGCGTGTTCGGCCTGACCTGGCTCGCGGTAAAAACCGGCATCGCCGCCCTGCCCCAAGGCGCCAATTGGGGCCAGGTGCTGGGGGTTGCGATCCTCTGCGGGATTGGTTTCACCATGAGCTTGTTTGTCGGTTCCCTGGCGTTTGAACCGGGCGTCAGTGAATACGCCGGGATGGACCGGATGGGGATTTTGACCGGGTCGATATTGGCAGCGTTGATTGGATATGCGGTGACGGCGGCGGCGAGTCGCAAGCAAGGCGAGCGCTAATCCTGAATGGTTGTGGTGGCATCGCTCGCACATTAACCCTGTAGGAGCCGGCTTGCTGGCGATGGCGGTGGGTCAATCAACCTGTTTATTGACTAGACGGACGCCATCGCCGGCAAGCCGGCTCCTACAGGAAATCGCGTGCGCTTTTGATTTTCACCACTCATCAGGCCGAGCGTTAGCTCGCCTTCCGCTTTTGATCTGAGCGCCCCCTCGAGAGGCCGAGTGGAGGTTCTGCGCAGTGGGCAACCCGGCATGGATGCCGGGTTAGCCGCGCACGGCCAGGGATGGCCGATCGCGGCGGGCCCACGGAGCAGGACCGGAGCGAGCCACCGAACGAAAGGGGCAAAAGCGCTTGGTTACTTGGCGCTTCTCCAAGTGACTCGCCGTAAGGGCGAAACCAATGGAAGCCGTTACCGCAGAAACGGATATCCCCCCAATCCAAAACCCCGCCTCAAAAAAAACCCCAACCAGCTCACGCTGATCGGGGTTTTCTTTTACCCGCGTTCCCGCTTAGTGCGTAACGCGGCTCGTACCATCTACAGTAGCAATCCGCACCCGCTCACCCACACGGAACACTTCGTTTTCCTGAACCTGCTGCACATAGGCACGCATGCTGCCGTCGTCTTCACGAACAGTGATTTCCACACCTTGGGTGCGGGTCAGGCCTTCTTCAGTGGCCGAGCCGATCAGCCCGCCAGCCACGGCGCCGATAACTGCAGCAACGATGCTGCCTTTACCACCGCCGATGCTGCTGCCACCAACACCACCGACCGCCGCGCCGGCGAGGCCGCCGATCGGGGTCTTGGTGCCTTCGATTTTCACCGGACGCAGGGATTCGATGGTGCCCATGCGAACGGTCTGCACACGACGCGCTTCGTCACGGGAGTAGGAGTCACCGGTCAGGCTCGATTGGCAGCCAGTGAGCAACATCGCCATCGTGGAAAAGGAAGCAACAAGCAGAACAGACTTACGCATGGCATCACCTCCAAAGGACATGTAACCATTAAACTCCGCAGCTTGACGCGTGTCACGACGTCGCCCCGATAACATTGGTTTGATTCAGGCCCGGTACAGGGACCTCCACGAACTCATCAAACATTAGCGGCAAATGACGAGATCTGCGCCGCTGCCCCAAGGATTTTCATGGATTACTTCATCATTGTCGTCACCACTGTCGCCGGTCTGTACTTCCATGGGTGGTTGTACGTACGGATCAAACGCTGGATGGACCGCGATATGGCGCTAGCCCTGGCGGGGAGCGATGAGCAGAAAAGAGCCTACATGCTCCAGCAACTGGCGAACGCTCAAGCGCAGAAGATCAAGCGTCGGGACCTGCCTCAGTGGCTGGAGGCCGCTGCGGCAGGTTATCCCGGTCGGTAGACTGCTCAGGGCGCCAGACGTTCAAGAATCCAGTCGGCGCCTTGCAAACGATAGTTGAGGCGATCGTGCAGGCGGCTCGAACGGCCCTGCCAGAATTCGATGCGCTCAGGCAGCAGACGATAACCGCCCCAGTGCTCAGGGCAATGAGGCTGCGTATCGCTGAAACGTTGCTCGGTGTTCTTGAGCAACGCTTCCAGTTCGGCACGATCGGCGATCACGCGACTTTGCGGTGAAGCCCAGGCGCCAAGGCGACTGCCCAGCGGCCGGACCTGGAAGTAAGCATCGGACTCCTCAGGCGTGACCTTCACCACCCGACCTTCTACACGGACCTGACGCTCGAGGGCCGGCCAGAAAAACGTCATGGCCGCGAACGGGTTCGCGGCCAGATGCTGGCCCTTGGCGCTGTCGTAGTTGGTGAAGAAGGTGAAGCCCTGCGCGTCCAGGCCCTTGAGCAGCAAAATGCGGCAATGCGGCCGACCGTCCAGGTCGACAGTGGCCAGGGTCATGGCGTTGGCTTCCACCGGCGGCTGCTCGGTTTTCACCGCGTCGGCAAACCACTGATGGAACAGCGCGAACGGCTCGGCCGGGGCTTGTGCCTCGGTCAGGCCGTCTCGGGTGTAGTCGCGACGCATATCAGCCAGGCCCTGGGTCATGGCGCATTCCTTTTGGTTAACGAATCACTTTTTCACAGGATCAGCGACAACGACTTTTTTGTCAGCTGCCGCGGCTTTGGCCGGCGTGGTCTTTTTGGCCGGCGTCGCGGTTTTAGCCGGAGTCTTCTTGGCGGCGGCTTTCTTGGCCGGCGCTTTTTTCGTGGCAGGTACAGCGGCTTTCTTCGCGGCTGGTGCCGGGGTGACCGGCTTGGCCACTGGCTTGACGTCCTGGGCAGCGACCAGTTTCACCGGTGCAGGGGCTGGCATGTTGTACTTGCTCAACAGCGCAACCATAGTGTTTTGCGGAGTCACCAGCAGTTCGACGCGACGGTTCAAGGCACGGCCTTCAACGCTGTCGTTGGCCGCACGCGGGGCTTCGCCACCCATGCCGCGCAGCATCAGGCGATCACGCTGCAGACCGCTGAGGCGGAAAATCGCCGCCACGGCTTGTGCGCGTTCCTGGCTCAGTTTCACGTTGGCCGGTGCGGCGCCCGAGGTGTCGCTGTGACCCAATACCAGCACGGCGGTCTTGGGATCGACTTCAAGGATTTTCGCCACGCGAGTGAACGGGCCGAGAGTCACCGGCAACAACATGGCCGGACGGTCCGGGTTGAACGAACCTTCTACTGGCGCAGTGACCACCAGCACGTTTTCACGGCGCTCGAGTTGCAGGTTGCTGTCCTTG
This sequence comes from Pseudomonas sp. PDM01, assembly GCF_014852325.1. Classification (NCBI taxonomy): domain Bacteria; kingdom Pseudomonadati; phylum Pseudomonadota; class Gammaproteobacteria; order Pseudomonadales; family Pseudomonadaceae; genus Pseudomonas; species Pseudomonas sp. PDM01. The sequence goes on from NZ_JACVBK010000005.1 coordinate 282,231, forward strand.
ATCGCGGTGCGCAGGCGCGGTTCGTAATCGTCGAGCCAGGCCTGAGTGACTTTAGGGTCAGGCATCGGCACGACTTTGGCCGTGCTCTGCTCTTTGCCGCCGAACGGCCACCACCATTTACCACCGGTGTCGGCTTCAGCCTTGGCAGCCGGGGCCACCTCGGCAGGCTTCACAGGTGCCGGCGCGGGAGCCGGCTCTTTCGCCGCGACTTTGTCGGAGGAACCGAACGGCCACCAGCTGCTGCCATCCGAATCATTTTTTGGTGTCTGCGCACAACCGGTAACAGCGACACACAGGGCCAAAGCGAGGGTGGTTTTATTGAGTGACATTGGAAATCCACAAAAAAGAAGTCATAAAAATTCAGGCCGGCATGACCCGGATAAACAGACGGTTGGAAAACATAAAGGCCTTCGGGTTCCGGCCCTGGAACCCTTCAGCGCGTTTTACAGACAAGTGGCCAGTACCCGCGCGAGCTTTTGCGCGCGCGGATCCATCAAGACGTAAGGCCCCAGTGTATTTGTCACAAAACCGAAGGCGACATCGTATTCAGGGTCAGCAAAACCGATGGAGCCGCCAGCGCCCGGGTGACCGAACGCACGTGGGCCGAGGCCGTAGGTGGCGTTCGGGACATCCGGTTGATCGAGCATGCAACCCAGGCCGAAACGGGTCCGGGTCAGTAAAGTCTTGTCTTCGCCGAGGCTGTGTTCGCGGGTCAGCTCATCGAGCATCTCGCTTTCCAGCAGGCTGCCGTCGAGCAGCCCGGCATAGAACCCGGCCAGGCTGCGGGCATTGCCGTGGCCGTTGGCCGCCGGTTGTTGCATGCGCCGCCATTCCGGTTTGTTGGTGCTGGTCAGGACCGACGGCGGGTTAGTAAAGGCCCGCGTGGTCATGGCCGTCGGTTCGCGCATCGTCACTTGCAGCAGGCGCTGGGCCGCGGCATCCCCGACGTTGCCCTTGCCACGGGCGATGTGCGCCACGCGATGGAATTCTTCATCCGCCAGGCCGACGTGAAAATCCAGGCCCAACGGTTTGGCCACGCGGGCCACAATGGACTCGCCCGGCCCACGCCCGTCGGCACGGCGCAGTAACTCGCCGACCAGCCAGCCATAGGTGATCGCGGCATAACCGTGACCGGTGCCCGGCGTCCACCAAGGCGATTCGGCGGCCAGCGCATCGACCATGGTTTGCCAGTCGTAAAGCGCTTCCGGGGCCAGCAACTCGCGCAACGCCGGCAAACCAGCCTGATGGCAGAGCAGTTGACGCAAGGTGACGGATTCCTTGCCGGCGGCAGCGAATTCGGGCCAATAGCGGGCAACCGGGGCATCCAGTTGCAGCTTGCCTTCGGCGACCAGTTGCAGGGCGGTGACGGCGGTGAAGGTCTTGGTGCAGGAAAACAGGTTGGCGATAGTGTCGCTGTGCCAGGCCTCATGGCCATCCTTGTCGGCGGTGCCGGACCAGAGGTCGAGAACGGTTTCGCCGCCAACCTGGATGCACAGCGCTGCGCCACGCTCCTGAGGATCGTCGAACAACGCCGCGAACGCTTCGCGAACCGCTTCGAACTTAAGCTCGTAATGACCCTGAATCTGCACCCGCTACTCCCTCGGACAAACGTTCTACAAAGTGGCCGGCATTGTTCCAGCCATTGATGGTTTTGGGAACAGGGTTGGGCCGGGCGGTCGGATTGCCGATCTATTGGATCTGGAATTCATGGTGTTTTTGAGGACGCCTTCGCGGGCAAGCCTCGCTCCTACAGGAGCACCACCGAACCTGTAGGAGCGAGGCTTGCCCGCGAAGAACGATAACGCAGTAGATCAGGCCTTAATGACCATTCCCCGAATGCCCACCCGCCTGCCCGGCGCCCTTCCCCGGGCCCTTGCCGGCTTCAGCTTTTCGCCCGCCTTCGGCATCGTGACTGGCTTTATCCGCTTCAGCCTTGGCCTTCTCGGCCTCTTTGCCCAACTGATCAACGGCCGCCAGGTTGCTCTTGCGCACGCTGTCGACGAAGCCCTGAAACGGCAGATCGGTAATGCCGACCAAACCAAAGTGCCCGTTTTCACCGTCCAGCAGACGACCGGTCACCGGTTGATCGAGGTACTGGAACCAGTGCACGCCGACAATCGACGGCTCGCTCAGTGCCTGTTTCAGGAAATTGGCGTAAGCCGGACCGCGATCCTCTTCCTTCGCCAGTTGCGTCACGCCGCCCCAGAACGGGCCGCGATCGGCCGAGCCGAAGTTGAATTCGGTGATCAGCACCGGTTTGTCCAGGCTGCGCAATTTGGCGAAGTCGTAGCCGTCCTGCGGTTGCAGGGTGTACATGTTGAAGCTCAGCACATCGCAATACTGCGCACAGGACTCCACGGCTTCCGGGGTGCTGATGGCGAAGCGGCCGCCCAGCAGCAGCTGATTCGGTGCGTGCCACTTGAGCGAGTCGGAAATGGTTTTGAAGTACGTGTCAGCGAAGACCTTCTGGAAGTATTTGAAGTCGGCTTCGATTTCCGGGTACTCGGCGCTCGGCAGCGGCGGCACGAAGCCCGGGTCTTCCATCAATTCCCAGGCCGGCAAGTCGATGCCCCAGGCTTTGGACAGGCCCGCCTGATTGCGGTACTTGTCGCGCAATTGCTTGAGGAACGCGCGCTTGGCCGGCACGTCAGTGGTCATTTTCAAGGTGCCGTAGGCCAGCGCGTAGCGGGCTTTCGGGTCGTCACCGGGACCGGCCCAGGCCAGTTCGTTGTCGGCGAAGTAACCGATCAGCCAAGGGTCGTCGCGATGATCGCGGGCGGCGATGGCCACGGCGCGTTCGGTGGCCATGGCGAAACGCGGGTCGAACGGGTCAGGCATGCCGCCCCACCAGTCGGTGCCGGTGCTGATGCTGGCGTAATCGCCGACGATCGACAGCGGCAAGGTGTAGGGCACGCGGTCCGCGTTGCCCAGCTCCGGGGCGCTCCAGTTGCCGATGGTGTTGAAGCCCCAGGCTTGCAGGCGATCCAGGGTGTGGCTGGCCCAGCGTTGTTCATCAATCACTGCGGTGCAAGGTTCGGCGGGTTTCTGCTCGACCGCTTTCGCGACGGTCGCGTCCTCTGCGCCGGCCTTGGCGGCTTCGGCAACACCGGCTTCGGCCGTGGAAGGAACGACGGGTTGTTCAGCGGTCTTCTCGACCGTCGCCTCAACTGCGTCGGCCTTGGCCGCTTCGGCGACACCGGCCTTGGTGTCGCTGCCCGGTGTGCAAGGGGCGCCATACAGACGCTGCAGGTTCGCGCCATAGAAATCGTACCAGCGCCCGGCGTTGTAGCCTCGGCCCTGATCGACGCCATTGCCACCCCGGTTGTCGCCTTCGCCAAAGTGACTGGCCAGCGGTTCTTCGGGTTTAGGCAGCGATTCGAACATCCACTCGCGACCGGCGATGTAAGTCTGGTTGACGTCCGGCGCAACGGTGTTGACCCCGAGCGAATAAAACGGATGGCCTTCCGGGGTCACCAGATACCAGCGACCGTCACGTTTCTCGCTGCGGAAAAAACCGCTGGCCTTGAACGTCGGGCCTTTTATCCAGCCACCGAACTTGTCCAGCGACGACTTCTCGCGCTCGGCCAGCCAGGTTTTGGTTTGTTGCTGTTCCTTGGCGGCGGCGCTTTTCAGTTGCTCGTCGCTGCTGACCTTCTCCGGCCATTTGGTCCGGGTCGACTGACCGAAAGCGTCCACCAGGCCGCCATAAACGGCTTGGGTGACGGCCTCGCCTTCCTGCACACCGAAACGCTCAAGCAGGATACTTTGCGCGACTTTCGGCTGATCCATCGACAACGTCACCGACACCACCTGGCTGCGATCCAGCTCACCGGCGCTGCTGGCCAACAGGATGCGTTGACCGTCGACAGTCATCGGCATCGGCGGACCGGCCTTCATGCCCAGGCTCAGCGGCGAGCTCGGCTGCAACGGCACCAGCAGCGTCTGCGCAGGGCCCGCCGGCAGATCCACGCGACTGATCAGCGTCTTGCCGTCGTTGCTCTGGATTTTCACGTAAAGGGTCACGGCCCAGTCCATTGCGCTTTGAATACGCAGGCTCATCACGCCGGACTGCGACCAGTCCCAGGCCCCGGTTTGCGGGGTCAGGCGCAGGGTTGGCTGGGCCACCGGGTTGAACGTCACCCGGCGCAGCACTTCGCCTTCGGCCGTTTGCTCTGCATTGGATTGCGGCAGGCTGGCGTCCTGAGTCGCCACCTGGACCACGTCGGCGGGGCGCACAAAGTTGAACAGCGTCTGCTGGCCTGCGGGAGCGGCGAGCAAAGGCGTGGTGAACAACAAGGCAAAAACAGCAGGCAACGAACGGCGAATCATGAGAACGAAAATCTCCCTAACGACCAACAATGGCCAGTGGAAAAGCGATGGCAGAGAGATAGACAACGCGGCGGGCAGATTTGCCCACCGTCGTATCAGGAAATTTCTCGACGGAATGGCGGTAACGCATTGAGGATCGCTTTGCCGTAACGCTGGGTGACCAGGCGCCGGTCGAGCAAGGTGATGGTGCCGCGGTCCTCTTCGGTTCGCAGCAAGCGACCGCAGGCCTGGACCAGTTTCAGCGAGGCGTCCGGTACGGAGATTTCCATGAACGGATTGCCACCCCGCGCTTCGATCCACTCGGCCAGTGCCGCTTCGACCGGATCATCAGGCACCGAGAATGGAATCTTCGCGATCACCACGTGCTCGCAGTACGCACCGGGCAAGTCGACCCCTTCGGCGAAACTCGCCAGGCCGAACAGCACGCTGGAATCGCCGCCATCGACGCGCGCCTTGTGCTTGTTCAGGGTTTCCTGTTTCGACAGGTTGCCTTGAATGAACACTTGCTTGCGCCAGTCGCGGTCGAGACCGTCGAATACGTCCTGCATCTGTTTACGCGAGGAGAACAGCACCAGCGTGCCGCGCGAACCTTCAACCAGTTGCGGCAGGTCACGAATGATCGCCGCGGTGTGGGCCGCTGCATCACGTGGATCGGCTTTCAGGTCCGGCACCCGCAGCACGCCGGCATCGGCGTGATGGAACGGGCTCGGGACCACGGCGGTCACGGCTTTTTTCGGCAGCCCGGCACGCATGCGGAAGCGGTCGAAGGTGCCGAGTGCGGTCAGGGTCGCCGAAGTCACCAGCGCGCCGTAAGCCACGTTCCACAGGTTGCGCCGGAGCATTTCCGCCGCGAGGATCGGGCTGGCGTTGACTTCGATGTCGAACAGCGAGCCGCTTTCGGCCAGGGTCAGCCAGCGCGCCATGGGCGGGTTGTCTTCCGGGTCTTCGGCGGTGAATGCAACCCACAACTCCCAGTTGCCCGAAGAGCGCGACAACAGGCTGCCGAACAGCGGATACCACTCTTCAGCCTGGTTGCTGGCGATGCCGATGTTGACCTCGCCGTCCATGCCTTCCTTGAGCAGCTCGGTGAGGCGGGTAAACAGGTCGGTGAGACGGGCAAAACCCTTTTTCAGCTCGATGCCCATTTCGCGCATGTGCTCGGGAATCACCCCGCCGACGAAACGGTGACGCGGCCGCTCACGACCTTCGACGTCTTCGCCGGGTTTGAAATCGGCAGCCTGTTCGCAGGCGGTAAACATGAATTGCTGCTGGGTCTTGATCTCACGGGCCAGCTCCGGCACCTGTTCGATCAACTTGCCCAGGTCACCCGGCAGCGGATGCTGGGCGAGCAATTTGGTGAGGTTCTTCGCGGTGGTTTCCAGCCAGTCGGCGGTGGAGCGCAGGCGCGTGTAATGGGCGAAGTGGCCGATGGCCTTGTCCGGCAGGTGGTGACCTTCGTCGAACACGTAGATGGTGTCGCGCGGATCGGGCAAAACGGCGCCGCCGCCAAGGGCCAGGTCCGCCAGGACCATGTCGTGGTTGGTGACGATCACGTCAACCTTGCCCATGCCTTCGCGGGCCTTGTAGAAGGCGCACTGGCCGAAGTTCGGGCAATGGCGGTTGGTGCACTGGCTGTGATCGGTGGTCAGGCGCGCCCAATCGGCGTCTTCCAGGGCGGTGGACCAACTGTCGCGGTCGCCGTCCCATTTATTGCCGGCGAGCTTCTCGATCATGCTGGTGAACAGCTTCTGACTGGCCTCATCGACCTCGATCTTGAAGCCTTCTTCTTCGAACAGCTGCGCGGTAGCGGTTTGTGCGTGACCTTCCTGCAGCAACATGTCGAGCTTGGACAGGCACATGTAGCGCCCCCGGCCCTTGGCCAGGGCAAAGCTGAAATTCAGCCCGCTGTTGCGCATCAGGTCAGGCAGATCCTTGTAGACGATCTGTTCTTGCAGGGCCACGGTGGCCGTGGCGATCACCAGGCGTTTGCCGGCGGCTTTCGCAGTCGGGATCGCCGCCAGGCTGTAGGCCACGGTCTTGCCGGTACCGGTGCCGGCTTCCACCGCGACAATCGCGGGGTCGCCACTGCGCCGGCCTTCGTCGTCGGTGTCGATGTCACCGAGGACCTTGGCAATTTCAGCGATCATCAGGCGTTGGCCGTAGCGCGGCTTGAGGCTCTTGGCTTCGAGAAAACGCGAGTAGGCGCCCTGGATCGTGGTTTTGAGTTCAGTGCTGATCATGGATTGTCGGGCGCAAAAAACGCTGGATAAATTTTCAGTGGTTCGGTTCGGCGGCTATCATACCGCGCTAATTAATCCCGCGCAGAACGGAGTACCCCAATGACACCTTTTGGCATCGTTTACACCCTGCATGTCCTTTCCGCCCTGGTGTGGGTCGGCGGCATGTTTTTCGCCTGGATGGTCTTGCGTCCGGCCGCGATGAAGGCGCTGGAAGGCCCGGCCCGGTTGAAGCTGTGGGTAGAAGTGTTTCAAGGTTTTTTCCGCTGGGTCTGGATCGCGGTGGTGCTGTTGCCGGTCAGCGGTGTCGGCATGATTCATTTGCAGTACAGCGGTTTCGAGGCCGCGCCGCGTTATGTGCAGGTGATGATGGGGTTATTCGTGGTGATGACCGCGCTGTTTATCCGGATTCAGGCGTTGCTGTTGCCGGAATTGCGCACGGCGGTGACGGCGCAGGATTGGCCGACGGGGGCTGCGGTACTGGGGAGGATTCGCCGGTTGGTGGGGATTAATTTGATTGTGGGGTTGGTGCTGGTGGCGATCGCCTCGGCGCGGCCGATGTTCTAAAAGCTAAAAGCTTCGCGGGCAAGTCGGATCGCCGCACCGCTCGCTCCTACAATGGACAGCGTGATCCCTGTAGGAGCGAGGCTTGCCCGCGAAGGCAATCGTTCAGACGACGAAATTGTCCGAAACCACTTACAACCTTTGAACCGTCACCGAACCCGCCGCGCCCGCAGGCCCCGGCTGGCCGTCAACGCCAGGCTTGCCGCTCTTGCCGCCATCGGCCTTGTAGACGAAGCACCCCTTGGCCTTGCCACCCGCCCCCGGCTTACCGCCAGGACCGGCCAGACCACCCGCGCCGCCGGCAACCTGAACCTTGATCTGCTCCGCCGGATAATCACGCGGCACTTCCAGCCTGACCAGCGCACCCGGCGCCCCAGGCTGACCGTCGCTGCCATCGCTGCCATCGGCCCCGCGACCGGCCTGGCCCCAGGTGCAGCCCGGTGCCTGACCGTTGGCGCCGTCGAGGCCGACAAACCCCGGTGCACCTGCGCCGCCGCGAGCATCAACCACCAACTGTGGTGCATTCAGTGCCTTGATCTGCACATTCAGATTGCGTCCCGAGCGGGCCGCCTTGAGGTAAGTACCCGGTGCACCGCGAGCGGTAATCTGGCTGCCTTCGGACAATTGGGCGCGGCTGACTTTCAACTCCAGCGCCGTTTCGCCGGGCACGATGGCGATCCGCGCTTCACGCCCCAGGCGCAATTCGCCGACGCTGACTTCGGTCACGTTCGAGGGAATCAGCAATGTGCCGTAATCGGCCACTTCCAGGCGTTCCAGCTGCAAGGTGCTGGCGGTATTGGGCAAGCGCATCAGCGAGTTGGTTTCGACGCTGACCACCTGGGCGCAGGCGAATGGGCTGACGAGTGCGGCGAGCAGACAGAGTTTACGCATGGGAAGCCTTCGGTACGGCAGGAGCCGGAATGGTTTGCAGGTGGAAAACACCGAAAAAGACAATCTTCAAGCGATCACGCCAAGGGTGGGCGCGGCCTCTGAGACTGCGGAAACAGAACACCGCCTCAAGAAGATGAAGGAACGCCAGCAGGCCGCCGGCCAGATTGACCAACAGGTGCAGCGGATTGACAAAGGGCATCAGCAGATTGACCAACACCACCAGCCAGAACAGCAGGGTCAACAGCTTACCCAGCCCCCAAAACACCTTCATACGCCCCCCCGTTGAGAATTATTCTTTGCACGCACAGTAACGGCTTCCACGCGGGATAAGCCAGAGGGCAACGGAAAATTCTTCATGAAGGCCGCCGAATGGCCGTCGGCGCCACTGCAATCATTGGCCGACGGCTCTATCACGGGGCTCAGCGATTGATGTGCAATTCCACGCGACGGTTTTTCGCGCGACCTTCCTCTGTTTCGTTATCGGCCACCGGTGCGCTTTCGCCCCGGCCTTCGCTGGTGAGTTTGTCCGGCGCCAGGCCCATGCCCAGCAAGTAAGCCGCCACGCTGCTGGCGCGTCGCTCCGAGAGTGCCTGGTTATAGGCGTCGTCACCCACGCTGTCGGTGTGGCCGATCACTTTGATGCTGACCACATCGGCGCTTTGCAGTTTGGGTATGAACGAGTCCAGCTGACTTTGCGCCGAGGGTGTCAGGTCGGATTTGTTGAACGCAAACAACACATCGCCCGCATCGCTCAGGGTGATGACTTCAGATTGTGCAGGTTCAGCGGGATTCACACTGGCCGGGTATTGCGGCAGCGGACAACCATGATGCTCGACCGGAGTATTGGCCGGCGTATCCGGGCAGCGATCGCGTCGATCGAAGACACCATCGCCATCTTCGTCGCCATCCTGCGCGTAGCAGATCAGGCCACCGGTCAAGATACCAAGCGCCGCTCCACCGGCCGCCCAACCGCCACTTTCGATAGCGCCCAAGCCACCACCGACCAAGCCACCGATAACGCTGCAGATCGGCCAGGTACGTTGATTGAGGGGGGCAGTGCCATCGCTGTGAGTAGCGCAACCGGTCAACAGGCTGCCAAGCAGCACAACCGGCCAGACGGTCCGTGTGAGAAGGCTCATGGTGAAAGCTCCTGTGTTACCGGCCGACGCCGGTTACACAGGAGTAAAGACCCGCATCCGTGACTGCACAAGCCACGGATGCGAGGGATCTAGCGTTGGATTTTGATTTCGGTGCGACGGTTCTGTGCACGGCCGTCGGCGGTTTTGTTATCGGCCACCGGCTGACTTTCACCGGCACCGGAAACAGACACGAAGTTGCTGCGCGGCACGCCTTCCTGGATGAGGTATTCAACCACCGAGTGAGCGCGTTTATCCGACAGTTTCTGGTTGTAGCTATCACTGCCCACGCTGTCGGTATGGCCAGTAACGGTCAACTGAGCAGTAGGGGCTTCGGCTTTCAAACGAGTGGCGATCTTATCGAGCACCTGTTTGTCAGAAGGGGTGAGTGTGGCTTTGTCGAACTGGAAGTGAACATCGCGGATGACGATGGTTTCTTCCTTGACCACAACCGCCTCTTCAACCACTGGCGCAGGGACTGGTGGTGGGCAACCGTCGGCATCGACCTTCACGCCTCTAGGCGTGCCCGGGCACTTGTCGCGGCTGTCCGGCACGCCATCGCCGTCTTCGTCGCCATCACCGTGAACCCAGCAATAGGCAGCGGCCGTACCGCCAACCAGCAGAGCGCCGTACCCTGCCCATGCCGAGCTCTCGGTCGCGCCGAGACCCGCACCGATTACACCGCCGACTGCCGCACAGGTCGGCCAGTCGGTTTTCTGCAAACCTGCGCAACCAGTCAACACACTGGTTAGCAGAACCAAGGGTAATGCTGTCCGAACTATGCTCATCTAGTTTTCTCCTGAGGGATCGGCTTAGAACCGATTCAGGTAGTAAAGACCCGAGCTTTAATCTCCGCCAGCAATAGGCCATTGCAGTTTTATCCAGTGTTCACGGCTGATCGACACTTTTAGCGCGACGGCGCTCTATATCTGGGCCTTCGGGCAGGCTAGTCTTGGCGCTCTGATTGAGGAACTTCGATGATTTCAGGTATTTCTTCGCGCACGCCCCAGCAGGCGCTGGCCGCTTTGCTGGATCGTTATGCCCCGCTCCGCCTGTTGCTGATCGGCGCGAGCGAATTCCCCGCGCTGGAAGCATTCAAGCTGGCGCACCCGGACACCTGCGTCGCCCACGCGGCACCCGGACCGTTGCCGGCCGAACTGGCGGCGCGCCGCTTTGATCTGGCGCTGGTGGTCGATTGCCTTGAACACTTGCCCAAACGCGATGGCCTGAATTTGCTCGGCGGCATCCGCAACCTCAATGCCAGTCGCATTGCGGTGCTGGCGGACTTGCCGGCCAGTGGCTGGCAGGAGACAGATTTTTTCTCCCTGGCCCTGCAAGCCAGCGAACGCTTCCAGCGCGACGAGCAAGTACTGACCCTGTTCACCTACGATCTGCTTGACTACAAACAAGTCCCCGACTGGCTCAACTCACGGTTCTGGGCCAATCCGGAAAACTTCGGGAAATACTGGTGGTAACGCAATGAGTACATCCATTTGCCCTTGCGGCAGCGGCACCCTGCTGGACGCCTGCTGCGGTCATTACCATGCCGGGCACCCGGCGCCTTGTGCCGAAGCGTTGATGCGTTCGCGCTACAGCGCTTACGTGTTGGGCCTGATCGATTACCTGGTAGCGACCACCCTGCCCGCGCAGCAGTCCGGCCTTGATCGTCAGTCCATCAGCGACTGGAGCGCGCAAAGCACCTGGCTCGGCCTGGAAGTGGAAAGCTCCGAGGTGTTCGGCGGTCAACCGGAACACGCGTTCGTGACCTTTACCGCACGCTGGCACGATGGCAGCGGCGAACACAGCCACCGCGAGCGCTCGTCGTTCGTGCAGAACGCCGGCCACTGGTACTTCATCGACCCCACTGTGCCACTCAAGGCCGGACGCAACGACGCCTGCCCATGTGCCAGCGGGCAGAAATTCAAGAAGTGTTGCGCGGGGTATTTCGCCAGTTGAGGTGATTCGTGAAGGGCTAGACTGGGGATCAAGGGAGAAACACAACCATGATCAGCCGACGTCGCGTCCTGCATACGCTCACCCTGCTCCTGTTTCTCGGACTTGGCGGCTGTGCGTCCTGGTTCAGCGACGATGAACCGGAACCTGAAGTGCATCTGGTCAAGGTCGAAGTGGTCCGGGCGAAACTGATGGAGCAACGTTTCCTGTTGTTCTTTCGCGTCGACAACCCGCGCGACAGCGACCTGACGGTGCGCGGTCTCGAATACCGGATTCACCTGGGCGATATGTTGCTGACCGAAGGCGAGCACGAACACTGGTTTACGGTCGGTCCCAAGCACAGCGCATATTTCAAAGTGCCGATCCGCACCAACCTGTGGCCCAAGGTGCGGGATCTGGTGAAACTGTTGAAAAAACCCGAGCAACCTATCCCCTATCGCCTGGAAGGTGAGCTGGAAACCGGTGTGTTCATCGCGCACTACGTGCACCTGGCGCGCAAAGGCGTGATAATCCCCGCCGATTTAATTCCGGAGCACACCCGATGACCCAGCAACCCCACGTCCATGGCCCTGACTGCAATCACGATCATGACCATCACGACCACCATGATCACGACCATGGCCATGTCCACGGCCCGAACTGCGGCCACGCTCACCAGGAGCCGGTGCGCAACGCCCTGAAGGACGTCGGCCGCAACGACCCTTGCCCGTGCGGCAACGGCAAGAAATTCAAGAAGTGCCACGGCGCTTGATGCTTCGGGCGATGTTTTTCATCGCCTGTTGAATCGCTTCGCCGGCAAGCCGGTCTCGCTCCCACACTGGATTCGTGAATGACACAATCCCCTGTAGGAGCGAGGCTTGCCCGCGAAAAAGGCACCGCGATTATTCAGGCAAACCGCGTCATCTTCTTCGCGGGCAAGCCTCGCTCCTACAGTCACTCAGTCGGTCATCAGGATCAGCGCACTGCTGACGACCGTGGCGTATTCGCCGTGCAGATTGCCCAGCGACATCGCATGCACCTCTTCAGCTGAATGCGCATTGCCGAAATAATCCGCTTTGTCGAACGTGAAGCACGCATCCTCCGCCACCCACGTATCAAACCCCAGGTTACCGGCCGTTCGCGCCGTGGACTCCACCGAGTTGTGGGTCGCGACGCCCACGATGACCAACTGATCGATCCCCGCCTCGCGCAAACTTGCCTCCAGCGCCGTCGTACAAAACGCATCCGGCACCTGTTTCTGAATCAGTTGCTCGCCGGCCAATGGCTGGAACCGCTCCTGAAACTCCACGCCCGATTGCTGCGGCCAGAACACTGAGTCCGGTGAACGGGACAGGTGCTGTACGTGGATCACCGGCCGCCCGGTTCGCCGCCATAGCCCCAGCAAATCCAGAATCCGCGCTTCGGCCTGAGGGTTATTTCGCCGGCCAAGCCTTGGCTCCAAAATGCCTTTTTGTTGATCGATGATGATCAGTGCTGCGTTGGTCTTGAGCTCCATGCTGACTTTTCTCACGCGAGGTTATTGAGTTTCACGCACTTGAGCATCACCGCCTCCTACAGGCAAGTCCTCGATCGCAAACGGGACGATCTGATGTTCGCGGTTGCTGTCTGAACTTCACGACGCAGCTACGAATACAGCAAGGTGAATTCGGCTAAGGCTTGAGAGTGATCGATTGGGTGTATATCCGGTTCTTCGGTAACGGCTGCTATTGGTTTCGCCCTTACGGCGAGTCACTTGGAAAAGCCCCAAGTAACCAAGGGCTCTTGCCCCTTTCGTTCGGCCCTTCGCTAAGGCTCAGGGTCCCCTCGCTCCGGTCCTGCTCCGTGGGCCCGCCGCCATCGGCCATCCATGGCCGGGGGCGGCTAACCCGGCATCCATGCCGGGTTGCCCACTGCGCAGAACCTGCGCTCGGCCTCTCGAGGGGGCGCTCAGATCAAAAGCTGAAGGCGAGCTAACGCTCGGCCTGATGAGTGGTGAAGATCAAAAGCGTACGCCGATCCCTGTAGGAGCCGGCTTGCCGGCGAAAAACGTCTAGGCGATGCGTTCATTCAGACAGCCCGCGTTATCGTTGACGCCCATCGCCAGCAAGCTGGCTCCTACAATTTCGAACTGTGTGAACCCAATCCCTGTAGGAGCCGGCTTGCTGGCTCCTACAGGGGAGCGGTGTACATGTCCGGAATGAGTGAGTGCAGCAGAGAAAGATAATGCGGTCGACCAAAGAGCCAGGTCGGCTTTCAGGCCGCCTCGGCGGCTGTGGCGGTAGTCGCCCCCTCGAGAGGCCGAGCGCAGGTTCTGCGTAGTGGGCAACCCGGCATGGATGCCGGGTTAGCCGCCCCCGGCCAGGGATGGCCGATGGCGGCGGGCCCACGGAGCAGGACCGGAGCGAGGGCATGCCGAGCCACAGCGAGGCACCGAACGAAAGGGGCAAGAGCGCTTTGGTTACTTTCCGCCGGGCCGCGCAGGCTTTTCGAAAGTGACTCGCTGTAAAAGCGAAACCAATAGCCGCCGTTACCCCAAAAATGGATATGTACTCCAAACAAAAAAACAACAGCATCAACCCCAACCATCACGGTTTATCCGACAAATCCTGAAATAACCCCCTACCCTGCTTGCGCGGCCACCTCCTGCTCTCTAACGTAGCGCCTTTACTGACGCTACCCCCCCGCAGGAGCTTTGCCATGGCCTCGCCAGCCCTCACACATTTTCTTCCCCGGTTCGGCGTTGCCGCAGCAGTGGCCGGTGTTTTGAGCCTCTCCGGTTGTCAGACCTGGAACGCCCAAGACACGCTCCCGCCCACCACCGGCGTGCAGCCACTCAAAGGTCTGGCGCAAAACGTTTCGGTGCGCCGTAACGCCATGGGCGTGCCGTTGATCGAAAGCAGCAGCTTCCACGACGCGCTGTTCACCCTCGGCTATGTACACGCGAGCGACCGCATCACCCAGATGGTCACCCTGCGCCTGCTGGCCGAAGGCCGGTTGTCGGAGATGTCCGGTTCGGACCTGCTGGACGCCGACCGCTACATGCGCGCCGTCAACCTGAAGAAAAGCGCCGGCGAGTTGTACAAGGCCTCTTCGCCGCGCCTCAAACGCTTCTTCGAAGTCTATGCGCGCGGGGTCAACGCCTACCTGTTCCGCTACCGCGACAAGCTGCCGGCCGATCTCACCGCCACCGGCTACAAACCCGAATACTGGAAACCGGAAGATTCGGCGCTGATTTTCTGCCTGCTGAATTTCAGCCAATCGGCGAACCTGCCCGAGGAAATTTCCTCGCTGGTGCTGGCCCAATCAGTCACCACCGACAAACTCCCGTGGCTGACACCGTCCGCCCCCGACGAAAAACTGCCGGTGGCCGAAGCCGAAAAACTTCAGGGTCTCAAGCTCAACGGGGCGATTCCAGGCCTCGCCGAAATCAGCAAAGCCACCGGCCAACTGTCCGATCTGAATCTGCTGGGCGCCACATCATCGAACAACTGGGCGATTGCCCCGCAACGCAGCCGCAGCGGCAAAAGCCTGCTGGCCAGCGACAGCCATGGGCCGCTGGGCGTGCCGTCGCTGTTCAGTTACGTGCAGATTCGTGCGCCGAAATACCAGGCGTCCGGCGTGACCATCGCCGGTTTGCCGATGGTGCTAGGAGGCTTCAACGGCAAAGTCGCGTGGAGCATGACCTCGGTCATGGGCGACAACCAGGACCTGTTCCTGGAAAAAATCCAACGCCAGGGCAACGGTCTTTCCTACGAAGTCGGCGGCAAATGGCAGCCGGTTATCGTTCGCAACGAAACCTATTTCGTCAAAGGCCAGCGGCCGATTCGCGAAGCGGTGTACGAAACGCGCCACGGGCCGCTGCTCAACAGTGCCAAAGGCACGGCGCTGGGCAACGGTTTGGGCCTGGCGTTGCAGACACCGAACTTCACCGATGACAAATCCCTGGACGCGTTTTTCGACCTGTCTCGCGCACAAACCGTGGAGAAAGCCTCGGACGCCAGCCGTGAAATCCGTGCGATCACGCTGAACCTGGTCTTTGCCGACGCCAGCAATATTGGCTGGCAAGTCACCGGTCGTTACCCGAACCGCCGCGAAGGCGAAGGCCTGCTGCCATCGCCGGGTTGGGAAGGTCGTTATGACTGGGACGGTTACGCCGACGCGATGCTGCACCCGTACGATCAAGACCCGGCGCAAGGCTGGCTCGGCACCGCCAACCAGCGGGTCATTCCCCATGGTTACGGCATGCAGCTGTCCAATTCGTGGTCGGCACCGGAGCGTGGCGAACGCATGGCTGAACTGGCGGGCGTGGGCAAACACGACACGCGCAGTGTGATCGCCATGCAATACGATCAGACCACCACGTTCGCCGCCAAACTGAAAAAGATGTTTGCAGCGCCGGGCATGGCCAAGCCGCTCAAGCAGGCCATTGAAGCCCTGCCGGTAGCCGATCGCGGCAAGGCGAACGAAGCGTTTACCCGCCTGATGGCGTTCGACGGCAAACTCGCCGCGACCTCCGCCGATGCAGCGATTTACGAGCTGTTCCTGCAAGAAAGCGCCAAGCAAACCTTCCTCGACGAACTGGGCCCGGAAAGCAGTCCGGCGTGGAAAGCCTTTATCGCCAACGGCAAGTTGTCCTACGCGGCGCAGGCCGATCATCTGTTGGGGCGTGAAGACAGCCCGTTCTGGGATGACGCACGCACGCCGCAGAAAGAAGACAAACCGGCGATTCTCGCCCGCAGCCTCGCGGCGGCCATCACCGCAGGCGACAGTCAATTGGGCGGCGATCACAAAGCCTGGCAGTGGGGCAAACTGCACCGCTATGAATGGAAGAACGCCAGTGGCCAGACCGTGCGCGGTCCGCTCGCGGCCGGCGGCGATCACACCACGTTGAACACGGCGGCGTTCGCCTGGGGCCAGGACTTCAACACCACGCTGGCACCGGCCATGCGCTTCATCGTCGATTTCGGCCAGACCGAACCGCTGATGGGCCAGAACGGCACCGGCCAATCGGGTAACCCGGCGAGTCCGAACTACCTCGACAGCGTTGATCCGTGGTTGAAGGGGCAATACGTGAGTCTGCCGATGCAGCCGCAGAACTTCGACAAGGTCTACGGGACCAAGCGGTTGACGCTGACACCCGGCAAATAACGCAATTCCCCCTGTAGGAGCTGGCTTGCCAGCGATGGTCGTTAACGATTACGCGCACTGCCTGGTTAAACGCGGTGCATGTGAGTCCATCGCTGGCAAGCCAGCTCCTACAGGGATGTTATTTACTGTGAAGTTTCGATAGAACTTCTGACCTCGCCCAAACCTCATAGCTAACAAGTCCCTCCATTTTGGTAACAACATGGATCTTGTTATCGCGCGCCCAGAAGGTTTGTACTGCCCCGCCGGGGATTTCTATATCGACCCGTGGCGGCCAGTCGAACGTTCGGTCATCACCCACGCCCACGGCGATCATGCCCGAGGCGGCAACCAGCATTATCTGGCAGCCGCGCCCGGCGAAGGCATCCTGCGCGCGCGACTGGGCCAGGACATCAATCTGCAAACCCTGGCCTATGGCGAGCGGTTGCTGCATCACGGCGTCACCCTGAGCTTCCACCCCGCCGGCCATGTGCTCGGTTCGGCGCAGGTGCGCCTGGAATATGGTGGCGAAGTCTGGGTCGCCTCCGGGGATTACAAAATCGAACCCGACGGCACCTGTGCGCCGTTCGAACCGGTGCGCTGCCACACATTCATCACCGAATCGAACTTTGGCCTGCCGATCTATCGCTGGCCGCCTCAGGCGCAGGTGTTTGCCGAAATCAATCAGTGGTGGCAAGCCAATGCCGCCGAAGACAAGACCAGCGTGCTGTTCTGCTATGCCTTCGGCAAGGCGCAGCGGATTCTCCACGGTATCGACGCGCGCCTCGGCCCCATTCTGGTGCACGGCGCTGTCGAGCCGCTCAACCGGGTGTATCGAGAAAGCGGCGTTTACCTGCCACCAACGATCCACGCTGGCGAGGTGAAAAAGAGCGACCCGATGATGCGCAAGGCGCTGGTCCTGGCCCCGCCCTCGGCGGGCGGCAGCAGCTGGATGCGGCGCTTCGGCGATTACAGCGATGGCTTCGCCAGTGGCTGGATGCGCTTGCGTGGCACGCGTCGGCGACGGGGAGTGGACCGGGGTTTTGTACTGTCGGACCACGCCGACTGGCCAGGCCTGCTCTGGGCAATCGAACAGACCGGTGCTGAACGCGTGATGGTCACCCACGGTTCGGTCGCGGTCCTGGTGCGCCATTTGCGCGAACAAGGTCTCGACGCCCAGGAATTCACCACCGAGTACGGCGACGACGAGGAAGACATCACCGACACCGAACCGCAAAGCGCCGAGGTGCTGCCGTGAAGGCCTTTGCCCGGTTGTACGCCGAGCTCGACGCGACAACGTCCAGCAACGCCAAACTGGCAGCGATGCAACATTACTTCGCTCAGGCCGCCCCGGAAGACGCCGCCTGGGCGGTGTACTTTTTGTCCGGCGGGCGACCTCGGCAACTGGTGCCGGTGCGCATCCTGCGTGAACTCGCCGAGGCGTATTCCGGCCTGTCGCCGTGGTTGTTCGAAGAGAGTTATCAGGCGGTGGGCGATCTGGCGGAAACCATCTCGCTGGTGCTGCCCGAATCGCCCCACAGTTCCACCGACGGGTTGGCGGTGTGGATCGAAGACAAACTGCTGCCCTTGCGCGGCGAATCTCCCGACGTGCTCGCCCAGCGATTGCCCGAACTCTGGTCGCAACTGGACCGCCCCGGCCTGATGCTCTGCATCAAACTGATCACCGGCAGTTTTCGCGTCGGCGTCTCCAAGTTGCTGGTAACCCGCGCCTTGGCAGCGATGGCGCGGCTCGACAGCAAACGCGTGGCTCAGCGACTGGTGGGTTACACCGACCTCTCCAGCCGTCCCAGCGCAGCCAGTTACCTGAAACTGATCGCCGCCGAGTCGGCCGATGAACACTCACAACGGGGCGGCCAGCCGTATCCGTTTTTTCTCGCTCACGCGTTGTCGCAGCCGGTGGAGCAATTCGAAACCCTGCTCGGCCCCGCCAGCAACTGGCAAGTGGAATGGAAGTGGGACGGCATCCGCGCCCAAGTGGTCAAGCGCGATGGACGACTGTGGATCTGGTCGCGCGGTGAAGAATTGGTCACCGAGCGTTTTCCCGAATTTGACAGCCTGGTTCACGGCCTGCCGGACGGCACGGTGATCGACGGTGAGATCGTTGCGTGGAAAACCGCACTACCGAACACCGAAGATGCCTTCGATCCACTGTCGCCGAACCCACCGGCGGTGCAACCGTTCGCCCTGCTGCAACAGCGGATCGGCCGCAAGACCCTGGGCAAGAAAATCCTCGATGAAGTGCCGGTGGTTGTACTGGCCTTCGACTTGCTGGAATGGCAAGGCGCAGACTGGCGCAACCAGCCTCAAGCCAGGCGGCGCACCCAACTGGAACAGGTCATCACCCAGTGCAACAACCCGGTGTTACTGCCCTCCCCGGTGTTGACCGGAAAAGACTGGCCCGACCTCGCCCGCCAACGCGAAGCCTCCCGCCGCCTCGGCGTCGAAGGCATGATGCTCAAGGCCCGGGATGCGCTGTATGGCGTCGGCCGCACCAAGGACATGGGCGTCTGGTGGAAGTGGAAAGTCGACCCGTTCAGCATCGACGCCGTGTTGATTTACGCGCAACGCGGCCACGGTCGCCGAGCCAGTCTGTACAGCGATTACACGTTCGCGGTGTGGGACAGCCCGCCCGGCGCCAGCGAGCGCACGCTGGTGCCATTCGCCAAGGCGTATTCAGGGCTCACCGACGAGGAAATGCGCCAGGTCGACAGCATCGTGCGCAAGACTACGGTGGAGACATTCGGCCCTGTGAGCAGTGTAAAACCGAGCCTGGTGTTTGAATTGGGGTTTGAGGGGATCGCCTTGTCCAAGCGCCACAAGAGCGGGATTGCGGTGCGGTTTCCGCGGATGCTGCGGTGGCGCAAAGACAAGAGTGTTGACGAGGCTGACAATCTCGCCGCCCTGCAGAATCTTTTGAGTTAACCAAT
This sequence comes from Pseudomonas sp. PDM01, assembly GCF_014852325.1. Lineage (NCBI taxonomy): Bacteria > Pseudomonadati > Pseudomonadota > Gammaproteobacteria > Pseudomonadales > Pseudomonadaceae > Pseudomonas > Pseudomonas sp. PDM01. The sequence goes on from NZ_JACVBK010000005.1 coordinate 301,392, forward strand.
CCCCTGTAGGAGCCGGCTTGCTGGCGATGAACGATAACTCGGTCATTCTGAATCACCGCGTCGATCCGATCGCCAGCAAGCCGGCTCCTACGAAAAGCTTGATCACGTGTTCAATGACGGTGCAGCTATTTCCCGGCGCCCGTTTTCGTGCATAAATCCCGTCCAGCCATTTCTTGAATCACCTTTTAAAACGCTTGTTCGGGACTCTGGTTCGGAAATTGCTACTTTCAATAGGTCTTACGCTTTCCAGTAACAATAATTCTGCGCCACAAGCGCTCATATTGGTTCTTAGGGATTGAATAATGAAAAAAGCATTGCTGACCCTTTCTGCACTGGCGTTGTGCATGGCTGCCGGCTCCGCGCTGGCCAAGGAATACAAAGAACTGCGTTTTGGCGTTGACCCTTCCTACGCACCGTTCGAGTCGAAAGCGGCCGACGGTAGCCTGGTGGGCTTTGATATCGATCTGGGCAATGCCATCTGTGCCGAGCTGAAGGTCAAGTGCAAATGGGTCGAAAGCGATTTCGACGGCATGATTCCGGGCCTGAAGGCCAACAAATTCGACGGTGTGATCTCTTCGATGACCGTCACCCCGGCCCGCGAAAAAGTCATCGACTTCTCCAGCGAGCTGTTCTCCGGCCCAACCGCCTATGTGTTCAAGAAAGGTTCCGGCCTGACCGAAGACGTCGCGTCCCTGAAAGGCAAGACCGTAGGCTACGAGCAAGGCACCATCCAGGAAGCCTATGCCAAGGCCGTGCTGGACAAGGCTGGCGTGAAAACCCAGGCCTATCAGAACCAGGATCAGGTGTATTCGGACCTGATGTCCGGTCGCCTCGATGCCGCGATCCAGGACATGTTGCAAGCCGAACTGGGCTTTTTGAAGTCGCCAAAGGGCGAAGGCTACGAAGTCAGCAAGCCGGTTGACAGCGAATTGCTGCCAGCCAAAACAGCTATCGGTATCTCTAAAGGTAACAAAGACCTCAAGGCACTTTTGGATAAAGGTATCAAAGCGTTACACGATGATGGCACCTACGCCACCATTCAGAAGAAACACTTTGGCGATCTGAATCTGTACAGCGGCAAATAATGCCCGGCGCCCATCTCGCGATGGGCGCTTTTTTCATCCGATCAGGTTGCTGATTTATGTTCGAAAACCTATTACAAAATCTGGGGCTCTCAGCCTTCAGCCTCAAGGGCTTCGGTCCGTTGCTGATGGAAGGCACCTGGATGACCATCAAATTATCGGCGTTGTCGCTGCTGGTGGCCGTGTTGCTCGGCCTGCTCGGCGCCAGTGCCAAACTGTCAAAAGTCAAACTCGTGCGCGTCCCGGCACAGGTCTACACCACGCTGATTCGCGGCGTGCCGGACCTGGTGCTGATGCTGCTGATTTTCTACAGCCTGCAAACCTGGTTGACGTCGTTCACCGATTTCATGGAATGGGAATACATCGAGATCAACCCGTTCAGCGCCGGGGTCATCACCCTGGGCTTCATTTATGGCGCGTACTTCACCGAAACCTTTCGTGGCGCGATTCTCGCGGTGCCACGGGGCCAGGTCGAAGCGGCCACCGCCTATGGCCTCAAGCGTGGCCAGCGGTTCTGGATCGTGGTGTTCCCGCAGATGATGCGTTTCGCCCTGCCGGGTATCGGTAACAACTGGATGGTGATGCTCAAGGCCACCGCGCTGGTGTCGATCATCGGCCTCGCCGACCTGGTCAAGGCTGCCCAGGACGCCGGCAAAAGCAGTTATCAACTGTTCTACTTCCTGGTGCTGGCTGCGCTGATTTACCTGCTGATCACCAGCGCCTCCAACGTCATCCTGCGCTGGCTTGAACGCCGCTACGCCGCTGGCTCCCGGGAGGCCGTACGATGATCGAACTCCTGCAGGAATACTGGAAACCCTTCCTTTACACCGACGGCTACAACATCACCGGCCTGGCCATGACCCTGTGGCTGCTCAGTGCGTCGATCTTCATCGGTTTCCTCGTGTCGATCCCGCTGTCCATCGCCCGGGTGTCGCCGCATTTCTACATTCGCTGGCCGGTGCAGTTCTACACCTACCTGTTTCGCGGGACGCCGCTGTATATCCAGCTGCTGATTTGCTACACCGGCATCTACAGCCTGGCCGCCGTGCGAGAGCAGCCGATACTCGATGCGTTCTTTCGTGACGCGATGAACTGCACCATCCTCGCCTTCGCCCTGAACACCTGCGCCTACACCACGGAGATTTTCGCCGGGGCGATTCGCAGCATGGCCCACGGTGAAGTCGAAGCGGCCAAAGCCTACGGCCTGACCGGCTGGAAGCTGTATGCCTACGTGATCATGCCGTCAGCCCTGCGTCGCTCGCTGCCTTATTACAGCAACGAAGTGATCCTGATGCTGCACTCGACCACCGTCGCGTTCACCGCGACCATCCCGGACATTCTGAAAGTCGCGCGGGACGCCAACTCGGCGACCTTCCTGACCTTCCAGTCGTTCGGCATCGCCGCGCTGATCTACCTGACCGTCACTTTTGCGCTGGTCGGCCTGTTCCGCCTCGCCGAACGCCGATGGCTGGCGTTCCTCGGGCCGACCCACTAGGACTTTTCGCACATGCGCCACCAGATACATGACTTGCTGGCCCCGCTGCCGGGGACCGCACGACAGATTCACAGCTTCCACTTCGGCCCGACGTCGGCCCAGGGCAAGATCTACATCCAGGCGTCCCTGCACGCCGATGAAATGCCCGGCATGCTGGTCGCCTGGCACCTCAAACAACGCTTGGCGGAGCTTGAAGCCGCCGGCCACCTGCGCAGCGAAATCGTACTGGTGCCGATTGCCAACCCGGTCGGCCTCGAACAAGTGCTGATGGATGTACCGCTGGGCCGCTACGAGCTCGAAAGCGGGCAGAACTTCAACCGCTGGTTCGTCGACTTGAGCGAGGAAGTCGGCAATGAGATCGAAGGCCAGCTCGGCGACGATCCGCAGCGCAACCTCGAACTGATCCGCAACAGCCTGCGCCAGGCTCTGGCGCGACAGACTGCCAGCACTCAACTGCAATCCCAGCGCCTGATCCTGCAACGACTGGCCTGTGACGCGGACATGGTGCTGGACCTGCATTGCGATTTCGAAGCGGTCGCGCACCTCTACACCACGCCCGAGGCCTGGCCACAGGTCGAGCCGCTGGCCCGCTACATCGGTGCCGAAGCGAGTCTGCTGGCCACCGATTCCGGCGGTCAGTCGTTCGACGAATGTTTCACCCTGCTCTGGTGGCAGTTGAAAGAGCGCTTCGGCGAACACTTCGACATTCCGCTCGGCAGCTTCTCGGTCACCGTCGAATTGCGTGGCCAGGGCGACGTCAATCACCCGTTGGCCAGCCTCGACTGCCAGGCGTTGATCGATTACCTGATTCACTTCGGCGCGATTGCCGGCGAATCGGCGCCACTGCCGGAGCTGCCGTATCCCGCCACGCCGCTGGCGGCCGTCGAACCGGTGGCCACGCCCGTGGGCGGTTTGCTGGTGTTCACCGCGCTGCCGGGGGAATACCTGGAGGCCGGGCAACTGATCGCCGAAATCGTCGACCCGATCAACGATCTCGTCACCCCCGTTCACTGCACTGTCGCCGGGCTGATGTACGCCCGCTCGCTACGGCGCATGGCCACTGCCGGCATGGTGATCGCCCACGTCGCGGGCACCGAAGCCTATCGCAGCGGCTACCTACTTTCGCCTTGAGGATGCATGCCCCATGTACAAACTGACCATCGAAGGCCTGCATAAAAGCTATGGCGATCATCATGTGCTCAAAGGCGTTTCACTCAAGGCCAACACCGGCGACGTCATCAGCCTGATCGGCGCCAGCGGCTCGGGCAAAAGTACCTTCCTGCGCTGCATCAACTTTCTCGAACAGCCCAACGACGGCGCCATGAGCCTGGACGGCCAGAACATCCGCATGATCAAGGATCGCCACGGCATGCACGTGGCCGACGCCGATGAACTGCAACGGATCCGCACCCGCCTGGCCATGGTGTTCCAGCACTTCAACCTGTGGAGCCACATGACCGTGCTGGAAAACATCACCATGGCTCCGCGCCGGGTGCTGGGTTGCAGCAAGCAGGAAGCCGAGGACCGCGCACGTCGTTACCTCGACAAGGTTGGCCTGGCCGCACGCGTGGCGGACCAGTACCCGGCGTTTCTTTCCGGGGGCCAGCAACAACGGGTCGCCATTGCCCGTGCATTGGCCATGGAGCCGGAAGTCATGCTGTTCGACGAACCGACCTCGGCGCTCGACCCGGAGCTGGTGGGTGAAGTGCTCCGAGTGATCCAGGGCCTCGCCGAAGAAGGCCGGACCATGATCATGGTGACCCACGAAATGAGCTTCGCCCGCAAAGTGTCGAGTCAGGTGCTGTTTCTGCACCAGGGCCTGGTCGAGGAAGAAGGTGCGCCGGAAGACGTACTGGGCAATCCGAAGAGTGAGCGGCTGAAGCAGTTCCTCAGCGGCAATCTCAAGTAACACGCAGCCTTTGTAGGAGCGAAGCTTGCTCGCGAAAGCGGTGGGTCAGGGAAGAAAGATGTCGGCTGACCCACCGTCTTCGCGAGCAAGCTTCGCTCCTACCAATACAAGCCATTCATTCGCGTGGCTGATCACACAACCGGCGCGGGAGGCGGCTCATCCGGCAGGGTCGGCTCACCAGGTTCGGAGGGTTGTTCGTTGGGGGTATCGGGATCAGGCTGGCCGGGGATGCCCCCCGCCATGCTGATAGGCGGATGTGCCAGCAACGACCAGGCCAAAACGCCAACCTGATTGGGCTCAAGCCTTGCCAGTTCGGCACTTATACGCGGGTCGATCTTCATATAGCACTCCTGAGCGATGGCCCGATCCGCCTTGCGCAGATCGGAGCAGTACACCCCATAGAGTGTACGCTCGCCCAGGAATTCCCACGGTTTGTCAGACGGTTGACTCAGGTGCGTGGCAGCGTCACGCCGCGTTGGCCCTGATACTTGCCGCCACGGTCCTTGTAGGACACTTCGCACTCTTCGTCGGACTCAAGGAACAGCATCTGCGCCACGCCTTCGTTGGCGTAGATCTTCGCCGGCAGGTTGGTGGTGTTCGAGAATTCCAGGGTCACGTGACCCTCCCACTCAGGCTCAAGCGGGGTGACGTTGACGATGATGCCGCAGCGGGCATAGGTGCTTTTGCCCAGGCAAATGGTCAATACGTTGCGCGGAATACGGAAGTATTCGACGGTGCTGGCCAGGGCGAAGGAGTTCGGCGGGATGATGCAGACGTCGCTGTGGATATCGACGAAGCTGCCGGCATCGAAGTTTTTCGGGTCGACGATGGCCGAATTGATGTTGGTGAACACTTTGAAGTGATTGGTGCAGCGAACGTCGTAGCCGTAACTCGACACGCCGTAGGAGATCACTCGGCTATCGTCGCTGCCGCGCACCTGGCGCTCGACGAACGGTTCGATCATGCCCTGCTCTTGCGCCATGCGGCGAATCCACTTGTCCGATTTGATGCTCATGGCGGGTGTCCTGAATAGCGAGGTGGAAAAAATCTGTCCGGCATCTTACCGGGGCGCGCCGCCGGTTCAAAGTCCGGGGCACAATTCTTGGCGATCCCCCTTAAATTCCGGACCTCGACGGCAATACAATGCACCGTCAGTCACGAAAACAGAGAAACCTTCGCCGGAAGCATTGGCACGTTCCGGAAAAAGGGTTAAGGTGGCGCCACTGTGCTGCTTGTGTCACTGAGAATCTCTACACGATATGTTGAATTTCGATCCAACCATCTACAAGAATTTTTCCTGCTCTTTGCACTCAGTCTCGGCCAGGGTTCTTCCTGAGTCGCAGTTATCTTTGTTCAAGGAGTTACACCATGTCTAATCGCCAAACTGGTACCGTTAAGTGGTTCAACGATGAAAAAGGCTTCGGCTTCATCACTCCACAATCCGGTGACGACCTGTTCGTTCACTTCAAAGCTATCCAATCCGACGGCTTCAAAAGCCTGAAAGAAGGCCAACAGGTTTCTTTCATCGCTACCCGCGGTCAGAAAGGCATGCAAGCTGAAGAAGTTCAAGTTATCTAACTTGTACTTGCTTTAGTAAAAGGCCCCGCCCTTAAAAGCGGGGCTTTTTTGTGGGCGGGTGTTTTGTAGTGATCCAAACGCTATGGACAGTACTGACGCCTTCGCGGGCAAGTCGGATCGCCGCACCGCTCGCTCCTACAGGTTTTGCGTCGGTATCGGAAATCGCGACCTGACGCAAAACCTGTAGGAGCGAGCGGTGCGGCGATCCGACTTGCCCGCGAATGGTTTTACCAGGCCACACCAAACCCTGCGGTGTAGCGGGTCTTGTCCAGATCGGCATCGTCTGTACCGCTGATGATGTCTCGCTCGGCCTTCAGGTTAAGCGACGCCCACTCGGTCACTTTGTAGCGCAAGCCCATTTCGGCATCGAGCGCATAATCCGCCACACCCGACAACGGCTTGCCCACTTCGCCATTGGTGAAGAACTCCACCTTCTTGCCGATCAGGTAGCGGTTGTAATCCCACTTCATCGCCAGGGAATAGAAGTTGTCCTTGCTGCCGTCGGAGAACTGGTAGTCCGTGTGGTTGAACAGCGAGCCGAGCGAGAATGCGCCTAGCTCGTCATCCCAGAACTGGTAACCCGGACCGGTGCCGACTGTGCGCTGACGGGAGAGTTCTTCAACCTTGTCGCGCTTGTAAACTGCACGGCCCTGCCAGAACCACTTCTCGGTCAGGAAGCGGTCGAGCGAGTACTCGCCCCGCCAGTTATCAGTGGTGACCACGTCATCCTGGAATTCACGGTTGTACTCGCCTTCGGCGATATGCCGCCATCTGCCATGGCGCGCAGTGGTCTTGAAGTCGACATCGTAGTCGTCGGTGTCCTTTTCCGCCCGCTGGTAATCCAGCGCCGCATCGATATTGCCTTTCCAGACCAAATCTTCGACCACCGGCTTGGGCTTGAGAATCTGCTGGATGCTCGCCAGCTCGACGGTCTTTGGTGCCTCGCCGTTTTCCAGCGTCACCTTGCCGTCGTCCGCCGCGTGCAGCGACTTGGCCTTCTCGCCGCTGTAGGCATCCTGCTTGACCAGCAACTCCTGATCGCTCTCCAGGGTTTTGACCTGCTTCCAGTCGATTGGAACCGAACCGGCGTATTCGGTCTGGATCACCAGCTTGCCGCCGTCAAACAGAGTGATCTTGCCACTCAGCTTGTCACCGTTCTTTAACCACACGGTATCGGCGAGCAAGGGCGTGGAAGCACTCAGGACAGCGAGGCACAACAGGGTTCTGGACACCATAAGCAAAGACAGGCTCAAATTTGCGAAAAAAGTCGGCATTATCCATAGGAATAAGGCCCTAACAAGGACTGACCCGCCCATCTCTATTGAGTTCATTTCTCAATTACTGATCGAGGATTTACCCTACAGACGGTCAGCCACTGTAGGTGCGAGCCTGCTCGCGATAAACTCAAGATCGACGCATTTCCCCAGACAGCTCGCGTTATCGTTAACGACCATCGCCGGCAAGCCGGCCTCGCTCCTACAGGGATCCCGGATGTGACCGACGCCGATGCAGAAACCGAAAGCCCTGCGCAAATCCGACGCACGGCGCTGTACCTCACTCTGGCGCAGGTGCCCGAGGGCAAAGTCGTGAGTTATGGTCAACTTGCCGAACTCGCGGGACTGGGTCGCGCCGCGCGCTGGGTCGGTCGTACGCTCAGCCAGTTGCCCGGCGACACCAAACTGCCCTGGCACCGGGTGCTCGGTGCCGGCGGTCGGATCAGCCTGCCCGTGGGCAGTCCTTCAGGGGACGAGCAACGCGCACGATTGCGCTCCGAAGGCATCAGTGTCCTGAACAATCGTGTTGATATTCAGCGCCATGGCTGGCGCCCGGTAGAGCACAGCGGTTAGAGTGCGCGCTTTGTTTCCGTAATCTTGAGGCAGACTTCAGCCCATGCCCCGTAAAACCTGGCGCGCCGCGCTCGCCGCCTATGCCAGCCCATCGACACTTGTGCTGTTGTTGCTTGGTTTCGCCGCCGGCCTGCCCTACATGCTGGTGTTTTCGACACTGTCAGTCTGGTTGCGTGAAGCCGGTGTGGCTCGCGAAACCATTGGCTATGCAAGCCTGATCGGTCTGGCCTACGCCTTTAAATGGGTCTGGTCACCGTTGCTGGACCAATGGCGCCTGCCATTTCTCGGCAAGCTCGGTCGCCGTCGCTCGTGGCTGGTACTTTCCCAGGCACTGGTAATCCTCGGCTTGATCGGGATGGGTTTCTGCGACCCGCAAAAACACCTGTCCTGGCTGATCGCCATTGCTGTAGTCGTGGCCTTCGCCTCGGCGACGCAAGACATCGCGGTCGATGCCTATCGCCTGGAAATCGCCGAAGACAGCCGCCAGGCTGCCCTGGCCGCCAGCTACATGTCCGGCTATCGGATCGCGGCACTGCTGGCCACTGCCGGCGCCCTGTTCTTCGCCGAAGGTTTTGGCTCCACCGGTTTCAACTACAAGCATTCCGCATGGGCCGGCACTTACCTGCTGTTCGGCGCACTGATGGTTCCGGCGCTGCTGACCTCTTTCTTCATGCGCGAACCGCCGGTGCCATTGCGCACGCAACTGCAGGCCGGGCGCTACAGCTTCGTGCATCAACTGGCCTCGGTGTTCGTACTGATCGTGCTGCTGGTTTCCGTGCCGGCCATGTTCACCCAGCTCTACAACACCGACTTCGCCAGCGTGCTGTTTGACGGCGTCAGCCTGCTCGACCTGCTGCTCCAGGACCGCGCATTCCTGCGGGCGATCCTCTACACCTCGCTCACCGCGATGTGCCTGTCGGCCATAGGTCGTCGTGGCCTGGCGCCGGTGCTGACACCGGTCAACGACTTCATTCTGCGTTACCGCTGGCAAGCGCTGCTGCTGCTCGGGCTGATCGCCACGTATCGGATGTCGGATACGGTGATGGGCGTGATGGCCAACGTGTTCTATATCGACCAGGGCTTCACCAAGGATCAGATTGCCAGCGTCAGCAAAATTTTCGGCCTGATCATGACGCTGGTCGGCGCCGGCATGGGTGGCCTGCTGATCGTGCGTTTCGGCATCCTGCCGATCCTGTTCATCGGCGGCGTGGCGTCAGCGGGCACCAACTTGCTGTTCCTGATGCTCGCCGACATGGGCGCCAACCTGAACATGCTGATCCTGACCATTTCCCTGGACAACTTCAGCTCGGGCCTGGCGACCTCCGCATTCGTCGCCTACCTGTCGAGCCTGACCAACCTCAAGTTCTCCGCCACCCAATACGCCCTGCTCAGCTCGATCATGCTCCTGCTGCCGCGCCTGATCGGTGGCTATTCCGGGGTCATGGTGGAAAAATTCGGCTACCATGATTTCTTCCTGATCACCGCGCTGCTGGGCGTTCCGACGCTGGTGTTGATCGCCTTGCACTGGTTCCAGGAGAGCCGCCGCGAAGGCCCAACCCCAAAGCCTGAGCCGGTTCCAGCCCAGGTCGCGGAAGAATCGTAGGAAGCATCGCAAAGGGCGTGGAGATTCCCGCCCTCCTGCCACACCACCGACCGCGCGCCTGTACGCCAGCAGATCTCGCCCGTACAATGCTCCGTCATTTCTCGTCATCAGCAACCGACAACGGCCAACCATGCGCACCAGTCAATTTTTGCTCGCCACACAGAAAGAAACGCCTTCCGACGCGGTCGTCATCAGCCATCAGCTGATGCTGCGCGCCGGCATGATCCGCAAACTCGCCTCGGGCCTGTACACCTGGCTGCCGATGGGCTTGCGAGTAATGCGCAAGGTCGAAGCCATCGTTCGTGAAGAAATGAACGCCGCAGGCTCTCTTGAAGTGTTGATGCCGAGTACACAACCGGCTGAGCTGTGGCAGGAATCCGGTCGCTGGGAAGAATACGGCCCTGAATTGCTGCGCTTCAAGGATCGCCACGGTCGCGACTTCTGCGCCGGCCCGACCCACGAAGAAGTGATCACCGACCTGATGCGCAACGAGTTGAGCAGTTACAAGCAGCTGCCGATCAACCTGTATCAGATCCAGACCAAATTCCGTGACGAAATCCGCCCACGCTTCGGTTTGATGCGCGGCCGCGAATTCATCATGAAGGACGCCTATTCGTTCCACGCTGACCAGGCTTCGCTGCAGGTTACCTACGACCGCATGCACCAGGCGTACTGCAACGTGTTCACCCGCCTGGGCCTGAAGTTCCGCCCTGTCGAAGCCGATAACGGCTCCATCGGCGGCGCCGGCTCCCACGAATTCCACGTACTGGCCGAATCCGGCGAAGACGATATCGTCTTCAGCAACGGTTCCGACTACGCCGCGAACATCGAAAAAGCCGAAGCGGTACCGCGTGAAACCTCCCGCGCCGCGCCGACTGAAGAGATGCGCCTGGTCGACACGCCAGATACCAAGACCATCGCCGCGCTGGTGGAAAAATTCAATCTGCCGATTGAAAAGACCATCAAGACCCTCGTGGTTCACGCTGAAGAGAAAGGCAAGCTGATTGCCCTGATCATCCGTGGCGACCACGAGCTGAACGAAATCAAGGCCGCCAACCAGCCTGGCGTTGCCAGCCCGCTGGTCATGGCGTCCGAAAGCGAACTGCGCGACGCCATTGGCGCCGGCGCCGGTTCCCTCGGCCCGTTGAACCTGCCGCTGCCGATCATCATCGACCGTTCCGTCGAGCTGATGAGCGACTTCGGTATCGGTGCAAACATCGACGACAAGCACTACTTCGGCGTGAACTGGGAGCGTGACCTGCCGGTTCCGACCGTTGCCGACCTGCGTAACGTCGTGGCCGGCGATCCGAGCCCGGACGGCAAAGGCACCCTGGAAATCAAGCGCGGCATCGAAGTCGGGCACATCTTCCAGCTGGGCAACAAGTACAGCAAAGCGATGAAGTGCGAAGTGCTGGGCGAGAACGGCAAGCCGGTCACCCTGGAAATGGGTTGCTACGGCATCGGCGTTTCCCGCGTGGTAGCTGCGGCCATCGAGCAGAACAACGACGCCAACGGGATCATCTGGAGCGACACACTGGCGCCATTCCAGATCGCGCTGGTGCCGCTGCGCTACGAAACCGAACAGGTTCGCGAAGCGACCGACAAGCTGTACGCCGAGTTGACTGCGGCCGGCTTCGAAGTGCTGCTGGACGATCGCGACAAGAAAACCAGCCCGGGCATCAAGTTCGCGGACATGGAGCTGATCGGCATTCCTCACCGGATCGTGGTCAGTGACCGCGGCCTCGCCGAAGGCAATCTGGAATACAAGAGCCGCACCGAGCCCGAGGCGCAAGCGCTGCCGGTCGCTGACGTGCTGTCCTTCCTCCAGGCCCGTATCCGCCGCTGACACCAGATAGAGAAGTCATGTTCAAGCGAAACACCTTAGGCCTCGGTGGTGCCGCCCTGTGCGGCACCCTGCTGGTCAGCGGCTGCGCCAATCACATGTCGCAACGCAGCGAGCACGAGGCTCGTGTCGAGCGCAAATTGCTCGATCACAGCCTGCAGATCGATGTCGGTGAGCCCAAGGTGCTTGAGCTGCCGCAACGTCGGGTGAAGATCCACGAGCAGAAGACCTTCGAAGTCACCGAGTTCGAAGTCACCCGTCATTACGATCGCTACACGCCTTACCAACCCTGGCGGGAGGTCTACGAGATCCCGTTGGGCGCGGTGGCCGTGGTGGCCGGTGTCGGCGCGAACGTGGTCAACGTGTTCGCCCTCGGCAACCTGCCGGATAGCGTGACCAAGGACTGGTTCAGCTACGGTTTCGCCGGGCTCAACCCGTTCATGAACGCGCCGTCCCACGGTCGGGCGCAGCAGAACCTCGCCGGTATCGACGAAGTCCAGCTCGACAAGCGCACCGAATACTCGAGCCTGCCCTGGAGCGAGCGCCCGGTGGAGGTCAAGGCCGGCAAGGAAACGTTCGAGCTGAGCACCGACAAAAACGGTGTGTTGCGCCTGAACCTGCTGGACAGTCCGTTCGCCGAACATGACATCAATCACCTGAGTCGCCTGCTGATCAAGGTCGAAGATAGTCAGGACGATGTGCACACGGATTCGACCCTGGCGGTCAGCAGCTCGTTGCGCGGCAAGTTGCTCGAAGCCCACGGGCTGATTTACGACGATCTTGAAGACGACGAAGTGAGCCAGTGGGTACACCGGGTCAAGCGCCTGTCGGAACTGGGTCTGGAAGAAGAAGCCAGTGAGCTTGAACAGAGTTTGATTGAGCTGACGCGTAACGATCCTGAGTTGCAGACCGAATTCCTCAAGTCGTTGACCAAGGATGCCGGGCGGCTCGTCGCGGATCCGGGACCGAACTAAAAGCAAAAGCTTCGCGGGCAAGCCTCGCTCCTACAGGTATTGCGTGCACCCCTGTAGGAGCGAGGCTTGCCCGCGAAGAGGCCCTGATAGTCACCGCAAAAACTACCGCTCAAACAACTCCATCTGCTCAAACCCTCCGCGCAAATCCTCCAGCCTCACCCCGACCCCCAACAACCGCACCGGTTTCCCGCCGCGATTGAACGCCTGGGTCAGCAGCAACTGATAACTCCCCAGATCCCGCCCTGCCCCGGACTGCTCCAGCGTGGTCTGGGTAAAGTCATGGAATTTCACTTTGACGAACGGTTTGCCCGGCCGATAGCTGTTGTCGATTCGCGCCATGCGGCCCGCCAGGGTTTCCAGCAACTCGGGTAACTTATCCAGACAGCTCACCAGATCCGGCAGATCCACGTCATAGGTGTTTTCGACACTGATCGATTGCCGCCGGCTGTCGTTGTGCACCAACCGATCATCGATCCCACGGGCCAGACTCCACAATCGCTCGCCAAAACTGCCGAATTCACGCACCAGCGCCAACTTGTCCCATTCGCGCAAATGCGAGCAATCGACAATACCGAGCCTGCCCAGTTTGTCGGCAGTCACTTTGCCAACGCCATGGAGCTTGCTGACGGGCAAACCGCTGACGAAATCCTCGACCTGATCCGGCGTTATGACAAACAAGCCATTGGGCTTCTTCCAGTCGCTGGCAATCTTGGCCAGGAATTTGTTCGGCGCCACGCCGGCCGAGACAGTGATGTGCAACTGATTGGACACCCGACGACGGATGTCCTGGGCAATTCGCGTGGCGCTGCCGCCGAAGTGCGCACTGTCCGACACGTCGAGGTAAGCCTCATCGAGGGAAAGCGGCTCGATCAGGTCGGTGTAATCGCGAAAGATCGTGTGAATTTCCTTCGAGGCTTCCCGATAGGCTTCCATGCGCGGCTTGACGATGGTCAGGTCAGGGCACAACTTCAAGGCGTGCCCCGACGACATCGCCGAACGCACGCCATACGCCCGCGCTTCATAGTTACAGGTGGCAATTACCCCGCGCCGATCCGCCGAACCGCCCACCGCCAGGGGTTTTCCGGCGAGGCGCGGGTCGTCGCGCATCTCGATGGCAGCGTAGAAGCAGTCACAATCGACGTGGATGATTTTTCGCTGGCTCATATAAAAGCGGTGTTCATGGCGTAGAATTGGAGTCAAGGCGTGCCGGATCTGCAGTATCTCACCGACACCTGTATATAGCACCAGTAGTCTGAATGTTCTTACCCAATGGTAGGAAAAGTTACAGATGAATTTATTTTCTCAATCGAAAGAGCCCATGCGATAGAGCTGCAAGCCTTGCCAGGCCTGACTCACAGCCGATCACACCGCCCTCTATCAGAGCTAAGCGATTGAACCAGAACAGGTTTTATCTGGATTGAAGGTTGACAGCCCGGCGATCCTCTGTAGAATGCCGACACACAGACGCGGGATGGAGCAGTCTGGTAGCTCGTCGGGCTCATAACCCGAAGGTCGTCGGTTCAAATCCGGCTCCCGCAACCAAACATCAAAAAAGGCTACTCGAAAGAGTGGCCTTTTTTGTGCGCGCGTGTTTTGCCATGCGATTCGATTTCAATTCATGCACGCCTTCCTGTAGGAGCCGGCTTGTCTGCGGGCGGCGCTCCGACGATGGTCGTTAACGATAACGCGTGCTGCCTGAATCAACGCGGCGCACTCGAGTCCATCGCCAGCAAGCCGGCTCCTACAGGTAATGCGCATCGGTTCGTCCCCCAACATTCCGTGAGAAATTTGTTTTTTGACAGCACGGAGAAATCGTTCTGATTCCGAAACTTAACGCTCCCCTGCGACCGTTCGCCGCTTATTTACGCTTATTTGACCCGGCGCCGGATTAACGGTTGACACACCGGCGTATCTCTATAGAATGCCGCCACACAGACGCGGGATGGAGCAGTCTGGTAGCTCGTCGGGCTCATAACCCGAAGGTCGTCGGTTCAAATCCGGCTCCCGCAACCAAACATCAAAAAAGGCTACTCGAAAGAGTGGCCTTTTTTGTATCTGTTGAAAAAGTCCTTTCGCAACAATGACCTGTCACTGTGTAGGGAAGCGTTCGGGATCACCTGAGTTCTGAGTTCAGACTATGCTGAATCGCAGACAGAACCCCCTACGACGGATGACATGCCATCGCCGCTGATCGGCGAGAGGCGTTAATATTTGTGATTATTTTTTTCTACAGGGATTGGTAACTTGGCTGGATACCCCCATCCTGTCGCGCACAATCCAAGAGGTGATTGATGCGCGCCAACTCGTCTGATTCACAAGACACCGTCACAGCGACACAACCGATCAAGGCCGAGCGTCTGCGCTTGCTTGATCTGGTCAGCAAGTACCGTCAGCCCATTGGCCTGGCGGTCACCCTGCTGTTGTTCGCTATCGCGCTGATTGCCTGTCGCCACCTGCTGAGCGAACTCGATCTGTACGCTCTGCACGACTCCATTCTAGACGTACCGAAACCGGCACTGCTCGGCGCATTGGCCGCAACCGTGGTCGGCTTCATCATCTTGCTTGGCTACGAATGGTCGGCCAGCCGCTATGCCGGCGTGACCCTGGCGCCGCGGCTTCTTGCCCTGGGCGGGTTCACGGCATTTGCCATCGGTAATGCCATTGGCCTGTCGATGCTGTCGGGAGGCTCGGTTCGCTACCGTTTATATGCGCGTCATGGCCTGGGGGCTTCCGATGTCGCGCACATGACGCTGTTCGCCAGCCTCTCGCTCGGCTGCGCCCTGCCCCCGCTGGCCGCCCTCGCCACGCTCAGCAACCTGCCTGCCGCCTCTGCCGCCCTGGGCCTCTCTCAGATGCTGCTGGGTGCGATTGCCGCCGCTGTATTGCTGTTGTTTACCGTATTGGCCGTCGGCATCTATCGCCGGCGCCTGCCAGAGCAGCCTTATGCAGACAACCTGCTGGTCAAGGTCGGTCGTCGCACCTTGCGCCTTCCGGGCCGTCGCCTGACGTTCCTGCAACTGGTCATTACCGCCCTCGACGTAGCCGCCGCCGCGACCGTGCTGTATCTGTTGCTGCCGGAAGCACCGCCCTTCGGTGCATTCCTGCTGGTGTACCTGCTGGCGTTGGCCGCTGGTGTGCTCAGCCATGTTCCCGGTGGCGTCGGCGTATTCGAGGCCATTCTGCTGGCCGCCTTCGCCGACAAGCTTGGCGCCGCACCACTGGCGGCGGCCCTGTTGCTCTATCGCCTGATCTACGTGGTGCTGCCGCTGCTGGTCGCGTGCTTGCTGCTGTTGGTCAATGAAGGCCAGCGTTTGTTTCAAACGCGTCAATCCTTGCGTGCAGCCTCCGGCCTGGCCGCGCCGATTCTGGCGGTGCTGGTGTTTCTGTCCGGCGTGGTGCTGCTGTTCTCCGGCGTGACCCCGGAAATCGATACGCGCCTGGAACACATCGGTTTCCTGATTCCTCATCGACTGGTCGACGCTTCGCACTTCGGCGCCAGCCTGGTCGGCGTGCTTTGCCTGCTGCTGGCCCAAGGCCTGCGTCGACGCCTGTCCGCCGCGTGGATGCTGACCACCATTCTGTTGCTGGTCGGCGCCGTGCTTTCGCTGCTCAAGGGTTTCGACTGGGAAGAAGCCTGCCTGATGACCCTGACCGCGAGCCTGCTGGGGGTTTTCCGGCGCTCGTTCTATCGCCCGAGCCGCCTGACCGAACTGCCGTTTTCGCCGCTGTATCTGGTGTCGAGCCTTTGCGTACTCGGTGCGTCGATCTGGCTGCTGTTGTTCGCTTATCAGGACGTTCCCTACAGCCATCAACTTTGGTGGCAGTTCACCCTCGACGCCGACGCCCCGCGCGGCTTGCGCTCGCTGCTCGGCGCCGCCGTGCTGCTGGTGGTGGTGTCCCTGACCTGGCTGCTGCGCACCGCACGCCCGGTGATCCACTTGCCCACGCCGGACGAACTGGACCGCGCGGTAAAAATCCTGATGGCTTCCGCACAACCGGACGGTGGCCTCGCCCTGACCGGTGACAAGGCGCTGCTGTTTCACCCTAACGATGAAGCGTTCCTGATGTACGCCCGCCGTGGACGCAGCCTGGTGGCCTTGTATGACCCGATCGGCCCGACCCAGCAACGGGCGGAAATGATCTGGCAGTTCCGCGACCTCTGTGACATCCACCACGCCCGCCCCGTGTTCTACCAAGTACGCGCCGAGAACCTGCCGTACTACATGGACATCGGCCTGACTGCGATCAAACTCGGCGAAGAAGCCCGGGTCGATCTGCAGCGCTTTGATCTCGAAGCCAAGGGCAAAGAGATGAAAGACCTGCGCTACACCTGGAACCGTGGCACCCGTGATGGCCTGTCGCTGGAGATCCATGAGCCAGGGCATGCGCCGATGGATGAGCTCAAGGTGATTTCCGATGCCTGGCTGACCGGCAAGAACGTGCGCGAGAAAGGCTTCTCCCTCGGTCGTTTCGGTGATGACTACCTCAAGCATTTCCGCATCGCTGTCATCCGTTTCGAAGGGCGCCCGGTGGCGTTCGCCAATTTGCTCGAGACTTTCGGCCATGACCTGGCCAGCCTCGACCTGATGCGCGCACACCCGGATGCCCCCAAACTGACCATGGAATTCATGATGGTCGGCCTGATTCAACATTATAAAAATCATGGATACGCGCGTTTCAGCCTGGGCATGGTGCCGCTGTCGGGGTTGCAACCCCGTCGTGGCGCACCACTGACCCAGCGTCTGGGCTCGATGGTTTTCCGCCGTGGTGAGCAGCTGTACAACTTCCAAGGCTTGCGCCGCTTCAAAGACAAGTTCCAGCCTGACTGGGAACCCCGTTATATGGCTGTGCCCGCCGGACTTGATCCGCTGGTTGCCCTGGCCGACACTGCTGCCCTGATTGCGGGCGGCTTGACTGGATTGGTGAAACGCTGATGATTCAACGCTCCTTGCGGTACGTACTGGGCACACTGGTAGTGCTGGCCCTGATTCTCGGTGGCGGTTACTGGTACCTCAAACGCCCGGCGCCAGAGCCGACGCTCGAACGGCTGACACCGGCCGACGGCGCCGCGATGACCCGCGTCATCCCCGGCAACACGCCGCGCGCCCAGGTGCTGGTGGCGGTCAATGACGACCAGAAGCTCAGCGACAAACAATTGATGACCCTGAGCCGCAGCGGCTCGGCGCAGATCGTTCAGGTGATCCTGCCCAAGGACTGCCTGTTGCAAAGCCGCGCCCTGCAATCCGGCCTGAGAGAACTCAAAGGCCCGGCGACGCTGGTCAGCGGCATCGGCCCTGGCGCCGTGCTGGCATGGCGCTGGTTGTCCGAGCAGAAGGACGACAAGTCCCAGGCCGTTTCGGTGGACCTGGCCCTGGAAAAACCTGGCTGCACCCACCTGCTGCCGAAAAGCGCTGCTCACGGTCACTGGCTGGTGGCGTGGAACGACAACCCGGACGACACCAGCGCCGGCTTCGTGCGCGACCAACCCAACGCCGAAACCAGCATCAGCGACTACGACATCAACCTGCCGCAAGTGCTGAACAACGAACTGCGCAAGCTCCTCGTCGGTGGCGACAAAGCCGCTGGCGGCCTGCAGATTCCAGTGGTTGAAGTCCCGGCCGGCCAGGCCAAGGACACCGTCACCCTGTTCCTTTCCGGTGACGGCGGCTGGCGCGACCTCGACCGCGACGTAGCGGGCGAAATGGCCAAGATCGGCTACCCGGTCGTCGGCATCGACACCCTGCGCTACTACTGGCAGCACAAGAGCCCGGAGCAAAGCGCCCTGGACCTCGCTGAACTGATGCAGCACTACCGGCAGAAATGGGGCACCAAGCGCTTCATCCTGACGGGCTACTCGTTCGGCGCCGACGTCCTGCCGGCGATCTACAACCGCCTGGAAGCCTCGGAACAGCAACGCGTCGACGCAATCATCCTGCTGGCCTTCGCCCGCACCGGCAGCTTCGAAATCGAAGTCGAAGGCTGGCTCGGCAACGCCGGCAAAGAAGCCGCCACCGGCCCGGAAATGGCCAAGCTGCCACCGGAGAAAGTGGTGTGCATCTTCGGTGAAGAAGAAATCGACGAAAGTGGCTGCACCGACAAAACCGCCGTAGGCGAAGCCATCAAACTGCCCGGCGGCCACCACTTCGACGAGAACTACCCGAAACTGGCCCAACGGTTGGTGGATGTGATCGAGAAGCGCCAGGCGAAGGAGACGGCGGCTCAGGAATGACCTGAACCCGCCCACAAAAAGCCCCCGCTGCCTTACGGTAGCGGGGGCTTTTTTATGGTTCTTCACGGATTACCGGGAAACACAGAACCTGTAGGAGCCAGCTTGCTGGCGATGGTCGTTAACGATTACGCGTACGGACTGGTTCACCGCGGTGCACTTGAGTCCATCGCCAGCAAGCTGGCTCCTACAATGGACCGTGTAAACGTTGAAAA
This sequence comes from Pseudomonas sp. PDM01, assembly GCF_014852325.1. NCBI lineage: Bacteria > Pseudomonadati > Pseudomonadota > Gammaproteobacteria > Pseudomonadales > Pseudomonadaceae > Pseudomonas > Pseudomonas sp. PDM01. The sequence continues at coordinate 320,164 of NZ_JACVBK010000005.1, forward strand.
TGAATTGCTCTTCAAGTCAAAGAAAGTCCCCAAAAAAGGTTCGTACAGACATGAAGCACTAACGGCTAGAAGGATTTTATGGCGTGCAGGCTGGCCAGTTTGAACAATGCAAAATGTCTTGACTCTCCACGATGCTGAAAACCCAAGTGTCCACATTCCATAAAACGTGGACACTTGTCTCAATGAAAATATCGAGTCGTCAATATCAATCGATACTTGTCGGAAGCTTCTTAGAAACACGCCACCCCCTGTTGCTTCAGCCTTTCCTGGCGTGCCGTCCCCGCATATCGTCGTGGTCGATTGCGCTGGTCTCATCAAAGCCGGTCAGGCGTTCCAGAACAGCTACTTCAATCCGAAGGTCATCCAGCTCGTCGAGCATTTCTTGATACGCCTCAACGTTGATGATGACCGCTGCCGGTTGATTGTCTTTGAAAATAACCAGGCGCTCGATGGCTCGAGTGGAGATTTCAGTGAGCCTGGTACTGAAGTCCTTGACCATCGCGACCACTGATATTGCCTGTTCAGCACGTTCTAGTAACGCCATCATGTTTTTCCCCCGACACTCATTTAATTTTTTGCGCCCATGTCCTCGGCTCGTAGAATCACTTGCGGCGTTTAGTTTTTGTTTGTTTCAGATGGCGCGATATCGGATGACGCCCGCAGACCTTGTAGGCAAACTCCGAATCGTGTTTTTTGGGCACTTTGATGCCTTGTTGCGCTTTTCTTTGACGGGATAGTCTCCGGACGTCGCTGACCATTCAGCGATCGGGCTTGGAAACCCGTCGAGCGTAGGCAACAACGTGCCCAACATGACCGCAGACATTTACGGCTGCAATTCTGTGTCATGGCGGTTGTGCGTGGGACGTCTTCGGACGTGCCGGTTTCCTAGGCTCCCGGTTTTCCAACCTGCGCACAGCTGCCACCCATTCGCTTGGAAACGAACGTGGCGGCTCCTCAGTTTAGGAGATACACCATGAGCAAAACAGATTCACCAGCCCCCTCAGAACTAAAAACCATCGGCCTCACCCCCGTCCTCTACTGCTCAAACCAACCCCTATTCCATGTCACGCGAGACGTTCCCCTCAGCGATGCGTTAGCCATGGCCTCCGATTTCCTGTACCTGGCCAAGGAGCTGACCAAAGATGCTGCCTACGCCCGAGACACCGACCGACACGCTTGGGCCGCGCATTATTTGACGGCGATGAGCAAGGCAGTGGTTGATGATGCAGTGAAGGTGCTGGAGCGGCCGGTTTGGACAAAGACCGAATCTAAAAAACAATGACCTGAGCGCAACTAAAAACGACGGGCCACACTCACAAAAAAGCCAGCAACACGGTCCCTGTAGGAGCAAGCTTGCTCGCGATAGCGGTCTGTCAGGCAACATTAATGGTGCATGTCAGTCCGCCATCGCGAGCAGGCTCGCTCCCACAGGGGATCGTTGTTAGCCAGCGTCAGGCGTCGGGCAATAAAAAGCCCCCGCTGCCTTCACGGCAACGGGGGCTTTTTGATGTCGCGGGATTACATCTCGACCTGCGTCCCCAACTCAATCACCCGGTTCAGCGGCAGATTAAAGAACCGCAAATTGCCATTCGCATTCTTCAACATGAACGCAAACAACGCCTCGCGCCAGCGCGCCATTCCCTCAAGCTTCGAGGCGATGACCGTCTCGCGACTGAGGAAGTAGGTGGTGCGCATCGGGCTGAAGTCGAGGTCATCGAGATGGCACAGCTTCAGCGCTTGCGGCACGTCCGGCTCGTCGATAAAGCCAAAGTGCAGGATCACCCGGAAGAACCCTTCGCCGTGGGATTCCACCTCGAAGCGCCGTGTCGTCGGTACTCGCGGGATGTCTTCGTACACCACCGTCAGCAGCACCACTTGCTCGTGCAGCACCTGGTTATGCAGCAAGTTGTGCAACAACGCGTGGGGTACGGCGTCTGGCCGCGCGGTGAGGAACACGGCGGTGCCCTGGACGCGATGCGGCGGTTGCACGGCGATACTGCTGATGAAAATCGGCAGCGGTAGCCCGCCTTCGTCCATGCGCTCCACCAACAGTTGTTTGCCGCGCTTCCAGGTAGTCATCAGCACGAACAGCGCAATACCGGCGATCACCGGGAAGGCCCCGCCCTGTACGATTTTCGGCACGTTGGCGGCGAAGTACACGCCATCGACCAGCAAAAATCCCAACAGGACCGGCACCGCAAGGACCGGTGGCCATTTCCATAGCAGCAGTATCACTGCCGACACCAGAATGCTGGTCATCAGCATGGTCCCGGTCACCGCAACTCCGTAAGCCGAGGCCAGGGCGCCGGAAGATTCGAAACCCAGCACCAGCAGCACCACGCCGACCATCAGCGCCCAGTTCACCGCACCGATGTAGATCTGGCCTTGCTCGGCGCTGGAGGTGTGCTGGATGTGCATGCGCGGAATGTAGCCGAGCTGGATCGCCTGGCGGGTCAGGGAGAACGCGCCGGAAATCACCGCTTGCGAAGCAATCACCGTGGCCAGGGTCGACAGGCCGACCAGGGGAATCAACGCCCAGCTTGGCGCCAACAGATAAAACGGGTTGCGCGCCGCTTCCGGGTCACCGAGCAGCAAGGCGCCCTGGCCGAAGTAGTTCAGCACCAGCGCCGGCAGCACGAGGATGAACCAGGCGCGGGCAATCGGCTTGCGCCCGAAGTGGCCCATGTCGGCGTACAGCGCTTCGGCGCCGGTCAACGCCAGCACCACTGCACCGAGGATCGCCACGCCCATGCCCGGGTGAACGATGAAGAAGCGCACGCCCCAGACCGGGTTCATCGCTTGCAACACTTCCGGATGCTGCATGATGCCGTAGACGCCCAGTGCGCCCAGCACCAGGAACCAGGTGACCATGATCGGCCCGAACAGGATGCCGATTCGCGCGGTGCCGTGGCTCTGGATCAAAAACAGCGCCACCAGCACGATCAACGACAGCGGCACCACCCAATGGTCGATGCCTTCGAAGGCCAGCCCGAGACCTTCAATCGCCGAAAGCACGGAGATCGCCGGAGTGATCATGCTGTCGCCATAGAACAGCGCCGCGCCGATCAGCCCGCAGACCACCAGCAACGTGCGCAACTTCTTGTGCCCCGCCGCTGCCCGCCGCGCCAGCGCGGTCAACGCCATGATCCCGCCTTCGCCCTGGTTGTCGGCGCGCAGGACAAACATCATGTACTTGATCGAGACGACCCAGATCAGCGACCAGAAGATCAGCGCCAGGATGCCCAACACGCCGTCATGGTTGACCGGTACGCCGTAACCACCGGAAAACACTTCTTTGAGGGTGTACAGCGGGCTCGTGCCGATATCGCCGTAAACCACCCCGACCGCCGCGACCAGCATACCGATCGGCTTCGCCGCCGAATGCTCGGCACCCGCCGCCTGACTACTTGCCTGACCCATCCAACACTCCTACTACCCAGACCGGACTTCTTGGAAGAAGCACTATGCTTTGTCACGCAGCATGCGCTGTTTTACATGACGTTACAGACGTTTTGTTGACTGTAAAAAATCGGTAACGCGTAACGGCGCGAAGCATAGCGCAGCACTCGTCGTATTTCCCTCCATAAAGCTGGTCAAGTGCGTCTCTCATCGCTAGAATTGCGCACTTTTTGATCAGAGGCGCAACAAGCGCCCGTCTGTCGCCTTGCCGTCTTCGGCTGGAGGCGTCACAAATACCGAGGTTAGACATGTCCACCACTCCTGCGCCGGCCAATCCAAAGGTTGGCTTCGTATCCCTGGGTTGCCCCAAAGCACTGGTCGACTCCGAGCGCATCCTTACCCAGCTGCGCATGGAAGGTTATGACGTTGTGTCCACTTATCAGGACGCCGATGTCGTGGTGGTCAACACCTGCGGTTTCATCGACTCGGCCAAGGCAGAATCTTTGGAAGTGATCGGCGAAGCCATCAAGGAAAACGGCAAGGTCATCGTGACCGGCTGCATGGGCGTCGAAGAAGGCAACATCCGCAACGTGCACCCGAGCGTGCTGGCCGTGACCGGTCCGCAGCAGTACGAGCAAGTGGTCAACGCCGTGCACGATGTCGTGCCGCCGCGTCAGGATCACAACCCGCTGATCGACCTGGTGCCGCCGCAAGGCATCAAGCTGACCCCGCGCCACTACGCGTACCTGAAAATTTCCGAAGGCTGCAACCACAGCTGCAGCTTCTGCATCATCCCGTCGATGCGCGGCAAGCTGGTCAGCCGTCCGGTCGGTGACGTGCTCGACGAGGCCCAGCGCCTGGTCAAAGCCGGCGTCAAAGAGCTGTTGGTGATCTCGCAAGACACCAGCGCCTACGGCGTCGACGTGAAATACCGCACCGGTTTCTGGAACGGCGCGCCGGTGAAAACCCGCATGACCGAACTCTGCGAAGCCCTGAGCACCCTCGGCGTCTGGGTTCGCTTGCACTACGTTTACCCGTACCCGCACGTCGACGAGCTGATCCCGCTGATGGCCGCCGGCAAGATCCTGCCGTACCTGGACATCCCGTTCCAGCACGCCAGCCCGAAAGTCCTGAAATCGATGAAACGCCCGGCGTTCGAAGACAAGACCCTGGCGCGCATCAAGAACTGGCGCGAGATCTGCCCGGACCTGATCATCCGTTCGACCTTCATCGTCGGCTTCCCGGGCGAAACCGAAGAAGACTTCCAGTACCTGCTGAACTGGCTGACCGAAGCCCAGCTCGACCGCGTCGGCTGCTTCCAGTACTCGCCGGTCGAAGGCGCACCGGCCAACGACCTGGACCTGGACATCGTCCCGGACGACGTCAAGCAAGACCGTTGGGACCGCTTCATGGCGCACCAGCAAGCCATCAGCTCGGCGCGCCTGCAAATGCGCGTCGGCCGTGAAATCGAAGTGCTGGTCGATGAAGTCGACGAGCAAGGCGCGGTTGGCCGTTGCTTCTTCGACGCCCCGGAAATCGACGGCAACGTGTTCATCGACAACGGCAGCAACCTGAAACCGGGCGACAAAGTCTGGTGCAAGGTTACCGACGCCGACGAATACGACTTGTGGGCTGAACAGATCTAAACGCAAAAAATACGCAAAGCCCTGCTCTCTTGACGAGATGCGGGGCTTTTTTACGTCTATCGTTTTGTGGGAGAAAGGACTCGCGCCATCCACTGCAAAAGGGGCATTCGGCCATGCGCCAACATTCGGTCATCCACACGCCGAAACAGAGCGACTACCAGGAACTGACTCAGGTCTGGGAAGACTCGGTGCGCGCCACCCATGACTTTCTGCCGGACAGCTACATCGAACTGCTGAAGAATCTGGTGCTGACGCGCTACCTCGACGCGGTGATGCTGATCTGCACCAAAGACTCGCGCCAGCGCATCACCGGGTTCGCCGGCGTGGCAGCGGGCAAAGTTGAAATGCTCTTCATCGACCCGGCCCACCGTGGCCAGGGCCTGGGCAAGCAGTTGCTGCGTTATGCCATGGAACACCTGAACGCCGATGAACTGGACGTCAATGAACAGAACCCGCAGGCGCTGGGGTTCTACTTCAAACAGGGCTTCGAGGTGATCGGCCGCACCGAGCATGACGGCATGGGGCAGCCTTATCCGTTGTTGCATATGCGGCTGCGCCAAACCCGGCAACAGTCGAGCAACGGCTGACCTGTGTAGGAGCCGGCTTGCTGCGGGCGGCGCTCCGACGATGGCATCACCTCGGTACAAATGACACACCGCATCGCCTGCATCGCCAGCAAGCCGGCTCCTACAAAAAGCCCAACGGTGAAATGGAGCCGGGATTAACCGGCGCCCAGCAGGTACAATGCCCACCCCTTTTTTGTTACGGCCCTGTCATGACTGACCCGATACGTCTCTCCAAACGCCTCATCGAACTCGTCGGCTGTTCCCGTCGGGAGGCTGAGCTGTTCATCGAGGGCGGCTGGGTCACCGTGGACGGCGAAGTCATCGACGAGCCGCAGTTCAAGGTCGACACCCAGAAAGTCGAGCTCGACCCGCAGGCCCAGGCCACCGCGCCAGAGCCGGTGACCATCCTGTTCAACGTGCCGGCAGGCATGGACGCGGACACGGCCATGGCCACCCTCAGCGCCGAAACCCTGAGCGAAGAACATCGCTTCAGCAAACGTCCGCTCAAGGGCCATTTCCAGCGTCTGACCGCCAGCACCGACCTGCAGGCCAACGCCAGCGGTCTGCTGGTGTTCACCCAGGACTGGAAGATCCTGCGCAAACTCACCGCCGACTCCGCGAAAATCGAGCAAGAGTATGTGGTCGAGGTTGAAGGCGAGATGGTGGCTCACGGCCTCAACCGCCTGAACCATGGCCTCACCTACAAGGGCAAGGAACTGCCGCCGGTCAAGGCCAGCTGGCAGAACGAAAACCGCCTGCGTTTTGCGATGAAGAACCCACAACCGGGCGTGATTGCCCTGTTCTGCCAGGCCGTCGGCCTGAAGGTCGTCGCCATCCGCCGCATCCGCATCGGCGGCGTGTCCATCGGCAAAGTGCCGTTGGGCCAATGGCGCTACCTGTCCGGCAAAGAGAAGTTCTAAGACTTTTCACGCCGCCACACATTCTGGCGCCGCGGCTTATGCGGCGCCCACTGCCGACTATCAGGATTGCACACCATGATTCATAACGACGTACTGCGCAGCGTGCGCTACATGCTCGACATCAGCGACAAGAAAGTCATCGAGATCATCAAGCTCGGCGGCATGGACGTGTCCCTGGAAGCCCTGCTGACCTACCTCGACAAGAAAGAAGAGGACGAGGAAGGCTTCGTACGCTGCCCGGACGAGGTCATGGCGCATTTCCTCGACGGCCTGGTGATCTTCAAGCGCGGCAAGGACGAAAGCCGTCCGCCGCAGCCAATCGAAGTGCCGGTGACCAACAACATCATCCTGAAAAAACTGCGCGTGGCCTTCGAGCTGAAAGAAGACGACATGCACGCGATCCTCAAGGCCGCCGAGTTCCCGGTGTCCAAGCCTGAGCTGAGCGCGCTGTTCCGCAAGTTCGGCCACACCAATTATCGCCCGTGCGGCGACCAGTTGCTGCGCAACTTCCTCAAGGGCCTGACCCTGCGCGTTCGCCCGCAGTAACCCCCACAGACCTTGGGCCACCACCGCCCCCTGTAGGAGCCAGCTTGCTGGCGATGGCGATTTTGAGGACGCCATCGCCGGCAAGCCGGCTCCTACAGGGGTGGCAGTAGCCGAAGGCTCTATAGACCTTCATTCCGCGCAAAAATAGTGGCTCCGCTTCCAGCGGCTGACGACTAGGGTGTATGCACCCTCAGCTCTCAGGATTCGCCATGCACCCGTACTTTTCCCTGCAAGGCCGCACCGCTCTGGTGACCGGCGGCACCCGTGGTATCGGCAAAATGATCGCCAAGGCCTATGTCGAGGCCGGCGCCACCGTGTACGTCTGCGCGCGCGATGCCGAAGCGTGTCAGCAAACGGCTGACGAGTTGAGCGCCTTCGGAACGTGCCACGCGGTGGCCGCCAACCTGGCCACTGAAGAAGGTGTGCTGCAACTGGTCACGGGGTTGGCCGAGCAGATCACCCATCTGGATATCCTGGTGAACAACGCCGGCACCACCTGGGGTGCGCCGCTGGAAAGCTACCCGGTCAAGGGCTGGGAAAAGGTCATGCAGCTCAACGTGACATCGGTGTTCAACTGCATCCAGCAATTCTTGCCGCTGCTGCGCAAGGCCGGGTCAGAAGCCAATCCGGCGCGGATCATCAACATCGGCTCGGTGGCGGGGATTTCTTCCTTCGGCGAACAGGCTTATGCCTACGGGCCGAGCAAGGCTGCCCTGCATCAATTGTCGCGGATTCTGGCGCGGGAACTGGTGAGCCAGCACATCAACGTCAATGTGATCGCACCGGGGCGCTTTCCAAGCAAGATGACCCAGCACATCGGGAACGATGAGCAGGCGCTGGCGGAGGATACGGCGTTGATTCCGATGAAGCGCTGGGGTCGGGAGGAAGAGATGGCGGCGTTGGCGATCAGTCTGGCGAGTACGGCGGGGGCTTACATGACCGGGAATATCATTCCTCTAGATGGTGGGTTTAGCCTTTAAATTAGTGGTGCAGCTATCGCGAGCAGGCTCACTCCCACAAGGATTTTCTGTGTCCACAGAATCTGTGGCAGACCGAGATCCACTGTGGGAGTGAGCCTGCTCGCGATGGGGCCGGCACAAGCACCGCTGAATGTAGGTCGATCGGGTTATCATGCCCGCCCTCAATCCTGCTTCGACCCTAAACCAATGACCTACAGCGTTTCCCCCATCGGCTTCGTGCGCTCCTGTTTCAAGGAGAAGTTCGCCATCCCGCGCCAGCCGCAACTGGCGCCTGCCGCTCGCGGCGTGCTGGAACTGGTGGCGCCGTTCGATCAGGGCGACGCAGTGCAGGGTCTGGAGCAGGTCAGCCACGTCTGGCTGCTGTTCCTTTTTCATCAGGCCCTGGAAGAAAAGCCACGCCTGAAAGTCCGCCCACCTCGCCTCGGCGGCAACAAATCCATGGGCGTGTTCGCCACCCGCGCGACGCACCGGCCCAACGGCATCGGCCAATCCGTGGTGAAGCTGGACAAGGTCGAGGCCAATCGCCTGTGGATATCCGGCATCGACTTGCTGGATGGCACACCGATTCTGGACATCAAACCCTACGTGCCTTATGCCGACATCATCGACACGGCGTCCAATAGCATCGCCAGCGCTGCGCCGCAGCTGATTCCCGTGCAGTGGACGGACTCGGCGTTGCAACAGGCGCATGGGCACGCTCAGCGGCTGGAAGAGCCTTTGGTGGAGCTGGTTGAGCAGTGCTTGGCGCAAGATCCGCGGCCGGCTTATCAGACGCCCGCGCCTGAGCGGGAATATGGCGCGCAATTCTGGGATGTGGATGTGCGGTGGCACTATCCGACGCCGGATTCGATCTGCGTCCTTGAGGTCATTCCCGCACAGGTTTAAACGCCAGAAACGAAAAAGCCCGCATGACCTTCTCAGGTCATGCGGGCTTTTCTATGCGCTACGCGATTAATGTAGGAGCCGGCTTGCTGGCGATGGACTGGAACTCAGCGCGTTTATCCTGGGAGAAACGCGTCATCGTTAACGACCATCGCCAGCAAGCCGGCTCCTACAGGTGACCTTCGGTCACTTCTCGACGAACGCACGCTCGATCAGGTAATCACCCGGCTCGCGCATCCGCGGCGAAACTTTCAGGCCGAAGCTGTTCAGCACTTCGCTGGTTTCGTCGAGCATGCTCGGGCTGCCGCACAGCATGGCGCGGTCGTCCTGTGGGTTGATCGGTGGCAGACCGATGTCGCTGAACAGCTTGCCGCTGCGCATCAGGTCGGTCAGGCGACCTTCGTTCTCGAACGGCTCGCGGGTCACGGTCGGGTAGTAGATCAACTTGTCACGCAGGGCCTCGCCGAAGAACTCGTTCTGCGGCAGGTGCTCGGTGATGAATTCGCGGTAAGCGACTTCGTTGACGTAACGTACGCCGTGGCACAGGATCACTTTTTCGAAACGCTCGTAGGTTTCCGGGTCCTGGATGACGCTCATGAACGGCGCCAGACCGGTACCGGTGCTGAGCAGGTACAAATGTTTGCCAGGCTTCAAGTCGTCCAGTACCAGCGTGCCCGTAGGCTTCTTGCTGATGATGATCTCGTCGCCTTCCTTCAGGTGCTGCAACTGGGAAGTCAGCGGGCCATCAGGCACCTTGATGCTGAAGAACTCGAGATGCTCTTCCCAGTTCGGGCTGGCAATCGAGTAAGCGCGCATGAGCGGCCGGCCGTTGGGCTGTTGCAGGCCGATCATCACGAACTGACCGTTCTCGAAGCGCAGGCCCGGATCGCGGGTGCACTTGAAGCTGAACAGAGTGTCGTTCCAGTGGTGAACACTGAGGACACGCTCGTGGTTCATGTTGCTCATGTACGTGGGACTCCTGGAGATTTTGCCTGCGCCTGTGGTCTGCGCAATTGCATCGCATTCTAATGGCAGCGACAATATCTGTTAAATGGATTATTAAGATAAGGGTTATCGGTTATATCGATATGCGATTTACTCTCCGTCAACTTCAAGTCTTCGTCGCCGTCGCCCAGCAGGAAAGCGTATCCCGTGCTGCGGGCCTGCTCAACCTGTCGCAATCGGCGGCAAGCACTTCAATCACCGAACTGGAGCGCCAGTCCAGCTGCCAGCTGTTCGACCGCGCCGGTAAACGGCTGAGCCTCAACGCCCTCGGCAAGCAATTGTTGCCGCAAGCGGTGGCGTTGCTCGACCAGGCCAAGGAAATCGAAGACCTGCTCAACGGCAAATCCGGTTTCGGCTCGCTGGCGGTCGGCGCGACCCTCACGATCGGCAACTACCTGGCTACGCTGCTGATCGGCAGCTTCATGCAGCGCCACCCGGAAAGCCAGGTGAAGCTGCACGTGCAAAACACTGCCAACATCGTGCAACAAGTTGCGCATTATGAAATTGATCTGGGTCTAATCGAAGGCGACTGCAGCCATCCGGACATCGAAGTGCAGAGTTGGGTCGAGGATGAGCTGGTGGTGTTCTGCGCGCCGCAGCATCCGCTGGCCCTGCGCGGCACGGCGACCATGGAAGAACTGAGCCACGAGGCGTGGATTCTGCGTGAGCAAGGCTCGGGCACGCGCCTGACCTTTGACCAGGCCATGCGTCATCATCGCAGCGCGTTGAATATCCGCCTGGAGCTGGAACACACCGAAGCGATCAAGCGCGCGGTGGAATCAGGATTGGGGATTGGCTGCATTTCACGGCTGGCACTGCGCGACGCGTTTCGCCGCGGCAGCCTGGTGCCGGTGGAGACGCCGGATCTCGATCTGGCGCGGCAGTTCTATTTCATCTGGCACAAACAGAAATTTCAGACACCGGCGATGCGCGAATTCCTCGACCTGTGCCGCGCTTTCACCGCCGGGGTTCAGCGCAGCGACGAGATCGTGCTGCCCACCATCGCTTAAAGCAGGATCACCGCCCACACCAGCGCGATCATGGTCAACGCCACCAACTGCGCGGCGCTGCCCATGTCCTTGGCGTTCTTGGACAGTGGGTGCAGCTCCAGGGAAATGCGGTCGATGGCCGCTTCCACCGCTGAATTGAGCAACTCGACGATCAACGCCAACAAGCAGACGGCTATCAACAGCGCCTGCTCGACGCGGCTGACGTTCAAAAAGAACGAAATCGGAATCAGGATGACATTGAGCAACACCAGTTGCCGAAAAGCCGCTTCGCCGGTGAAGGCTGCGCGCAGGCCGTCCAGCGAGTAACCGGAGGCGTTAAGGATGCGTTTCAGGCCGGTCTGGCCTTTGAAAGGGGACATAAAAGTGGCAACTGACCAAAAAGGAGTGGGAAAGCTAGATCAACCAAAGTCAAAAAAGCGTGAAGACGCCAACCTTCAGTGGCTTGAAATTGACTCAAGTTGTTGCAGGAGCAACGCCGCCTGGGTTCGGGTCCGTACATTCAGCTTACGGAAAATCGCCGTGACGTGGGCTTTGATCGTCGCTTCGGACACGCTCAGTTCGTAGGCAATCTGTTTGTTCAGCAGGCCTTCGCAGACCATGGTCAGCACCCGAAACTGCTGCGGTGTCAGGCTGGCAAGGCCTTCACTGGCGGCCTTGGCTTCATCGGAAACGCTGACTGCTTCGAACGCCTGAGGCGGCCAGAACACATCGCCATCCAGTACCGAACGTACGGCTTTCTGGATCACGCTCAGGTCACTCGATTTAGGAATGAAACCGCTGGCACCGAACTCACGGGACTTGACCATGATCGAGGCTTCTTCCTGGGCCGACACCATCACCACCGGAATTTGCGGGTACTGACCACGCAGCAGCACCAGCCCGGAAAAACCGTAGGCGCCCGGCATGTTCAGGTCCAGCAACACCAGGTCCCAGTCGGATTTTTCGTCGAGGCGGGTTTCCAGCTCGGCGATGCTCGCCACTTCCACCAGACGGACGTCCGGGCCAAGGCCCAGGGTCAACGCTTGATGCAAGGCGCTACGAAAAAGAGGGTGGTCATCGGCAATCAGGATTTCGTATGTGGCCATTTTTCAAATGATCCTGTTCTTCTAACAGCTCAAGGCGCAGCCACGGAGCTGCACCAACAGGGCACGTTCAACGCCAATGACGTGGCAATCACGTAAACAATACGGCGTATGAAACTACAGCCGCGCCCCAATCGGCGCCAAGCATGCCCAGCGAAACCGGGGTGGTCAAGGTGCCTGGCCGCTACAGTTCTTTGCAGTATGGGCGACAATCAGGCCGTGACGACGGCCGCTTTCGGTACGAAAGGCATCAGCTCGGCATGTGCCGGTGTTGCAACGTTCATTTCCAGCTGATGCTTGGCATCGAGGTAATGTTGGCTGAACACGTCGAAATAAGCGTCCAGTGCCGACGCGGCGTCGACATCGCCCGCCAGATCGAGGCACAACGCCGCCACTTCCGCCGTGCACAAATGCTCGCTGCGAGTCGACCGGCGCAGACGATAGCGCGACAGCTTCTCGGGCAGCAGGCTCAGGATCGGCAATGATTCAAAGTACGGGCTTTTGCGAAAAATCTTCCGGGCTTCGGTCCAGGTCGCGTCCAGCAGAATGAACAGCGGTCGCTTGCTGCTATCCACCTCGACGGTGTTGGTCACGCGCTCAGGTTCGACGTACTCGCCCGGAAACACCAGATACGGCTGCCATTGCGGGTCGGCGAGCAACGCCAGCAACTGCGGATCGGTTTCCGTGCGCGACCAGATGAACGCATGGTTGTCGCGCACCACATCGGCGATCAGCCAGCCGGTGTTACTCGGTTTGAACACTTCCTTGTTGGTCATGATCAGGCACACGCCCGAGCGGGTCTCGACCTGCGGACGCCAGGCACACAGGCAATGGCTCTCGATCACGCGGCAGGCACGGCAACGCGTCGCCCTCCAGCCTCGGGCCTGAATCGGCTTGATGCCCTCCTCTTCGCGCTGGTCGCGCAAGCGGGCTACGGCGTTGGGGGCGTGGTTCATCGTGGGCAACACCGGCAGACAGGAAAACTCGACACGAACGGCACTCAGGGCGATAAAGGCCGGCAGTTTACCAGAGCGGCCGGCACAAGCCTGTACCGTCCAGACGGGCTCCCCTATAATTCGCCGCCAATGAACGCACAGCCCTGTGGCTGGTCGAACCACCAGTCACCGAACCAGGAGAGTTTCATGCTGCGCCTTATCGTTCCCACCGCTGCCATCCTGCTGGCGTCGTCCTTCAGCGCTCAGGCTGCGTCCTTGAGTGAGCAGAATCTCAACAGAGAGCTGCGAAACGTCGCCGCACAAAGCAGCGTCGGCACGCCACGGGCGATCAACGAAGACATTCTCGATCAGGGCTACACCGCCGAAGGCAATGTTCTGATCAACCACTTGAGCGTGCAAAGCAGCCACGCCAACAAGATGCGGGCTGATCCGAAAGCGGTGTACTTCCAGCTTGGCGCTTCCGTCTGCAGAAACGAGGGGTTCCGCAAGCTGATGAAGAAGGGCGCGATCATGCGTTACGACTTTACCGAGGTGAAAACCAATCGCGCGGTCGGCTCCGCCAGCTTCGAGGAATCGGATTGCCCGAAAGCCACGCCGCCGGCAAAGAAAAAGTAATCAATGGGAATTGGCGCGCCGCTGTTCATCCTCGGCGCGCAGTTCGGCCAACAACGCCTGTAAATAGCGCGAACGCCGCTCGGCTCCCTCCAGACGCCGGCAACACTCCTCTTCGAGACTCAAATGATTGGTCTCGGCCGATGACTTCAATAATCGATACAGTTGCGTATCGATCTCCAGAATGACTCTGGCCATAGCATCCCGCCTCCTTGCACTTCGCCCTTGCTTGAGCGACAAAATCCTTGAACCGCTTGTACCGTGCGCCCTGCCTTTGACGCAAAGCTGTCGTGTCACGTCTGTAATTTAGTAAATCAGAGTGCCGGACACTTGGCGCAGGTTCAGACGAGCGGTGAAATCACCTTGCAAATCGTCAATAAGCGGTTGCCAGGAAAGACTTTGCAGCGCAATGATCAAGTCAGCGAAAACCATCTAGAGGGTCTAGATTCATAGTGTTCCCGTTCACTTTTCAGGGCAGAAAAGGGGCTGCCTGGTTTGCGTTTTCCGATGCGAATGTTTCTTTCATCCAAAGGAACAACAGAGCCTGTACGGAAGGAGAAGTTGATGCCTTACCAACCGAATGACCTCCTCAGCCGTCATTTCGAAGAAAGCGGCCACGACCTCATCAGCAAGGTCGAAGAGCAACTCAACCTGGTTTCACCCAACAGCCCGAACATCCCGATCTACCGCGACATGATCCTGACCGTGCTGCGCATGGCCCAGGACGATCACAACCGCTGGAATGCCAAGATCACCCTGCAAGCCCTGCGCGAACTCGAACACGCCTTCCGTGTGCTCGAACAGTTTCGCGGACGGCGCAAAGTCACGGTATTCGGCTCGGCCCGCACACCGATAGAACACCCGTTGTATGGCCTGGCCAGAGAACTCGGCGCCGCACTGGCGCGCTCCGACCTGATGGTGATCACTGGCGCAGGCGGCGGCATCATGGCGGCCGCCCACGAAGGTGCCGGCCTTGAACACAGCCTGGGATTCAACATCACCCTGCCCTTCGAGCAGCATGCGAATCCCACCGTGAACGGCACCACCAACTTGCTGCCGTTCCACTTTTTCTTTACCCGCAAGCTGTTCTTCGTCAAGGAAGCCGATGCGCTGGTTTTGTGCCCTGGCGGTTTCGGCACCCTTGATGAAGCGCTGGAAGTGCTGACACTGATTCAAACCGGTAAAAGCCCGCTGGTACCAGTGGTGCTGCTGGACGCTCCAGGTGGCACGTTCTGGCAAGGCGCACTGGATTTCATCCGCAATCAACTGGAGGAGAACCGCTACATCCTGCCGACCGACATGAAGCTGGTGAGCCTGGTCTACAACGCCGAGGAGGCGGTTGAGCAGATCAATCAGTTCTACAGCAACTTCCACTCCAGCCGCTGGCTCAAGCATCAATTCGTGATCCGCATGAACCACAAACTCAGTGATGCTGCGCTCGAGCACATGCAACAAGCGTTCGCCGACCTGTGCCTGAGCGATCACTTCCATCAGCATGCCTACAGCGGCGAGGAGCACGACGAACCGCAGTTCAGCCACCTCGCTCGCCTGGCCTTCACCTTTAACGCCCGTGATCATGGACGACTGCGCGAACTGGTGGACTACATCAACCTGCCGGAAAACTGGGCGCAGTCCAAACCCCAGGCGCAACAACGCACGCGGGAACCGTCAAAGGTTACGTGAGGCAAAAAAAAACGGCCCGCTATCGAAATAGCGGGCCGTTTTTGTTTAATCATCCATTCCTCGACCGCTGAACAAGCGGTTGATCATTTCCATGGAATACCCCCGATAAGCGAGGAACCGCCCTTGCTTGGCGCGTTCCCGGGCGTCTATCGGTAAATGCCCGGCAAACTTGCGCCGCCAGGTATCTTCCAGTTGTTCCTGCCAGTTGATACCGCTCTCACGCAGTGCGAGTTCGATGTCATTGCGTTGCAGGCCACGCTGGCTCAACTCTTCGCGAATACGCAAAGGGCCATAGCCGGATCGGGCACGGTAGGAAACGAAGCTTTCGAGGTAACGGGATTCGGACAACAGGCCCTCTTCCGTCAAGCGGTCGAGTGCTGTGTCGATCATTTCAGGGAGAGCGCCGCGCTGACGCAGTTTACGCGTCAGCTCGACCCGACCGTGCTCGCGTCGCGCGAGCAGGTCCATTGCGGTTCGCCGCACCGCGACGAGTGTATCGAGTACGGCGGTCATCGGATCAATCAGATATCAGCGTCAGCCAGGTCATCTTCAGTCTCTTTGACCGCAGAAGCTTTGGATTCCGCTACCGATGACGGAGACAGCAACTTGTCACGCAATTGCTTCTCAAGTTTCGCCGCGATTTCCGGGTTGTCCGCCAGGAACTTGGCCGAGTTGGCCTTGCCCTGACCGATCTTGGTGCCTTCGTAGGCATACCAGGCACCGGACTTCTCGACGAAACCGTGCAGAACACCCAGGTCGATCATCTCACCGTTCAGGTAGATGCCCTTGCCGTAAAGAATCTGGAACTCGGCCTGACGGAACGGCGAAGCAACCTTGTTCTTCACAACCTTGACGCGGGTTTCGCTACCGACGACTTCATCACCTTCTTTCACCGCGCCAGTACGACGGATGTCCAGACGAACCGAAGCGTAGAACTTCAGCGCGTTACCACCGGTGGTGGTTTCCGGGCTGCCGAACATCACGCCGATTTTCATACGGATCTGGTTGATGAAGATCACCAGGCAGTTGGCGTTCTTGATGTTACCGGTGATTTTACGCAGCGCCTGGGACATCAGACGGGCTTGCAGGCCCACGTGCATGTCACCCATTTCGCCTTCGATTTCAGCCTTTGGAACCAGGGCGGCTACGGAGTCGACGATGATCACGTCAACCGCGTTGGAACGCACCAGCATGTCGGTGATTTCCAGGGCCTGCTCACCGGTGTCCGGCTGGGAAACCAGCAGGTCGTCGACGTTGACGCCGAGCTTGCCGGCGTATTCAGGATCGAGGGCGTGTTCGGCGTCGACGAATGCGCAGGTCGCGCCGGCTTTTTGAGCCTGGGCGATTACCGACAGTGTCAGCGTGGTTTTACCGGAGGATTCAGGACCGTAGATTTCAACGATACGGCCTTTTGGCAGACCGCCAATGCCGAGCGCGATGTCCAGACCCAGAGAGCCAGTGGAAATAGCCGGGATCGCCTGACGGTCCTGATCGCCCATACGCATTACGGCACCCTTGCCGAATTGACGTTCGATCTGACCCAGGGCCGCAGCCAAGGCTTTCTTCTTGTTGTCGTCCATTAAAGTCCTCACGTAATCAATAAGGCCTGACGGCCAACACCTGTATAAGTAGCCAGTATTATTCCACAGCGATTCAGGATCGCCTACCCCTGATTTGAGATTTCTCCCGAGGCATGGCGCAGCAGCCCCTCTAGCGCGGCCTTCACCGTTTGTCGGCGGACCTCATCGCGGTTGCCGGGGAAGTGCTGCACCTCGCTGAACACCCGCTCCCCCACGCCCCAGGCCAGCCAGACCGTGCCGACCGGCTTGTTCGGCGAACCGCCATCCGGCCCCGCCACACCGCTGACCGCCACGGCAAAATACGCCCGGCTTTTTTCCTGGGCGCCACGGACCATGGCCTCGACCACTTCGCGACTGACCGCCCCCACCGTCGCAAACAACCCGACCGGGACATTCAGTTGCTCGGTCTTCTGCCGGTTGGAGTACGTCACATAACCGGCCTCGAACCACGCCGAACTCCCCGGAATCCGGGTGATCGCCTCGCAAATGCCGCCGCCGGTACAGGATTCGGCTGCGGTGACGTGAGCATTGAGAAGCTGCAGGCGTCTGCCCAGTTCAGCGGCCAGTTGGGTGATTTCTTTCACGGTCATCTCCTGAGCGGGCGGAATGGGACTACCGTACACGAGCGGATCACGCTTGCAAGTTACAGGATCGATCAAAATGTTAGCGACCGAGCGCCCTGATATAAGCCTGACAGGCCTGCAACGCAATCAGTGCACGGTCGCCGGCGTCGGTGATGGCGATAATTCGTTGAGCATGCGCCGGGTCAAGTCGGGCTCGAACGGCGCCATGATCCACGCTGCCGGTGCTGGCGGCGGTTGGCACTGCACAGGCTGAGGCAGCGTCATGGGCATCGAGGAGGACTGACAGCCGCACATCAGCAGTGGCAAGACGATCGCGCAAGCGACCTTGATCACGTTGGGCATCGCTAAGCGCTCGGTAATGGGTTTGTTCGCTGGCCGATAGCCGCTGTTCCAGCGCCAGCCGTTTATCCTGCTCGGTCTGTTGTCGAGCGGCCGCCGCCAGGGTCAGTTGGTTGAGCATCTCGGCGTGCGCCCCGGCCTGTTCCGCCAGTTGCCGCCCATAACGCCCATCCTGAAATCGCCAGGCCAGCGTTGCCGAGCCACCAGCCAACACAGCCAGCAACACAACAACGCCAACCACCCGCCACGACCCCGGGATCAAACCGAAGGCTGGCATAACACCGCCCTCGCCCGCGCCCAGAGTTGCAAACGATCCTGCAACCCGTTCAGCCCCCCGTTGATCCGGCGGGTGATGCTGTTGAACTGGTCACGATCAGCCAGCTCGTTGAGGCCGTTTTGCCGCCAGAACCAGGCGGCGGATTCGGCGGCCCATTGCGGTTGCTCCAACAGTTCCGGCAACTGCAACAGACGCTCGTCGCCGAACAATCCGAGGCTGCACTGCTGGTAGTTATGGCGGCCGGTAATCTGGATCAGGCCACGGCCTCGGTACCTTTGGCCATCACCGTCGGGCATGGGTGTATTGCCCAAACGAGCGGCCAGGGTGCCGGTGTCGTACTTGCTCAAATACTGATCACCGCCGAGTTCGCGCACGTAGTGCAACTGCCCGGATTCGTGACCGACTTGCGCAAGGAAAGCGGCGCTGCGTTTGGGCGTGTTGATGTCATGGCCATCCATGGCGCTATTGAGAGCAGAAATGAAAACGCCCGCTTGGCTGCGGGCGTTGGGAAGTATTTGCTGTAATTGCAGGACAGTAAGCGGCATGAGTGATGTTCCGTTCGCCATTGATCCGCCAGACCGGCGCCAGTGCATTTGATTGCGTTATTACGTGGCATCCGGACACTTCGCCTCGATCATGCAGCGATAGCTTTGATATTTGTCACCGCTGGCAATGACCTTTTCGATCGACCAGTACCCGCGCAGGAAATCCGGCCAGGACTGGTCGAGCAACAAGACACCCTCGGCGGACAGCGCCGGATTACCCGGGCAACTGATTTTCACCTTGAGCTTTTCACGCAGCAATTTGCGCACTTCACCCTCGCCGATATCCCTGGCCTCCGCTTCATTCTGGCAGAGCCGACCGATGACCTTGAACGGCGCGCTACCGGTTTCAATCACCCGCACCACCCCCGCTGCCGCGTCCCACCAACTCGTCTTGCAGCCCTGGTTTTTCGCCCGGACGGAGTCATCGAGCGTGGCGGAAATGAAGGCGCGATCGCCGGGTCGATTGTTGGTGGTCACCGACAGTTTCACCTGGGGCAACACCTTGCCCGACAGTGACTTGGTCTGACTTGGGAGCGCCAGCACATACAGCTCATTCATCGGTTTGGCGATGGCCTTGTATATGCCGGCGAGGCGAGTCAAAAACGCCATGTCACTTTCGTTGGACTGATCGATGTGGTCGATTTTTTTCAGTGCCAGTTGGGGTGCCACCCGTGGCGAAAAACCATGCCGCTCAGCGATCTCGCGAAACAGCGCACCCAGGGTGGTCGGCCCATGACTGGCCGATCGACGCTGCAGGAAGCCGGTCTTGTCATCGGCACTGAACGGCGCTGCGGTTGCCACCAGCGTCAAGCGCAGCGGGAACAACGTCGGCGTCAGGCGAGACACCGTGAACTGGCCCTTATCCACCAGACTGGACTCCGCGTAACCGACCTTCAGGCCAATCTTGCCGCCCAGGATCGGCAGCCCCTCAAGCCCTTCCAGATCGAGCGTCAATGTCAATTGATCGGACTCGGTACCGGCGGCATCAATGTGCTCCCAACTGATCAGGCGCTTGTTGATCAAGTCCTTATTGGCCCCATAAATCTCTACCTCTGGCGTAAAACCCAATGCCATGGAACCTCCTTAATCCCACGCGGAAACCGGCGTGGTCACAACGGGTTGTGAGTCAATTTCCGGCAGGACTACCCAGATACCCGCAGGTAATACCGCCCCCTGTTCTGCCAGCGTGGGGTTGAGCCGCCACAGTGCCTCTTCGACGGCATCGTCACAGCGACTCAGTTCGCGGTACAGCAACAGGTTCACCGAATCACCGGCCACACTTCGAACTCTACGCATGGATGAACTCCGACAGGTCTATTGCCCAACCGACGACCATCGCCGTGCCGTCATCGATGATCACGCTTTGGGTTTCCGTCACAGTGTTGATTCGCCAAAGCCCCCAGTTGCGTCCGATGCCATCCACCAACGGCACCGGCCTGCGCTGCTCCTGCAACGTGCGCAGTTCATCGAGCCGCTCCATGGCCACCGCGTACATCGACGTCCCTGTAATCTTCATCGTTTGGGCTTTCTGCCCGGTCTGACTGGATTTCGGCTTGCCGGTCACAATGTCCAGTTCCACCCAGCCACCGTCCGATGTGTGCACGATGCTGTGGTAGGCGAAGTTGCGGGACAGGCCGAAAATGAAACTGCCCAGGATCATTTGCTGGCGCATTACCTGCCTCCATCGGTCAGTGCCGCACCACGTCGGGTGGCGAGGGCGTTGGTGGTCATCAGTGGAACAAACTCGCCGTGGAACTGCGTTTGCAGCTGCTGCGCCACGATCGTCCGGATGTGCTCGGAGCTCTCCCCACCGGTGCAGGTGACCTGAATCGACGGTGAGTAATTGATCTGCTGGTTTTGTGTCGGTGCGCTGGTCAGTTCCTTGTTGATCTGCTCTGGCGAGGCCAAACGATCGGCTGTCGGAGCGGCCAGCTTGTCGCCCAGTGCCGCACCCGATTCACTGCCCAGCCAGCCACCAATCAGGCCACCCAGAACACCGCCAATGGCGGTGCCGATCACTGGAACAACACTGCCTAACGTGGCACCCACCGCAGAACCGGCGGTCGCACCCGCCCAGCCGCCACCTGCTGCACCAAGACCGGCACCGAGCATGCGGCGATTGCCGGTCATTACGCCGCCGACGACGTCCATCGCCGCACCGACGGCTTTCAGCGGCCCGGGTGCGCGGCGGGTCAGCGAGCGCATCGAGGCCCCCATCGCCATCAGACGTGAAGCTCCGCGCGAGCCTCGTGGACTGACACGCACGGTCGGGCCATCTCTAGGTCCAGGACGCGAGACTGCCTCGCTTGTGTCCGCTTTCTCCGCTTTCTCCGCTTTGTTCGCTCGATTCTTTTCTCTGAAATCTTCGGAAAACACCTGACCGAACTGTTTTGGAAGCCGGGCAGATGCCGCTCCCAAAAGCCGCTTGGCCATCTGATTTTTCATCTCGTCGAGTACGGGTGTGAACAGGGCTACCAAATACGGAAAGACTGCCGTGGCAGTGTCCTTCAGACCACTGAGCCGAGGGCTGAGGGAGGCAGGTGTGCTTTCTGCCGCCACGGGCGGTGTATTGCCGGTGGCCACGGGTAAATGATTGTCGCGAACGCTGTCGAGGTTCGACTGTTGCTCGCCGGGTATTTTCCCAGGGCGATTGATGATCTGCGGCTGATCAATTACCTCGTGACTGTCGAGCCTCAAAGGTATCCGCCAGTCAGCCTGCTTCTCTGCCTCCATCATGGCCGGCGTTCTGTACGCCGACGCAGAGATTGCGGCAGCCATCAGCGGGACACTGGCGACGCCCTGGTTTGACTCCATCACCGTCTCGCGCCGACGCTCGGGTGAACGATCAGCCTCAACAGCGCTCTTCACGCCGACCGACTTGAGCAGCGATGGCCGCTCAATGGCGCCACCCGCGTCACTCACGCTGTTTTGCCCACTGGCCAACGCCGTCCTTGGGGCGGAACCTGTTGCCGGCATCAACGAACGCGGCGAGGAAAACGTCAGGTTCAACGATTCCAGTGCCGTGGTCAGCAGACTGATTTTGAGACTCAGTGTGGCCAGCACCTGGCTGAAACCGGGCGCCAGATCCTCTGTGCCCTCCCCCGTCACCAGCGATGACACGGCACTGCTCAGGCCCACCTCGCGAAACTTCAGCCAGTCTTCATTGATGGCTGTGTTCTTGAGCGAATATTTATCGTCCGTCATCCCCCTCTACTCCTGTTTGACGCCAAGGCGAGTGATCGCAATGTCGTAGCGGCGCAAGGCCTTGCCGACGTCCCATTCCAGAATGTCCGCTTCACTTATCGGGTAAATGAGCGGCACCACATCGAGGATTACTTCGATGTCGCGCTCCGAAAGAAGGCCGCCGGTTTGTTTAAAAAATCGTCGATTCGCACCTGCAATTGTGTCCAGTCAGGCACGGTCAAACTGGCCAGATCGGGCAGCATCAGGCCGGTGCAATGGGCCGTGATGAATTCGGCGCGTTCCTTGGCGGTCTTGAGTTTTTTCATCGCCTTGGTCGCACGCAGCACCGGCATTTCCAGGGTCAGCGTGGTCAAGGTGCGACCCGCCACGGTGAGCGGTTGCAGCAAGCTCACTTCGTCGGGATCGGCCGACGGTTGTTCACCCTCGTCCGCTTGTTCAAGGAAATGCGACGTCGGCAAGGTCGACATCTCATGCACGTACTGCGCGATGCTCACGTAGTCCGGGCGTTTGAGTTGATCGAGTTCCTTGACCGACAAACCGGTGGCCAGCAGCGCCAGCTCGAAGAACTGATCGTCCTCATCATCGCCGGCACGGGCCAGGGCTTCTTTCTGTGCGGCGTAATACAACGGTTTGAGTTGAATCTGTTCGATCTCCGACTGATTGTCGGCGGTGATCGGCGACAACAAGGCGTGAACGGGAGGCGTCCAGGACATGTGATGAATTCCTTGATGAATCATGAAAAGGGATTGAGCAATGCTCCTTGTGGGAGCGAGCCTGCTCGCGATAGCGGGTTCACATTCAAAAGTGATGTCGACTGACACAATGCAATCGCGAGCAGGCTCGCTCCCACAGTTCGGTGATCGCAGTGCGACTTAAGGGATCAGCACCGCGCGACGGGCGTCGCCGAGAATGTCGACGCCGTTGAGCACGAACTTCTGGGTGCGCACGTCGATGTCGATCACCGGGATGCCGTTTTCCAGGCGGTTGTAGGTGCGGCAGGACAGCTCAAGCGTGGTGAGGGGTTTTTCGCCCATCTTCAGCTTGGCCTCGGTCAGCGATTTGAGCTTGCCGCCGACGGTGTGGTAGGTGAACCAGGTGTTGCCATCCTGATCCTGACCGGCTTCACGGACGTTCAACAAAATGTCGTCGCCCAGCTTCACGCCGAGGGAGAGCATCACTTCGGCGCCGACGCCTTGCAAAATGAGGGTCGCGCCCAGCACTTTGCCGCTCTTGATCATTTCTTCGGCGATGAAGCGCCCGCCCGCCATCGCTTCCATATCGAATTCGATCTTCGGCGGGGTGAACTCTTCCACGGTGGCCGACAACGGCAAGCCTTGCAGGGTGGCCGCGATGGCCTGTCTTACGCGGTTGGTAAACATTAGAGAACGTCCTCCAGGAACTGCTCGATGATTTCATCGCGGGCATTGAGTTGATAAACCATGTGTTCGTTCGGCGCGTAGCGGCCGTAGTCGATGACCACGTACCAGGTGCCGTTCTTGTACTTCTCGACGCTGTTCAATTCCGGGTGCAGGTACACGCTGCCGCCGGGGATGGTTTCGTCGGCGACCAGGGTTTGCAGCCAGTCGTTGATGCGCTTGACCTCCTGGTCCATGAACGACTTGGTGAGGTTCTTGGCCATGGCTTTCTGGCCGGCCTTGACCAGCTTGCGGCTGATCGCATCTTCCAGGCCGACGTAGCTGATGAACTTGCCGGTGATGGAACGGTTACCCAGCAGCGAGAAGCCGCCGAGGATGGTGCGGGCGTAGTAGCTGACGCCGTAGCGGTTGAGCAGATCGCCTTCGGTGGATTTGTCGAGAATGTTGTATTCCACGACGCGCGAAACGTCCTCGGCAAAGGTCACCTGATTGCCCGGGCTCTCCCATTGCTTGACCTTGGCCAGGGCCGCGATGGCCAGGCTCGAAGGCGACAGGAACACGTTCTTCTTCGCTGCCTTGGAGTACACCGATGGCATGTTGTGCACCAGCAGGCAGCGGTCGAAACCCAGTTCCGCGCCGCCCAGTTCCTGGCTGTACGTCACCTGATCGGCGACCGCGGCATCCTTGCCGTCGAGCACCACACGGGCCTTGATGCGCTTGCCGAACGAGGCGAACTCACCGGCCACGGCTTTGGTGCTGGTGAAGCCCGGCGCGCCGATGATGGTCAGGTCTTCCGGCACGCTGCCCAGTGCCGCGAGGCCGAGTTTGCGGCCGGTCAGCGGATCGACACCGCCGATAACGTTGTTCAGCGTGTCCGCCGGGGTCGCGCCTTCTTCGACGATGACCACGTAGACCGGCACCTTGACCACTTTCAGGATCTGGAAGACCGCGTGATACAGCGTGCCTGCCTCGGTGCCGGTCGGATCGAGCAGCGCCTGGGTGGTGAAGCTGTTGATGCGGAACGGCGCATTGCGTGGAATCAACGGGTCTGCCTTCGGCGCGGTGCCGATCAGACCGATGACGTTGTCACCCAGGCCGCCCATGGCCTCCGGGGATTCGGTGGCATTGACGGTAATGCCGTTGTGCTCGAAGTTCAAAACCTCAGCCATGGTTATTCAGCCTTCTTGGCAGCAGCTTTTTTCGCTGCGGTGGATGTAGAGGCCGAATCGGCAGCCTCGGCTTTTTTCAGCTCCAGACGACCAGCGCTGCGTAGCGCACTGGCCTCCACATCGAGCAGTTGCAGTTCCTGGCCGATGCTCGACCAGTGGCCACCCCCGGTAGGGAATGGAAGGAGCACGGTGTACGTTTGGCGTTCTGCCATTTCTGTTTCTCCATAAACGAAAAAGCCCCTTGGGTAAGGGGCTGTCGGGTGTTGTGTGTGTGTTTGTGTTGCGGATAAGAAAACGCCCCGGCGGTGCGGGGCGTTTATTGGGTGTGTTCGGCGATCCAGGACGGGGCGACCGGGCGATGCTGGGTATCGGGGAAGTCCGGTGATTGAGGCCAGTCGCGCAGTGCCTGGATGTACACGAGCAACTCACCGAACTGCTCTGCGGTCAGCGTGGTATGCCCTCCGATTTCACGCTGATCGCGATGACGCTCACGTAACCACATCAGCGAAACCAGTTCGGCATCGCGCCACTTTCGCTCATCGTCCGCTTTCGTGGTCGTGGGCGCTGTTGCGCTCTGGATGTACGCCTGAACCTCTTCATCAGACATAGGCACCAACCCGGCAGAGATAAAGTGCGCGGGAGCGTCATCTTCATAAGCATTGACGTTACCGGTCTGTGGATTATGGAAATACTTCATGGGCGCAGCTCCGACCAGACAGCATTGACAGGGCTTGAGAGGGTCACGGAATAAGTGGTTCCGACCGGGACAACGAAGGCGGCGTGAAAGCCTGTGGTCGTGAGAGTTACACCACCACAGGTGGCTGTGACCGAGCCGGACTGGATTGCCACTTGAACCTGAATCGGTCGACCGGTGGTGTTGGTGTAGACGGTGCCACTCACGCGACTGGCGGTGACGTTCTGCCAGGTCTGGCCATCACCTACGCCGCGTGGTCTGGCTTCCAGGCCTCCCACTTGTGCCGCCAGGCCCGCCACGTCGATGGTTCCCTGATTGACCGGGGCGTTCCAGGCTTTGATGCACCACATCACCGCCAGGTTGCGTGGCCGGGTTGCGCCGTAGGATATTTCGATAGTTTCAGTGATGACGATAGTAGATGCCGTATTCGCCACATTGACTTGCGCGGACGGATATAGCGCGGCCTGCACCGCGTCATACCCCAAATCGGACCGACCATTCTCGCCTGTTGCCGGCAAAATCCCGGACCTTTCCCCGCACACACCAGTCGATGGCCCGATGTCAAACGAATGAATCGACCCCTTCTGCCAACTACCAATGGTTCGCCCAGCGTCCGCACCACGCCCATGATCCCATCCACGCAAGAACTCGCCGCGAGTCTCAGGCAGCCGGGTAGATCCGACGGGATCGCCTGCCACGTTGTATTTTTTGTCCAGATACGCAGCCAGCTCGGGATAAACGGAATCCACAAAAAGACTGTTATCCGCCTCAAGGTAGCCGGGAGGAACGGTGCCCAATGGGAACGGCACAAGCGCGCCCACTGGAACGGCGGCTTTCAGCTTTTGCACTTCCTTGACCAGTTCACCGACGTCAACCTGTCCCTGATTAACAGGGGCGTTCCAGGCCTTGATGCACCACATCACCGCCAGGTTGCGCGGTCGAGATGTACCCAGCATCAAACCGACGGTACTTAGGGCAATAGGGGTCACTGCACCTGTAGCCACCCCGTAGAGACCTGTCACTTCAGGGGTAGTCAAGGGGTCTAAACCGAAGTCCGCTGCAACTTGGGAGGCGGTTGGCGCGAGAGATGTAACGCCTGCCCCACCTGATGGCATGTCGGAAGCAACCATAGAGCCTTTCTGCCAGCTACCAATAGCGCGCCCGGTATCAACCCCGCGCCCATGGTCCCAACCACGCAGGAACTCGCCACGCGATTCAGGAAGACGAAAATTGCCCGCGCCTTCATTGCCCTGATTGAACGACGTCCCGAGGAACGCGGCCAAATCAGGATAGATCGCAATGCTGCGCACACTGCCGTCAAGTTCAAGAAAGCCGGGCGGAACCTTGTTCACCGGCAACCCGACCATACTCCCGACCGGCAGCGCCGAAGCCTGTGCAATCAGCGCTTCGATTTCAGGCTTGGTGTAAGTGTCCTTGATCCCAAAACCCGCCAGCGTTTCCGGGTTCGTACCACCCGTGGCGCGACCGTATTTATCAACCGTCAGACTCTTGTAAGTCCCTGCCTGAATCCCCGTTCTACCGGCCAGCATTTCAAAGCTCAGCGCCGTAGTCCCCAGCGTGATCGGCCCGTTCGTCACCAGATGCCAAAGCGAATCACCGTTCGCCGTGCCCTCCTCGACCATCACCGTCAGGCCAGGCGTCACCTTGGCGCTGGCATTGGCATCCGCCGCCCGCACCCAGGCACCGTTAGCCGCCACATAAAGGCCGTTATCCTTCGCCAGCGTTTGCGCCGTCACCAGCACTCGCTGCCCGGACAGCACCGCGACACCATCGATTTGCTGCGCACCACTGAGCACGATGTTTTCCGTGGTGGCCACGCGAACGGATTGCTTGCCATCGAGCTTCGCCAGTTCGTCGGCGAGATAACCCATCACCCACGCCCGCGTCGCTTTGACCACGGTGTCGTCGATCAACAGCGTGACGAGCGACGCGTTGCTGGTCTCGAAAATCGAGCGAATGTAAAACTCTTTGCCCGAACCCGAGGTCGCCAGCACCGGCTTGAACGACTCCGGGTATTTAACGATGGCGTACAGGATGCCGGTGTCGGTCCAGAGCCCGGCCTCACGCACATACCAACCGCCCTCTTCTGGCGGGATGGTCACTTCGGCGAGCAGCCAGCTCGGATTTTTCTCGTCCTGGAACAGGGCATTCAGTGGCCCGCGCCACACTTCTCGTTTAAGCGCAGTGGCGGTTGCCGCCGGGTTGTAAACCGCGCCGCCGCCGTCGCCGACCGAAATCTGCGACAGTTTGATCGGCACGCCTGCCGCCTTGCAGGCAGTTTCGTAGGCGATCCCCGCATTGGTAAGCAGGGTGTAATAGTCGGCCATTTAGGACCCCTGAGGATAAATAGTGGATGTTTCAACGACGTAGAGCCCGGCGGCCATGAAGGCCTGCCCCGAGGCGTCAAGCCCTTCGATGACAATCGGATACACCGTGGTCAGTTCGCCGCACACCGTCGCCGCGCCGATGACGTGACTGCCGAATGCGCTCAAGCCGACAGACACCGACAGAACGTCGCGCTCGCTTTTGGCGTCCGCCAGACGTCGGTCGAGACGAACGTCGATTTCTTCGCTGTAGGGTTGCGAGGTAAATGCCCTCACGGAAAAGCTGTAAGGCGCGCCCGGCGGTGTCTGCTCGTACCAGGCACGCACCTCGGGCATTAACCGCAATCCTTTCGCGGCGTTTTCCAGGGCCTGACGTGTCCCGGCCTTTCGCGCGGTGGGCCAGGCCAGTTCAACGGTCAAACGCTTTTCCGCCTCGGCGGCCTTGGCGCTCCATTCACTGACACCACGATCCGCTGCGAGATAAGGCAGAAATGCCTGAGGCGTCGAGGTCGGGTTCATCAGCTCGGGGAACGGCGGCGCGATGCGGTCAAGCAATGCACCGAAGCCGATATCGAGGGCTTTTTCCAACGGTGAGCTGTTGGCTGGCAACAGGCTCGGGTGCGGCGTCTGGTCACTCATAGCGTGAGCACCTCGACCTCGACCCCGGTGCAGTAAGGCGCTTCAAACGCCGTCGTCACAATCGGCTCGACCGGTTCGAGAATGTCCAGTTGAACCGCGCCGGCACTATGCAGCGTGTAGTCGATCCAGCTCGGATCGATCCGCCCTTCCAGTCGATGACAGCTCTGGGCATACGCTTGCAGTTGCTGTTGCGCGGCCACCTTGGTCAGCCCCGAATCCGGGCCGGCGTTGATTCGGGCGACGACGCGGATTTTGTAGTTTTTGATATGGGCGCTTTGCACCGTGACCCGATCCGTTTCCGGTCGGACGTCAGGCCGGGCGAAGTGCCGGCGCACGCTGTCGAGCAGTTCATCGGACGCGGTGCCATCGCCCTCCCGTGCCAGCACCGTGACCATCACCTCACCGGGCGCGGTGCGGCGTCCATTGCCGTCCTTGACCTGCGCCGCGTAGCCGTCCGGGTCGAAGGTGTACGTGACCGTCACCTCGCCCGGGGCATGAGTGTCCACCTTCACCACAGGACGCTCGCCGAGGGTGAAGACCTCGCGGCGATATTGCATGCGTGAACCGGCAGCCGGTGCGTGTGGCGCCAGGTAATAACGCAACCGGGCGTCGTCGTCGCTTTCGTACACGGGCGCAATCGGCGGGAATGCCGCCGGGTCGCCAGGGTCCAGCAACTGACGCTCAAGCCCCATGTCCGCGAGGCGGGCATCGAGGTTGCTGCCAGTCGCCCACCAGGCCAGCATCTGCTTGATGCGGGCGTTGTATTTGCGTTCGTGGATTTGCAGGCGCACACAAAAGGCCTCAAGGGCCAGGGTCAGCAACTCGCTTTCGTTTTCGAGGCTGACCTTGATCTTTGCCGCCGACTCGGGAGCGCGGGCACCAACGTACTCGACGACAAACGTCTTGAACTCGGCGAGCAAATCCTCGAACGCTTCGACGGTGACGATCGAAGGTTCGGCCAACTGGTTCTGGCCGGGTATCAACATACTCATGTCACCACCTCGAAAGTCTGTTTGCGGTTTTGCCAGGTGCCGGCGAATCGCAGGACCAGCCCGGCACCTTGCCGGTCGGCCACAATGACCTGCGGCTGGAAATCATCGATGCCGTTCTGCGGGTTGTAGAACGCCTGCGCCGCGTGGCTCTGGGCAAGCATCAGCAAGTCGTCGCCGAGGTTGCGGCCCAGCAGTTCCGGGATCAGCGAGCCATACAAAGGACGTTTCTGCCGGGTGCCCAACGGCGTGGTCAGCGCTCGGGTTGCGCGCTGTACAAACTGCGGCCAGTCAT
Source organism: Pseudomonas sp. PDM01 (assembly GCF_014852325.1). NCBI lineage: Bacteria > Pseudomonadati > Pseudomonadota > Gammaproteobacteria > Pseudomonadales > Pseudomonadaceae > Pseudomonas > Pseudomonas sp. PDM01. The sequence goes on from NZ_JACVBK010000005.1 coordinate 349,487, forward strand.
CGACCGCCGCCCCGGTGTTTCTTTCGATTCCGATCATGGGAAACTCTTTATGCGGTACTGATGACGCGTCCCTGGTGATCCACCACCGGGCCGCTCAGGTGCACACCGGAAGCGTCGAGTCGCAAGCCGACCGCGCCCAGTTGCAGTTCGATGGCCTCAGGCGTGATCGCAAGTCTCGCCGGCCCGAGATTCAACTCGAGCGCTTCGCGAGAGCCATTGAACGCCGCCGGGCCGTTCTTCCAGTGCAAGGCATGAAGGGCGTCGTCGTAACCGCTTTCCGTACCGTCCAGATAGAGGCGACGCGTCAGCGAAGCCTGGGTCGAGGCGGGTGGAAACCGATTACCGTTAAGCCCGAACAACGCCACGGATTGAGCGCCGCCCTCGCCGCCGCCATGGTTCAGTAACAGGCATTGCTCGCCGACCGAGGGGATCCGCGACTCGCTTTGCGCCCCGGCGCTGGGGTTGAAAAAACGGATGGCCGGCGTCAGCAATCCTGAGTGGCTGACCCGGCAGGTATTGCTGGCCGCATCGACCTCCTGGCACACGCCGATACGACACAGGCTGTCGCTGCGCCGGTGCACGTCTTCAAGTTCGGCCTCCATCTCGGCCAGACGCTCAATGATCGGGCCGAGCTGCTGACGTAAAAGCGCATCGAACATGGCTCAGTCCTCAAGTGCGGTGTATTGGTCCGGGTCGTCGATGTTCGAGACTTCCCAGGTTTTGGCGAATTTCGGGATGCCCAGCGGGTCCTCCAGCAGCAATGCGCCGAGGTAAATCGTCTGGGTAAAGGAAAGGGTCCAGGCGAGGTACTCCTGCGAACCGCTGATGAGCGTCGACGGCAAGGCATCGATGTTCATGGGCAGGTCGCATTGGCTACCCGGCAGGCCCCAGCGGTTATCCGTGACCAATCCCTTGAGTACGCTCGCCAGATCGCCAGCGGCCAACCCCGGATTACTCAGGGTCGGCGGCACAATGATTTGCAGCGAGATCGACAAAACATGGGCGATGCGCCCGTCATGGGCGCGGTCGCCGGCTGCATTGCGTTCGATGGCGATCAGGACCCACGCCTGATCGAACGTACCGTCGAAGTCCTGGCGGCCTCCGACCTTCAAACCCGGGCCAACCGCACGCAGCGCGTCGGCAATGGCAAAAAACAGACGCGACGGCTTATCGATGTCGAGGGACATAAGTGGCTTCCATTCAAATTTCGAGGCGTCCGGCTGCGTGGGTTCATGCAGCGGACCGGGGATGCCAGAACGGCAAAGGGACCTGGCTTTATTGATCCGGGCGGGAATCACGCGGCGGCACTTCACACACGCCGATCCGCTTGGCCGCCCAGCGCTCATAAAGGCCAATGGCGACATCGGCGCCGGCCATCGCCGTAAGGCAGCCGAACGCGCCGGCCGCCCAGATAGACAGGCCGGCGGCGTACAGCAGCATGATGGCCGAGACCCCGCAAATCATGCAGGCCCCGGAACGCAGGGCCAGACGCCGCAGCAATGACCAGCCGCGAGCGCCCTCCTTGTCGGCACGCCACATTTCGCCGGTTACCCCGCCCACCAGGGCGAGCACGATGACCAGCCAGATCGGCATGTCCAGCAACGCTTGTTGCTCGTTTGTCATGTCACGCCTCCTGGGGTGAATTGCGTAACGAAAAGGTCCCGCGAATACGAGACCATAAATAGGGGGCGCGTGTCTTTCCACGCTACCTGTCGAAGACCATCGTCCTGATTTTGCTTCGGATAGCAGGCCTGCCCATCGACAAGCCTGCCCTTCAACCACGTTACCGGGCGCAGAACTCAGGCAATGCCGGTGAGTTGCCCCCATCGCATACCCGCTATCAAACGTTTTCGTTACGGCGCATAGCCTGCAGCAACGCATAACCCTTCCACGTCAGTTGATAAAGTGGCGTGCCCTTCGGGCCAACGCCTTCGTTGGAGAAATAACCCCCGTCCATCAGCAATTTGAATTGGAACATCTCCTCTGCCTGCGCTGGACGATTGAAGGTTTTCTTGACTAGATCCTCCATCTCCACACCCGCAACGGGTGCGATCGCTTCGCACGCATTCATGAACGATTGGGCTACACCTGTAAAACGTTGCATATGTTTCTCCTGAACGATTAACCCAACAGCTCTATGCCAATTGGGAAGTTGCGGCATGTGCCGCTTCTTTGTCGCTCAACGGCGATCGCTCAAGGCTCGCGGCCTTCACGTGATTCAATGTTCCGCATCGGGAGCATTTGATCTGGAGCTCGGTGTACTCACCCACCCGGGCGAGCAGTCTTTTGCACTGCCCACATCTGCAATCTTTCAACATCACGACGCCTCCTGGCTTGTGTCGAATCCTTTCTGTGGATGAGGTTGATCGACCTCGTACGAGGTAGGCATTCCAAAAAGCCCGGCGCTTGCCGGGCTTTTCAGTAATGCGATCCTTCGCGTTGACCTTTCGGCGCTACTGGCGCGGTACGGGTCCATTCAGATTGTTTTTCCGACCGCGGTCCCTGCCCGCCGGATAACTGCTTTCGGTGCTTTACGCTGCACACCCGGGTCAGTTGCCAACCCTCTGAACCGTTGAGGCCGGTTCATCGCTGCCTTTGTCGTGGAACTAAAGAACTTCGTTTCGAGCTGCTTTGTTGAGCGGCTTGAGACAAAGAATATGCATGGATGCATATACAGTCAATGCACAAATGCATTTATTTATGCATTTGAAATGCACTGACGCATGAAGCCCCCGCAGACAAAGGCGTTGGTGGGTTTTCAGCAGGCGAAAAAAAACCCGCACGATGGCGGGTTTTATCTGACAGCAATGAGGTTAGCGGGCGTACATGCCCCACCAGAAGACGTGGCCGAGGATGACAATCTGCTCTTCCTGGATCTCCTGGAAGGTGTAGTCCTCGTCCGGATGTTCATCGCGATTGAAGCTGCGCAGGCGAATCCCCGTGGGCAGGCGATAAAGCTGTTTAACCCGCAGTTGACCGTTGTGGTTGATCGCATAAAGGTCGCCATCGACGATATCGCCGATCCCGCACTTGCCGGCATTGACCCCCACGGTGGCGCCGTCGCGCAGTACCGGCAGCATGCTGTTACCACGCACCGTCACGCATTTGGCCTGGTCGAACTGCACACCGTTATGGCGCAAGCTGCGCTTGCCGAAGCGCAGGCTAGAGCGCTCGCTTTCTTCGATGACGAATCTTCCTGATCCAGCAGCCAATTCAACCTCGCGAAGAAAGGGGACCGACACCTCGTCGTCATCGACAGGCGTATCGTCGTCCCACAGGCTTATGTCCTTGAGTTCGGAATGCAATTCATCGCGACCGGAATTGGCGGCAGGCGCCACATCCGCGCGGCCACGCAACTGATCGGTGCTCACGGCGAAGTACTCGGCGATCTTCGAAATGTGCTTATCCGAAGGATCGACAATCTTCCCGCCGAGGATCCGCGAGAGAGTGGATTGAGGCACGCCGGTGCGACGGTGAAGCTCCGTGGGGGAGATCCCGTGCTGATCGAGCAGCGCTCTTAAGACGGAAGAAACATTGCGTTTTTGCATAACGCGCATAGTGCTTGATCTTTTTTACCGAGGCAAATGCAGAATTGCATAATTCATGCATAGACAGCAGAAATGTATCGCACAGCTTTAGTTGCCTGCGTCGGGCGGACCGCCCATGGTAACCTTGCGCCCATCGCGGAAAAGCCGGGCCGATGTCCCTCCTTTGCCCTACACCTTTCAACGAATTTGCCTGATTATCCGATGAATAAAGCACTCTCCGATCTGTCCTCTCACACGCCAATGATGCAGCAGTACTGGCGCCTGAAGAACCAGCACCCCGACCAGTTGATGTTCTACCGCATGGGTGACTTCTACGAGATCTTCTATGAAGACGCGAAGAAGGCCGCCAAGTTGCTGGACATCACCCTGACCGCCCGTGGGCAGTCGGCCGGTCAGGCGATTCCGATGTGTGGGATTCCTTACCACGCCGCGGAAGGTTACCTGGCGAAACTGGTGAAGCTCGGCGAATCGGTGGTGATCTGTGAACAGGTCGGCGACCCGGCGACCAGCAAAGGCCCGGTGGATCGGCAAGTGGTGCGGATCATCACGCCGGGCACGGTCAGTGATGAAGCGCTGCTGGATGAGCGTCGGGACAACCTGATCGCGGCGGTGCTGGGTGACGAGCGTCTGTTCGGTCTGGCGGTGCTGGATATCACCAGCGGCAACTTCTCCGTGCTGGAGATCAAGGGCTGGGAAAACCTGCTGGCGGAACTGGAGCGGGTCAATCCGGTGGAGCTGATGATCCCGGATGACTGGCCGAAGGATTTGCCGGCGGAGAAACGCCGTGGGGTTCGTCGTCGTGCACCGTGGGATTTCGAGCGCGACTCGGCGCTGAAAAGTCTCTGCCAGCAGTTTTCGACCCAGGACCTGAAGGGTTTTGGCTGCGAGAACCTGACCCTGGCCATCGGCGCTGCGGGCTGCCTGCTCAGCTACGCCAAGGAAACCCAGCGCACCGCCCTGCCCCATTTGCGCAGCCTGCGCCATGAGCGCCTGGACGACACCGTGGTGCTGGATGGCGCAAGCCGTCGCAACCTGGAACTGGACACCAACCTGGCCGGTGGCCGCGACAACACGCTGCAATCGGTGGTCGATCGCTGCCAGACCGCCATGGGCAGCCGCTTGCTGACCCGCTGGTTGAATCGTCCGCTGCGGGATCTGAACGTTTTGCTGGCGCGCCAGACCTCGATCACGTGCCTGCTCGACGCTTACCGTTTCGAAAAGCTGCAACCGCAGCTCAAGGAAATCGGTGACATCGAGCGGATTCTCGCGCGCATCGGTTTGCGTAATGCGCGTCCTCGCGACCTGGCGCGTCTGCGCGATGCCCTCGGCGCATTGCCCGAGCTGCAAGTGGCGATGGCCGAGCTGGAAGCGCCGCACATTATTCAACTGGCGAAAACCACCAGCACCTACCCGGAACTGGCGGCCCTGTTGGAAAAAGCCATCATCGACAACCCGCCTGCGGTGATCCGTGACGGCGGCGTGTTGAAAACCGGTTACGACAGCGAACTCGATGACCTGCAATCGCTCAGCGAAAACGCCGGGCAGTTCCTGATCGATCTGGAAGCACGCGAGAAGGCCCGTACCGGTCTGTCGCACCTGAAAGTCGGTTACAACCGCATTCACGGCTACTTTATCGAGCTGCCGAGCAAGCAGGCTGAATCGGCGCCGGCCGACTATATCCGTCGCCAGACGCTCAAAGGCGCCGAACGCTTTATCACGCCGGAACTGAAGGCGTTCGAGGACAAGGCGCTGTCGGCCAAGAGCCGCGCCCTCGCCCGCGAGAAGATGCTCTACGAAGCGCTGCTCGAAGACTTGATCAGCCAATTGCCGCCGCTGCAAGACACCGCTGCAGCCCTGGCCGAGCTGGACGTGCTGAGCAACCTCGCCGAACGCGCGCTGAACCTCGACCTGAACTGCCCGCGCTTCGTCGACGAGCCGTGCATGCGCATCAGCCAGGGTCGTCACCCGGTGGTCGAGCAAGTGCTGACCACGCCGTTCGTGGCCAACGACCTGAGCCTCGACGACAACACGCGCATGCTGGTGATCACCGGTCCGAACATGGGCGGTAAATCCACCTACATGCGCCAGACCGCGTTGATCGTACTGCTGGCGCACATCGGCAGCTTCGTGCCGGCGGCCAGTTGCGAATTGTCGCTGGTGGACCGGATCTTTACCCGGATCGGTTCCAGCGACGACCTGGCCGGTGGACGCTCGACCTTCATGGTCGAAATGAGCGAAACCGCCAACATTCTGCACAACGCCACCGAGCGCAGCCTGGTGCTGATGGACGAAGTCGGTCGCGGCACCAGCACCTTCGACGGCCTGTCCCTGGCATGGGCGGCGGCTGAACGCCTGGCGCAGCTGCGGGCTTACACGCTGTTCGCCACACACTATTTTGAACTGACGGTGCTACCGGAAGCGCAACCCCTGGTGGCCAACGTGCACCTCAATGCCACTGAGCACAACGAGCGCATCGTGTTCCTGCACCACGTGCTGCCCGGGCCTGCCAGCCAGAGTTATGGCCTGGCCGTTGCACAACTGGCCGGCGTGCCGAGCGAAGTGATCGTGCGCGCTCGCGAGCACCTGGGTCGCCTGGAAGCCACCGCGCTGCCACATGAAGTGCCCAAGGCTGCCAAAGGCAAATCGGCCGCGCCACAGCAAAGCGACATGTTCGCCAGCCTGCCGCATCCGGTACTCGAAGAACTGGCCAAACTGGATCTGGACGACCTGACACCGCGTCGTGCACTAGAAATGCTCTATACACTAAAGACACGGATCTAACGCACTTGCCTGCAAGCTGTTAGAATCTCGCGCGGTTTGGGATGCTGCAGGCTAATAGCCTGGCCTGCAGACTATCGCTCCCAAACCTGGCGACCCCAACGTGAAGGGGCTCCGCTGCCGCCGCCTGAGGAGAAAATTAGAAATGACCTTCGTCGTCACCGACAACTGCATCAAGTGCAAGTACACCGACTGCGTAGAAGTCTGTCCGGTGGACTGCTTTTACGAAGGCCCGAATTTCCTGGTGATTCACCCGGATGAGTGCATCGACTGCGCACTGTGCGAACCAGAATGCCCTGCCGTGGCCATCTTCTCCGAAGATGAAGTCCCGGAAGAGATGCAGGAATTCATTCAGCTGAACGTTGAGTTGGCCGAAATCTGGCCGAACATCACCGAGAAGAAAGAATCGCTGCCCGATGCCGAAGAGTGGGATGGCGTCAAAGGCAAGATCAAAGACCTCGAACGCTGATTGACCCTGCGTTCCCGAAAAGGCCCCTTGCGGGCCTTTTTGCTTTTTTGCAGGCAAAAAAGTTGATAACGCAAAAACCTGTAGGAGCCGGCTTGCTGGCGATGGATTCAAGTGCGCCGCGTCTATCCAGACAGCACGCGTTATCGTTGACCACCATCGCTGGCAAGCCAGCTCCTACAGATTCTGTGTCGTGTGAGAGAAACGGGATCACGCCACTCCTGTAGGAGCCAGCCTGCTGGCGATGGACTCAAGTGCGCCGCGTCTATCCAGAAAGCACGCGTTATCGTTAACGACCATCGCTGGCAAGCCAGCTCCTACAGATTCTGTGTCGTGTGAGAGAAACGGGATCACGCCACTCCTGTAGGAGCCAGCCTGCTGGCGATGGATTCAAGTACGCCGCGTTGAAGCAGGTTTCACGCGTTATCGTTAACGACCATCGCCAGCAAGCCGGCTCCTACAAATTTTGTATCGTGAGACAGAACCGGGATCACGCCACTCCTGTAGGAGCCGGCTTGCTGGCGATGGATTCAAGTGCGCCGCGTCTATCCAGACAGCACGCGTTACCGTTGACGACCATCGCTGGCAAGCCAGCTCCTACAGATTCTGTGTCGTGTGAGAGAACCGGGATCACGCCACGCCTGTAGGAGCCAGCCTGCTGGCGATGGACTCAAGTGCGCCGCGTCTATCCAGACAGCACGCGTTATCGTTGACCACCATCGCTGGCAAGCCAGCTCCTACAGATTCTGTGTCGTGTGAGAGAAACGGGATCACGCCACTCCTGTAGGAGCGATGGATTCAAGTGCGCCGCGTCTACCCAGGCAGCATGCGTTGTCGTTGACCACCATCGCTGGCAAGCCAGCTCCTACAGAGGGGCACGTACGCTTTTGATTTTCACCACTCATCAGGCCGAGCGTTAGCTCGCCTTCAGCTTTTGATCTTGAGGTACACGCCCCCTCGAGAGGCCGAGTGGAGGTTCTGCGCAGTGGGCAACCCGGCATGGATGCCGGGTTAGCCGCCCCCGGCCATGGATGGCCGATGGCGGCGGGCCCACGGAGCAGGACCGGAGTGAGGGCATGCCGAGCCTAGGCGAGGCACCGAACGAAAGGGGCAAGAGCGCTTGGTTACTTGCCGCTTTTGCAAGTGACTCGCCGTAAGGGCGAAACCAATAGCCGCCGTTACCGCAGAAACGGATATGTACACCAGGAAGAAAACGGTCGGCTATCAAGCCGCCATCGCCAGCAAGCTGGCTCCTACAAAGAACAGTGCCCACGCGGAAAATAAAGTGGCACCCAAACCAAAAAAAAGACAAAAAAAAGGGGCGGTTTGACCCGCCCACATTTTTTCCCTATTCCCTGTGTTCCTTTTCATCGTCCTGATGAATCGCATCCTGCAATGTCCTTTCCCCTCATCCTTGAAGGGCGTGTCTGTCCGTCGACACAACCTGAATACTAGAGAATTCCCGAGCAAGAGCAATCACCCTCTGCGGCAAAAATCCGCTGTCACATGCTCCTGATTTTTATAAATACCTATAAAAATCAAAGCATTAAAAAAATCATCGGCGAACAGTAGTCGTCTTCCAGGGTGTAAAAATAGCGAACACTTACGCAAGAGTAAGCCAAGACTTACACCGCAAGACTACAAACATATCGTCATTGCAGGAGCATCAGCCAGACAACAAAAAGCCCCGAACCAGTCGGGGCTTTTTGCATGCCGCTCAAGCGATTCGCTTATTGGAACAGCGACTCACTCGACAAGCCATTTTTCTCCAGAATCTCCCGAAGACGCTTCAGGCCTTCAACCTGAATCTGTCTGACGCGTTCCCGGGTCAGGCCAATTTCCAGGCCTACATCTTCCAGCGTGCTGCTCTCGTGCCCGCGCAAGCCGAAGCGGCGTATGACCACTTCGCGTTGCTTGTCGGTCAATTCCGAAAGCCATTGATCGATGCTCTGGGACAGGTCGTCATCCTGCAGCAGTTCGCATGGATCGGTCGGACGGTCGTCGGTAAGGGTGTCCAGCAGGGTTTTATCCGAATCCGGACCCAGTGAGACATCGACCGAAGAAACCCGCTCGTTCAGGCCCAGCATGCGCTTGACCTCGCCCACCGGTTTTTCCAGCAGGTTGGCGATTTCTTCGGGTGAGGGTTCATGATCGAGTTTTTGCGTCAGCTCCCGTGCGGCCCTCAGGTACACGTTAAGCTCTTTGACCACATGGATCGGCAACCGGATGGTCCGGGTCTGATTCATGATCGCGCGCTCGATGGTCTGACGAATCCACCAGGTTGCGTAGGTCGAAAAGCGGAAGCCACGTTCGGGGTCGAACTTTTCTACCGCCCGAATCAGTCCGAGGTTGCCCTCTTCGATCAGGTCCAGCAGCGACAAGCCACGATTGACATAGCGTCGGGCGATTTTCACCACCAGCCGCAGGTTGCTTTCAATCATGCGTTTGCGCCCGGCCGGATCGCCACTTTGCGACAAGCGTGCAAAGTGAACTTCTTCTTCGGGGGACAGCAGAGGGGAAAAGCCGATTTCATTGAGGTACAGCTGCGTGGCATCGAGCGCACGCGTGTAATCGATGTACTTGTGTTGCTTTAACGAGGCGGAGTGTCTGGATTTGGCACGAACGGAAGGTGGAGCAGCCCCTTCATCATTCGACATCGAATCCGTACCGATGCCGGTCTCCATCAGGAGAACCTCATCGTCGATGTCAAACTCCGGCACTTCTTTACTGAGAGCCATTGTTATAGTCCTTTGGTGAGTTCGACCTCAGGCTCAAGCGGCGCCTTTATCCTTGGCAACGCTGGAGCCTGTTCCCTCTACGTGACGGAACAGGCTGGTAACAAATCAACGACGTGGCAGGAACTGCAGCGGATCTACAGGTTTACCTTGTCGGCGAATCTCAAAATGCAGTTTCACCCGGTCTGTACCCGTTGACCCCATTTCGGCAATTGTCTGTCCGACCTTGACCTGCTGCCCCTCCCGAACCAACAGCCTGCGGTTGTGACCGTAGGCACTGACGTAGGTGTCGCTGTGTTTGATGATGACCAATTCGCCGTAGCCCCTTAAGCCACTCCCGGCGTATACCACCGTCCCATCAGACGCAGCTAAAACAGGCTGTCCCAAATCCCCGGCGATATCAATTCCTTTATTCAAACTACCGTTTGAAGAGAATTTTCCAATGAGAATGCCATTAGAAGGCCACCCCCAGCCGGTCGGGGCCGGGCCTGCGGGAGGCATCGGAGCGGGTGCTGGCTTGTTGGCGACGGACGGTGCAACCACCGTTGTCGTCGTAGTTGCGCCATTTGGCTGGCGCCGGATTACTGTGGTTTTACTCGACGATGAAGGCGCCGAATCGGCCGGGCTGGCCACCGCCGTCGGCGTTGAACCGGTGCGACCGTCAAAGCGAATCGTCTGACCCGGATGTATCGTGTAAGGCGCAGGAATGTTGTTGCGTGCGGCGAGGGCTTTGTAGTCCCAGCCGTAGCGGAAGGCGATGGAAAACAAGGTGTCTTTAGGTCGAACCACATACTGACCCGTGGTCACTGCCGGACGCTGGGCCACGGCATTGTTGCGATCGACGACGCGTACGTCGCTCGACTTGTTGCTGGAACAACCGACCAGCAAGGTACTCAAGACTAGGCCAGTCACCAGGCGCTGAAAGCTCGTTATACCCATTCGCTGCGCAATGACTGTGAGACTCACCCGCCGCTCCCTTTGTGGTGGCTGAAATATTGAATTGCCGCGCTCCCGGCATGAAGTGTCACCAGTATAACGGGCTGTGCAGGCTTTACCTTTAATGAAGCGAAGCACACGTTTGCTACCTGACGATGAAACCCGTTTAACCGATCGACGCCGCTGTAAGACAGAGGCAATCGAAGAGAATTCACAGCGCCCGGACAAATGCTCAGGCCAGGGGGCCGTTGAGCAATGGAACGAAACGCACCGCCCCCAGAACACGCCTGGAAAACCCGTGTTCTTCGCGGATGATCAGCATCAACTGTTGCACTTCACCCGAGCCGACCGGTATGACCAGTCGCCCTCCAGGTGCCAACTGATCAAGCAAGGCCTGAGGTACATCGGTTGCCACCGCCGTCACGATAATGCCGTTGTACGGCGCCAGCGCAGGCCAGCCTTCCCAACCATCGCCCCAGCGGAAAACCACATTGCGCAAGTTCAGATCAACCAGGCGTTCCTTGGCCCGGTCCTGCAGAACCTTGATGCGTTCGACGGAAAAAACCCGCTCGACCAGTTGCGACAGGATTGCGGTCTGATAACCCGACCCTGTGCCGATTTCCATTACCTTGTCCAGAGGCCCCGCTTCCAGCAGCAGCTCGCTCATGCGGGCCACCATGTAAGGCTGGGAGATCGTCTGGTTGTTACCGATCGGCAACGCCGTGTCTTCGTAGGCACGGTGCGCCAGCGCTTCGTCGACAAACAGGTGTCGTGGCGTAAGACGGATCACTTCCAGCACCTTGGTGTTGGAAATGCCTTCCTCGTACAACCGCTGAATCAGACGCTCGCGGGTACGTTGCGAGGTCATCCCGATACCGCGATGCATCGGGTCTTGTTCACGAGCCATCAGCGCAGTCCCTCCAGCCAGCCGTCGAGACTTGCGAAAGCATCATTGAAGGTGCGATCCAGTTGCAGCGGCGTGATGGATACATAGCCTTGCATCACCGCATGGAAGTCGGTGCCCGGGCCGCCGTCTTCGGCGTCCCCGGCGGCGGCGATCCAGTAACCGGACTTGCCGCGCGGGTCGACCACTTTCATCGGTGCCGCGGCGCGGGCGCGATGGCCGAGGCGCGTCAGCTGGATTCCGCGGATGTGGTCCAGCGGCAAATTGGGAATGTTCACGTTCAGCACCGTGCGCGGTGGCAGGTCAAGGTCAGCGTGGGCTTCCACCAGTTTGCGCGCAAAGTAAGCGGCTGTGGGAAGGTTCTCGACCTGCCGTGAGACCAACGAAAAGGCAAACGATGGCCGCTTCAGGAAACGCCCCTCGAGGGCCGCTGCCACGGTACCGGAATACAACACATCGTCCCCCAGGTTGGCGCCCAGGTTAATGCCGGAAACCACCATGTCCGCTTCGCGCTCCAGCAAGCCGTTGAGGCCCAGGTGCACGCAATCGGTCGGTGTGCCATTAAGGCTGATAAAGCCGTTGGCCAGGGTTTGCGGGTGCAACGGACGGTCGAGCGTCAGCGAACTGCTGGCGCCGCTTTTGTCCTGGTCCGGGGCGATAACCACGCATTCGGTGTAATCCGCCAGCGCAGCATAAAGCGCGGCGAGACCGGGTGCGGTTACCCCATCGTCGTTAGAAATCAGAATACGCATGGGCTGTCCGTCTGCCCCACCGGCACCAGATCAACAAGCTCGCGCACCAATACAGTGGCAAAGCATCCGGCCGGCAGGACGAATTCCAGTTGCAGAATGTCAGGCTCGGGATAATGCCACGTCAACCCACCAATGGGCAGCCGCAGGATGCGACGTTCGTGGCTCATTCCGGCGTTAATCAACCAATCGCGAAGGTCTGCTTCGCGGGCAGCGATTGCCTGCTCCAGTTCATGGACAGCGCCCGTCGCCGGCGAGTCACCTTCACCCCACTGTGGGCCGGTCGGGTGCAGGTCGAGAATCGCCAGACGCGGGTCGCTGCACTCGGCCTCACCAGCCGGGAAAAAACTGCGGCTGTCGGTAAACGCCAACAGATCGCCAACCTGCGCTTGCTGCCAGGTGCCATCAGCAACGCGCGCCGCCAACACTTGGTTAAACAGAAAACTGCGGGCGGTGGAAAGCAGACGCGAACGCACGTTGCGCTGCTCCGGCAAGGCCTTGCGCGCGGCCCAGCTACGGGCATCGACCACGTTGCCACCGTCAAAGCCGAAACGCTGGGCGCCGAAATAATTCGGAATACCTTGTTTGGCGATCAGTTGCAGACGCGCTTCGATCGCCGCTTTGTCGCCAGCGAATTGCGTGAGGCGCAAGGTGAAACCGTTGGCCGAGTGGGCGCCGCGTTGCAGCTTGCGTTTGTGCCGACCGGTCTTGAGGATTTTCAGCGTATCGTTTTCGGCCGCCGACAGATCAGGGTCGGCCTTGCCCGGCAGTTGCACGCTGAACCACTGACGCGTCAGCGCCTGACGATCCTTGAGACCGGCGTAACTGACGGTGCGCAATGGCACGCCCGCCGCCTTGGCGATTCGACGTGCTGCCTCTTCGGTATTCAGGCCGCGTTTTTCCACCCAGATCCACAGGTGCTCGCCGTCGCCGCTGAGCGGAATATTGAGGACTTCATCGACCTGGAAATCTTCCGCCGTAGCTTTCAGTACAGCGGTGCCGAGGGCTTCACCATAGGCACGCGGGCCAAGCAATTGCAGTTCGTTCATGCGCGCAGCAACAAGGCAACGGAGTGCACGGCAATACCTTCTTCGCGACCGACAAAGCCGAGCTTTTCGGTGGTGGTAGCTTTCACGTTCACTTGATCCAACTCAACTTGAAGATCCGCGGCAATCAGCGCACGCATCGATTCGATATGCGGGGCCATTTTTGGCGCCTGGGCGACGATGGTGTTATCGACGTTGCCGACCTTCCAGCCCTTGGCGTGGACCAGTGCGACGACATGACGCAACAGCACACGGCTGTCGGCACCCTTGAATGTCGGGTCGGTGTCCGGGAAATGCTTGCCGATATCACCCAGCGCAGCAGCGCCGAGCAAGGCATCGCTCAAGGCGTGCAGCAGGACGTCACCGTCGGAATGAGCGAGCAGCCCGAAGCCGTGTGCAATGCGCACGCCGCCCAGAGTAATGAAATCGCCTTCAGCGAAACGGTGCACATCATAGCCGTGGCCAATACGCATAAAAAAACGCCCCGATTTTTGTCAGGGCGTGATTCTACCTGCTTTGTCAGTCATTAGGCGCTTAGAGCACGTCCATGATGCTGCAAGTGTTCATCGATGAAGCTGGCGATGAAGAAATAGCTGTGGTCGTAGCCCGGTTGCAAGCGCAACGTCAGCGGATGACCGGCCAGTTTGGCCGCCTGTTGCAGGGCTTCAGGCTTGAGCTGGGTGGCGAGAAAATCATCTCGATCACCTTGGTCGACCAACAGCGGCAGCTTCTCGTCAGCCTCGGCAATCAGCGCACAGGCATCCCACTCGCGCCACTTCGAACGGTCTTCGCCCAGGTAACGGGAAAAGGCTTTCTGACCCCACGGGCAATCTATCGGATTGTTGATCGGCGAGAACGCCGACACCGACTGATAACGCCCCGGATTGCGCAACGCACAGACCAGCGCGCCGTGACCGCCCATGGAGTGGCCGCTGATACCGCGCTTGTCCGAAGCCGGGAAATGGGCTTCGACCAATGCCGGCAATTCCTGCACGACATAGTCATGCATCCGATAGTGCCGCGACCAGGGTTCCTGCGTGGCATTCAGATAAAACCCGGCGCCGAGGCCGAAGTCCCAGGCACCGTCCGGATCACCCGGCACATCGGGACCGCGCGGGCTGGTGTCCGGGGCAACGATGATCAACCCAAGCTCGGCGGCCATGCGCATGGCGCCGGCCTTTTGCATGAAGTTTTCGTCGGTGCAGGTCAGGCCGGACAACCAGTACAGCACCGGCAGTTTGCCGCCCTGCTCCGCTTGCGGCGGCAGGTACACGGCAAACACCATGTCGCAACCGAGCACGTCGGAGCGGTGCCGGTAGCGTTTGTGCCAGCCGCCGAAGCTTTTCTGGCAGGAGATATTTTCCAGGCTCATGACCGACCTCAGAAATGAATGACGGAACGGATGCTTTTTCCTTCATGCATCAGGTCGAAAGCCTTGTTGATATCTTCCAGGCCCATGGTGTGGGTGATGAACGTATCCAGCGGGATTTCGCCGGTCTCGGCCATTTCGACATAGCTCGGCAACTCGGTACGACCGCGCACACCGCCGAACGCCGAACCGCGCCAGACGCGACCGGTGACCAACTGGAATGGGCGGGTAGCGATTTCCTGACCGGCACCGGCGACGCCGATGATCACCGACTCGCCCCAGCCTTTGTGGCAGCACTCAAGTGCGGCGCGCATCAATTGGACATTGCCGATGCATTCGAAGGAAAAGTCGACGCCGCCATCGGTCATGTCGACGATGACTTCCTGGATCGGACGGTCGAAGTCTTTCGGGTTCACGCAGTCGGTTGCACCCAACTGTTTGGCGATTTCGAATTTGGCCGGGTTGATGTCGATGGCGATGATGCGCGCAGCCTTGGCTTTTACCGCGCCAATGACCGCCGACAGACCAATACCGCCAAGACCGAAAATCGCCACGGTATCACCCGGTTTCACCTTGGCTGTGTTGAGTACCGCGCCAATGCCGGTGGTGACGCCGCAGCCCAGCAGGCAGACTTTTTCCAGTGGCGCTTCTTTAGGAATCTTGGCGACGGAGATTTCCGGCAGCACGGTGTATTCGGAGAACGTCGAGGTGCCCATGTAGTGGAAAATCGGCTGGCCCTTGTAGGAAAAACGCGTGGTGCCATCTGGCATCAGGCCTTTGCCCTGGGTCGCACGAATCGCCTGGCACAGGTTGGTCTTGCCCGACAGGCAGAATTTGCACTGGCGGCATTCCGGGGTGTACAGCGGGATCACATGATCGCCGACAGCGACCGAGGTCACGCCCTCGCCGATCGCTTCAACCACCGCGCCACCTTCATGACCGAGGATCGACGGGAAGATACCTTCCGGGTCAGCGCCCGACAGGGTGTAGGCATCGGTATGACAGACACCGGAGGCAACCACACGCAACAGAACTTCACCGGCCTTGGGCAGGGCGACATCGACTTCAACGATCTCGAGGGGTTTCTTGGCCTCGAAGGCAACGGCGGCGCGCGACTTGATCATGTTGGTTCTCCAGTGAATAAAACGAGACAGTGAGTGTAATACAGCGCCTTACGGTGAATAATCCGGACAAAAGCAAAACATTATTGCCACACAGGGATAATCGTTAATGTCCGAGAACCGCTGGGAAGGTATCGACGAGTTCGTCGCCGTGGCCGAGTGCAGCCAGTTTACGGCGGCGGCGGAGCGTCTTGGGGTGTCTTCCTCCCACATCAGTCGCCAAATAGTACGCCTCGAAGAACGCCTTCAGACGCGCCTGCTTTATCGCAGCACCCGGCGAGTCACGCTGACCGAAGCCGGGCAAACGTTTTTGCAGCATTGCCAACGGTTGCAGGACGGTCGTGAAGAGGCACTCAGAGCTGTCGGCGACCTGACCAGCGAGCCCAAAGGCATGTTGCGCATGACCTGCGCGGTGGCCTACGGCGAGCGCTTTATCGTGCCGCTGGTGACGCGATTCATGGGGCTCTATCCGCAACTGCGGATTGATATCGAGCTGAGCAACCGGCAACTCGACCTGGTGCATGAAGGCCTGGACCTGGCGATCCGCCTCGGCCGCCTTCAGGACTCACGACTGGTGGCGACGCGACTGGCACCGCGACGCATGTATTTGTGTGCGTCGCCGTCCTACCTGGAACGGTATGGTCGCCCACATAGCTTGTCGGAATTGAGCCGCCACAACTGCCTCATCGGTAGTTCGGACCTGTGGCAACTGGAACAGAACGGGCGGGAATTTTCCCAGCGGGTGCAGGGAAACTGGCGTTGCAACAGTGGGCAAGCGGTGCTGGATGCGGCGTTACAGGGCGTCGGGCTCTGTCAGTTGCCGGATTACTATGTGCTGGAGCATCTGAAAAGCGGGGAATTGATTTCGCTGCTGGAGGCTCATCAGCCGCCGAACACTGCCGTTTGGGCGCTTTATCCACAGCAGCGGCATCTGTCGCCGAAGGTGCGCAAGTTGGTGGATTATTTGAAGGAAGGGTTGGCCGAAAGGCCGGAGTACCGGAGTTAGAAGAGGGTCGGTGTGTCAGTGGAATGCTGGTTGTCTGGACCGCCGCCATCGCGGGCAAGCCCGCTCCCACAAGGACTACAAAAAACTGTGGGAGCGGGCTTGCCCGCGATTGCAATCTATCAAGCGCTGAAGAATCAGCGGCGGTTAGCCCAGCGCTGTCTCAACCATTCCAGATCTTCGGGACGTGTGACCTTGAGATTGTCGGAACGCCCTTCGATAAGGCGTGGCGATGAACCAGCCCACTCCATCGCCGACGCTTCATCAGTGATAACAGCATCCGCCACCAGACTGTCCGCCAACGCCCGATGCAACGCGCCAAGTCGAAACATCTGCGGCGTATACGCCTGCCAGATCACGCTGCGGTCCACGGTTTCAACGACACGACCGTGCTTGTCGACCCGCTTCAGGGTATCGCGTGCCGGAACCGCCAGCAGCCCGCCGACCGGATCGTCAGCCAGTTCAACCAGCAACTTGTCCAGATCATCGCGGCTCAGATTCGGCCGCGCCGCATCGTGGACCAACACCCAATCCTCATCGTCCGCACCCAACGCATGCAAGTGCAGCAAGGCATTGAGCACCGACCCGGAACGCTCGGCACCACCGTCAACGCGTTGAATACGCGAATCGCCGGCGCATGCCAGATTGGGCCAATAAGGATCATCAACAGCCAGACTGACCACCAGTCCCTTCAGGGAAGGATGATCAAGGAAACAGCCAAGGCTGTGTTCAAGAATAGTGCGCCCGCCCAGGTGCAAGTATTGCTTGGGACGGTCTGCGGCCATACGGGCACCGACGCCCGCGGCAGGGATAACGGCCCAGAAGGCCGGTAACGAGGAATTCATTGAGCCAACTGGTAAAGGGTTTCACCGTCCTTGACCATGCCCAACTCATGGCGAGCCCGCTCTTCAACGGTCTCCATGCCTTTTTTCAATTCACTGACTTCAGCGTCCATGACCCGATTGCGCTCCAGCAGGCCTTCGTTCTCAGCATGTTGATCCGCGATCTGCTGAGTCAGCTCGGCCACTTGCGCCAGACTGCCATTACCCACCCACAGGCGGTATTGCAGGCCAGCCAGCAACAAGAGCAAGACGAGGAACAACCAATTGGGACTGCGCATCGAATATCAGGTATCCAGTGAAAAAAGACAGCCATGCCAAAACTTTGAAGCTTCTGATAGCACGAAGCCTGGAAAATCCAGGCTTGTGCTCTTAAGGCATCAGATTAGTGGCAAAAACGTCGCTGTCGCGATTTTTCCGACACAATCCGGTGTCTTTTTACCTTCTACAGCTTAACCGCGGAACTCGCTGCGGCCGTTGTACTTGGCCTTGCCGTTCAACTGCTCTTCGATACGCAGCAGTTGGTTGTACTTGGAAACGCGGTCGGAACGGCACAGGGAGCCGGTCTTGATCTGGCCAGCCGAAGTGCCCACAGCCAGGTCGGCAATGGTCGAATCTTCGGTTTCGCCGGAGCGGTGCGAGATCACGGCGGTGTAACCGGCGGCCTTGGCCATCTGGATGGCTTCCAGGGTTTCGGTCAGGGTGCCGATCTGGTTGAACTTGATCAGGATCGAGTTGGCGATCTTTTTATCGATGCCTTCTTTCAGGATCTTGGTGTTGGTTACGAACAGGTCGTCGCCTACCAGCTGGGTTTTCTCGCCGATCTTGTCGGTGAGGATTTTCCAGCCAGCCCAGTCGGACTCGTCCAGGCCATCTTCGATGGAGATGATCGGGTAACGCTCGGTCAGGCCTTTCAGGTAATCGGCGAAACCTTCAGCGGTGAACACCTGGCCTTCGCCGGACAGGTTGTACTTGCCGTCTTCGTAGAACTCGCTGGCCGCGCAGTCCAGTGCCAGGGTCACGTCGGTGCCCAGCTTGTAACCGGCGTTGGCCACGGCTTCGGAGATCACTTTCAAAGCGTCTTCGTTGGAAGCCAGGTTCGGTGCGAAACCACCTTCGTCACCGACGGCAGTGCTCAGGCCACGAGCCTTCAACACAGCTTTGAGGTGATGGAAAATCTCGGTGCCCATGCGCAGACCTTCCGAGAAAGACTTGGCGCCAACCGGCTGAACCATGAATTCCTGGATGTCGACGTTGTTATCGGCGTGCTCGCCACCGTTGATGATGTTCATCATCGGAACCGGCATCGAGTAAACACCCGGGGTGCCGTTCAGGTTGGCGATGTGTGCGTACAGCGGCAGGTCCTGGTCCTGAGCTGCTGCCTTGGCCGCAGCCAGGGAAACGGCGAGGATCGCGTTGGCGCCCAGGGAGCCTTTGTTTTCAGTACCGTCCAGCTTGATCATCGCGTGATCCAGCGCTTTCTGGTCGCTCGGATCTGTACCTTTCAACAGGTCGCGGATCGGACCGTTGATGTTGGCGACGGCTTTCAGAACGCCTTTGCCCAGGTAACGGCTCTTGTCGCCATCACGCAGCTCGAGCGCTTCACGCGAGCCAGTGGAAGCACCGGACGGCGCGCAAGCGCTGCCGATGATGCCGTTATCGAGAAGCACGTCCGCTTCCACGGTGGGGTTGCCACGGGAGTCGAGAACTTCACGACCTTTGATGTCGACGATTTTTGCCATTGTTGTAAACACTCCAAAGTTGACGAAAACGACGCAGCTGAAGGAAATCTTTTATCGCCGGCAAGTGATGTGCAACGGGCAGACTTGCGGACGATAAGGCTCAGGCCCGAGGGCCTGAGCAACAAATCGTGCGGTACTTTACCGGAGAAATGAGGATTACGCGGTTTCTACCGTCGGAAAACTCTTCACCAGTTCGTCCAAAGCTTTGAGCTGGGCCAGGAATGGCTCCAGTTTGTCCAGACGCAAGGCGCAAGGGCCGTCGCATTTGGCGTTGTCCGGGTCCGGGTGTGCTTCGAGGAACAGACCGGCCAGTGACTGGCTGATCCCGGCTTTCGCCAGATCGAGGACCTGGGCGCGACGACCGCCGGCGGAATCGGCACGACCGCCAGGCATTTGCAGCGCGTGGGTCACGTCGAAGAACACCGGGTACTCGAACTGCTTCATGATGCCGAAGCCGAGCATGTCGACCACCAGGTTGTTGTAGCCGAAGCTAGAACCACGCTCGCAGAGGATCAACTGATCGTTACCCGCTTCCACGCACTTGTTCAGGATGTGTTTCATTTCCTGAGGTGCGAGGAACTGGGCTTTCTTGATGTTGATCACCGCACCGGTCTTGGCCATCGCGACCACGAGGTCGGTCTGGCGCGACAGGAAGGCCGGCAGCTGGATGATGTCGCAGACTTCAGCGACGACCGCAGCCTGTTCAGGCTCGTGGACGTCGGTGATGATCGGCACGCCGAAGGCTTGCTTGATGTCCTGGAAAATCCGCATGCCCTCTTCCAGGCCGGGGCCACGGTAAGAGGTCACGGAGGAACGGTTGGCCTTGTCGAAGCTGGCCTTGAACACGTAAGGGATACCGAGTTTCTCGGTAACCTTCACGTACTCTTCGCAGACCTGCATCGCCATGTCGCGGCTTTCCAGCACGTTCATGCCACCGAAAAGCACCATTGGCTTGTCGTTGGCAATCTCGATATCGCCTACGCGGATGATCTTCTGCGCCATAAGGTTCAAGCCTTCTTCTGGTGTTGAGCCAAAGCTGCTTTGACGAAGCCGCTGAACAACGGGTGACCGTCGCGTGGCGTCGAGGTGAACTCAGGGTGGAACTGGCAAGCGACGAACCATGGATGATCCGGGGCTTCGACCACTTCAACCAGCGCGCCATCACCGGAGCGACCGGAGATTTTCAGGCCGGCTTCCATGATTTTCGGCAGCAGGTTGTTGTTCACTTCGTAGCGGTGACGGTGACGCTCGACGATCACGTCCTTGCCGTAGCAGCCGTGGACCAGGGAACCCGGCTCCAGCAGGCAATCCTGTGCGCCGAGACGCATGGTGCCGCCCAGATCGGAGGTTTCGGTACGGGTTTCGACGGCGCCGGTGGCGTCTTCCCACTCGGTGATCAGACCCACGACCGGGTGACCGCTTGCACGATCGAACTCGGTGGAGTTGGCGTCTTTCCAGCCCATGACGTTACGAGCGAACTCGATGACCGCCACTTGCATGCCCAGGCAGATGCCGAGGTACGGAACCTTGTTTTCGCGAGCGTACTGGACGGCGGTGATCTTGCCTTCCACGCCGCGCAGACCGAAGCCGCCTGGAACCAGAATCGCGTCGACGCCTTCCAGCAGCGCGGTGCCCTGGTTTTCGATGTCTTCGGAATCGATGTAGCGCAGGTTGACCTTGGTGCGGTTGCTGATGCCGGCGTGACTCATCGCTTCGATCAGCGACTTGTAGGCGTCCAGCAATTCCATGTACTTGCCGACCATGGCGATGGTGACTTCGTGCTCAGGATTGAGCTTGGCGTCAACCACGGCTTCCCACTCGGACAGATCGGCGCCGCCGCATTGCAGGCCGAAACGCTCGACCACAAAATCATCCAGGCCTTGCGAATGCAGGATGCCCGGGATCTTGTAGATGGTGTCGGCGTCTTCCAGCGCGATTACCGCACGTTCTTCAACGTTGGTGAATTGCGCGATCTTGCGACGCGAGGAGATGTCGATCGGGTGATCGGAGCGGCACACCAGCACGTCAGGTTGCAGGCCGATGGAGCGCAGCTCCTTGACCGAGTGCTGGGTTGGCTTGGTTTTGGTTTCGCCGGCAGTGGCGATGTACGGCACCAGTGTCAGGTGCATCAGCATCGCGCGCTTGGCGCCGACTTCGAAACGCAGCTGGCGGATGGCTTCGAGGAACGGTTGGGATTCGATGTCACCCACGGTGCCACCGATCTCGACCATGGCCACGTCGGCATCGCCGGCGCCCTTGATGATCCGGCGCTTGATTTCGTCGGTGATGTGCGGGATCACCTGGATGGTCGCGCCCAGGTAATCACCACGGCGCTCTTTGCGCAGGACGTGTTCGTAGACACGGCCGGTGGTGAAGTTGTTGTTCTGGGTCATGGTCGTGCGGATGAACCGCTCGTAGTGACCCAGGTCCAGGTCGGTCTCGGCGCCGTCGTGGGTGACGAACACTTCACCGTGCTGGAACGGGCTCATGGTGCCCGGATCGACGTTGATGTACGGATCCAGCTTCAGCATGGTGACCTTAAGTCCCCGCGCCTCCAGGATGGCCGCCAATGAAGCCGATGCAATGCCTTTCCCCAATGAAGAAACAACACCGCCCGTGACGAATATGTAGCGCGTCATGAAAAACCCTAGAAGTCTGCGTTAAAGCGGTCCGAGCCGCCGGGGAAAGCGAAGGAAGGCCGAAGCCCCCGATCACCTGCATTAATCACAGTGCACCTTTCAAAAAAACCGCCGCGTTGGGACAGACCGGAAGATGAAACACCGGTACGTTGCTCGCTACACATTTTTTGGAATCGCCCAGCAAAGACTGCTTGGTAATCGGCAACTCCTGCAATTCAGGCGAATCCACAGAAGTTGTATCAAGAAGGGAGCGTAGTCTACCGGAAAGCCCCTTTCAGCTCAAACCTTGATCTTCGTTCGGTGGCTGCCAATGCAAATTCCAGCCGTCCTGCTCACTGCCATTCAAACCTTGCAGCCTCGCCACCGCCAACAATTGCTCGCCCTGATAGAGCAGCGGCAATCTGCCACGGACGAAGCCCGGGACCCCACGTTCGTTGAGCAAACGCTTCAGATCACGATGGCCGCGCTCGGGCAGACTCATGACCTCACCCCCTTCACGATAGCGGATATGCAGCGGGCCATCGGGGGTTTGACCGGTGAGCGAGAGCACGCCGTTATCTGGCAACGCCAGTGATCGCGAGGGATAAGGCCAATCAGGCGCGGGCGGCGGCGTTCGCAGCCAGCAGCCCGACAGCCACCAGATCCGCCCGTTCGCCCGATGCAATTCCCCATCGGCCAAGCGCCAGACCGGAGAGGCATCCGCGGCCGCATCACGAAAATCTTCCCAACCCGACCAATGGTCGCTGTCCGGTAAACGGGTCAGTGCCGAGAGCCAGTGACTCACTGCATTTCGCTGGCGAGCGGCGGACAGGCTGGCAAGCGTAGAAAGCTCAAGTGACGGCACACCCAACCAATCGAATTCACTGATGGAGCCGGCCTGGGCCAGATCGATTTGCGCCAACTCATCGAGCAGCTCCTGCGCTTCGCTCAGATGCGCGGCGCTGCGAGCCATAGTCGCCATCGCTTGAGGCCAGCGCTCGGTCAGCACCGGGAACACCTGATTGCGCAAGTAATTACGCGAGAAACGTCGATCCTGATTGGAAGGATCCTCGATCCAGCTCAATGAGTACTGGTTCGCGTACCCCTCCAACTCTGCTCGCGAGACATCGAGCAAGGGTCGCAGCAGATGCCCTTTGCCCAACACACGCTGGCGCGGCATCCCCGACAACCCTCTCACCCCTGCCCCACGCAGCAATCGGAACAACAGGGTTTCCGCCTGATCATCACGAT
This sequence comes from Pseudomonas sp. PDM01, assembly GCF_014852325.1. Taxonomy (NCBI): domain Bacteria; kingdom Pseudomonadati; phylum Pseudomonadota; class Gammaproteobacteria; order Pseudomonadales; family Pseudomonadaceae; genus Pseudomonas; species Pseudomonas sp. PDM01. The sequence goes on from NZ_JACVBK010000005.1 coordinate 372,592, forward strand.
GCTGGGCGGTCAGCAGCACTTCATTGGCTTGAGTAGCCTCGATGAACGCGCCATAGCGCGCGTCACGGGCTGCACGCTCAAGGCTGGCGCCGGGCTGAACCTGGACGTGAACGACCTGTAGCGGTATTCCCAGCGCATCACAGACTGACTGGCAATGCTCCGGCCACGCATCGGCCGCAGACTGGAGGCCGTGATGAATGTGGATAGCTTTCAGCTCAGGGAGGTGTTCGGTTTTGGCGAGATGGGCGAGAAGGTGCAAAAGGACCGTGGAGTCGAGTCCACCGGAGAAGGCGATGAGCCATTTCGCAGCATTGCGCCACGGGTTCAGATTCATCAATAGCCGGGAAGGCAAATCAATCGTGGGCCGATCCATATCTTTCCCTTTGCACAAATCAAATGTGGGAGCGAGCCTGCTCGCGATTGCGGTCAAACAGCCAACCGATTAGTTGAATGTTAAACCGCAATCGCGAGCAGGCTCGCTCCCACAGGGGTATTGCGCGCCCGGCTTAGAGACCGTAGCTCATCAGTCGCTCGTAACGGCGCTTGAGCAGCGCTTCGTTGTCGAACTTCTTCAGCATCGCCAGTTGCGAGGTCAGCTCGGCACGGATCGATGCAGCAGCCGCCACCGGGTCGCGATGAGCGCCGCCCAGAGGTTCGCCGATCACTTTGTCAACGATGCCCAGGCCTTTCAGGCGCTCAGCGGTGATGCCCATGGCTTCTGCAGCATCCGGCGCTTTTTCGGCGGTTTTCCACAGAATCGACGCACAACCTTCCGGCGAGATCACCGCGTAGGTCGAGTACTGCAGCATGTTCAACTGATCGCACACGCCGATTGCCAGTGCACCACCGGAACCACCTTCACCGATTACGGTGGCGATGATCGGGGTTTTCAGGCGAGCCATGACACGCAGGTTCCAGGCAATCGCTTCGCTCTGGTTGCGCTCTTCAGCGTCGATGCCCGGGTAAGCACCCGGCGTGTCGATGAAGGTCAGGATCGGCATTTTGAAGCGCTCGGCCATTTCCATCAGGCGGCACGCCTTGCGGTAGCCTTCCGGACGCGGCATGCCGAAGTTGCGGCGAACCTTCTCGCGCACTTCGCGACCTTTCTGGTGACCGATGATCATCACCGGCTGGTCGTCCAGACGGGCCACGCCGCCAACGATGGCAGCGTCGTCGGAGAAGTGACGGTCGCCGTGCAGCTCGTCGAACTCGGTGAAGATGTGTTCGATGTAGTCCAGGGTATATGGACGTTTCGGGTGACGCGCCAGACGCGCGATCTGCCAGCTGGTCAGCTTGCCGAAGATGTCTTCGGTCAGCGTGCTGCTTTTGTCCTGCAGGCGGGAGATCTCATCGCCGATATTCAGCGAATTGTCGTTACCGACCAAGCGCAACTCTTCGATCTTGGCTTGCAGGTCGGCGATCGGCTGTTCGAAATCTAGAAAATTCGGGTTCATAGGCGTCCGTCTTGGGTCGACGTCCAAGAGAGCTTGGGCCGGCCGGTTGTCTATTCGCGCCCTACCTTAAGGGAGAGGCGCGTTCAGGTCGAGATTAAAAATTCAGGTCGAGATCAGGGCGTTCAGTTGCTACCTGACCGTCAACGGTATTGGAGGAAGACGTTGTCTCGCCCGAACTGGTCACGCAAGGCTTGAATCAACGCATCCGCCGGGTCGATTCGCCAGGTCTCGCCGAACTGCAGCAAGGCCTTCGCATCGGGGCTCGTGTACTCCATGGTGATCGGGCACGCACCTCGGTGACGCTTGAACAGCTCACCCAGCCAGCGTAGCTGATCGCCTTTCAAATCCTTGGTCTGCAGCTTCAAGCGCAGACTTTCGGCCAGGTTGGTGCGCGCATCTTCCATGCTCATCACCCGCTTGACCCGCAGGCGCAAACCGCCGGAGAAATCGTCGTTGCTGACTTCGCCTTCGACAACAACCATCGCGTCAGTCTGCAACAGCGACTGCGCCGAATGGAACGCATCGGCAAACAACGAAGCTTCGATCCGCCCAGAACGATCGTCAAGGGTGATGAACCCCATCTTGTCGCCCTTTTTGTTCTTCATCACACGCAGGGCGATGATCATGCCCGCGACGGTCTGTGTATCGCGAGCCGGCTTCAGGTCGATGATGCGCTGACGGGCAAAGCGGCGGATTTCGCCTTCGTATTCGTCGATCGGGTGACCGGTCAGGTACAGGCCCAGGGTGTCTTTCTCCCCTTTCAGGCGTTCCTTCAGGGTCAGCTCTTTCGCCTTGCGGTGATTGGCGTAGACGTCGGCGTCTGCCTCGACGAACAGCCCGCCAAACAGATCGGCGTGACCACTGTCGTGGGTGCGAGCGGTTTGTTCAGCGGCCTTGATCGCCCCTTCCATCGCATTCAGCAGCACCGCGCGGTTCTGGTCGATGCTCGCTTGATACGCTTTCGGTTCGTCATGGAAATACGGGCCCAGACGATCCAGCGCACCGCTGCGGATCAAACCGTCGAGGGTGCGCTTGTTGATGCGCTTGAGGTCGACACGGGCGCAGAAATCGAACAGATCCTTGAACGGACCGTCCTGACGCGCCTCGGTAATCGCCTCTACCGGGCCTTCGCCCACACCCTTGATCGCGCCAAGGCCGTAAATGATGCGGCCTTCGTCGTTCACCGTGAACTTGAACTCCGAAGTATTCACATCCGGCGCGTCGAGACGCAGCTTCATGGTGCGAATTTCTTCGATCAAGGTCACGACCTTGTCGGTGTTGTGCATATCCGCCGACAGTACCGCGGCCATGAACGGCGCCGGGTAGTGCGTTTTCAGCCACGCGGTCTGGTACGACACCAGCCCGTAGGCGGCGGAGTGGGATTTGTTGAAGCCGTAACCGGCGAATTTCTCTACCAGGTCGAAAATGTTACCGGCCAGGTCGGCTTCGATATTGTTGGTCTTGCAACCTTCAATGAAACCGCCGCGCTGCTTGGCCATTTCTTCGGGCTTTTTCTTACCCATGGCCCGCCGCAGCATGTCCGCACCGCCGAGGGTGTAACCGGCCATGACCTGGGCGATCTGCATCACCTGTTCCTGATACAGGATGATGCCGTAAGTCGGTGCCAGTACCGGTTTCAGGCCTTCGTACTGGTAATCCGAGTGCGGGTAAGCGAGTTCGGCGCGGCCGTGCTTACGGTTGATAAAGTCGTCAACCATGCCGGATTGCAAAGGGCCCGGACGGAACAGGGCCACCAGTGCGATCAAGTCTTCCAGGCAGTCGGGCTTGAGCTTTTTGATCAGCTCTTTCATGCCGCGCGACTCGAGCTGGAACACCGCAGTGGTTTCCGCTTTTTGCAGCAGCGTATAGGTTGGCTTGTCGTCCAGCGGAATGAACGCGATGTCCAGCGGTGGTTCGTTGACCTTGGCGCGGTCGCGGTTGATGGTTTTCAGCGCCCAGTCGATGACCGTCAGGGTCCGCAGACCGAGGAAGTCGAACTTCACCAGGCCGGCGGCTTCAACGTCGTCCTTGTCGAACTGGGTTACCAGGCCGTCACCGGCCTCGTCGCAATAGATCGGCGAGAAGTCGGTCAGCTTGGTCGGCGCGATAACCACACCACCGGCGTGTTTACCGACGTTACGCACGACGCCTTCGAGCTTGCGCGCCATCTCCCAGATTTCCGCGGCTTCTTCATCGACCTTGATGAAGTCACGCAGGATTTCTTCCTGCTCGTAGGCTTTTTCCAGGGTCATGCCGACTTCGAACGGAATCATCTTCGACAGACGATCCGCCAGGCCGTAGGACTTGCCCTGCACCCGCGCCACGTCACGGACCACAGCCTTGGCGGCCATGGAACCGAAAGTGATGATCTGGCTTACCGCGTTGCGGCCGTATTTCTCGGCCACGTAGTCGATCACGCGGTCACGACCGTCCATGCAGAAGTCGACGTCGAAGTCGGGCATGGAAACCCGTTCCGGGTTAAGGAAGCGTTCGAACAGCAGGTCGTATTCCAGCGGATCGAGGTCGGTGATCTTCTGTACATAGGCCACCAGCGATCCGGCACCCGATCCACGGCCAGGGCCTACCGGCACGCCGTTGCTCTTGGCCCACTGGATAAAGTCCATAACGATCAGGAAGTAACCGGGGAAGCCCATCTGGATGATGATATCCAGCTCGAAATTCAACCGGTCGACGTAGACCTGGCGCTTGGCTTCATAGTCTTCGGTGGTGTCCTTGGGCAGCAGAACGGTCAGCCGTTCTTCCAGGCCATCGAAGGACACCTTGCGGAAATATTCGTCAATGGTCATGCCATCGGGAATCGGGAAGTTGGGCAGGAAGTGCGTGCCCAGCTTCACTTCGATGTTGCAGCGCTTCGCGATCTCGACGGTGTTTTCCAGCGCCTCGGGAATGTCGCTGAACAGCTCGGCCATTTCCTCGGCGCTTTTGAGGTATTGCTGATCGCTGTAGTTCTTCGAACGCCGCGGATCGTCGAGGGCGCGGCCCTCACCGATGCAGACGCGGGTTTCGTGAGCCGCGAAATCTTCCTGCTTGATGAAGCGCACGTCGTTGGTCGCTACCAGCGGCGCGCCGATTTTCTCGGCCAGGGCCACGGCGCCGTGCAGTTGTTCTTCATCGTTAGGGCGGTTGGTGCGCTGGATTTCCAGGTAGAAACGATCCGGGAACACCGCCATCCATTCGCGTGCCAGTTTTTCCGCTTCCGCCGGATTGCCGCTGAGCATGGCCAGGCCGATTTCGCCTTCCTTCGCCGCCGACAGCATGATCAAGCCTTCGCTGGCCTCGGCCACCCACTCACGCTCGATGATGATCGAGCCATTACGCTGGCCGTCGATGAAACCGCGGGAGATCAGCTCAGTCAGGTTGCGATAGCCGACAGCGTTCATCGCCAACAGGCTGATCCGGCTCAGGGCGTTGTCCGGGTCCTTGTTCGACAGCCACAAGTCGGCGCCGCAGATCGGCTTGATACCTGCGCCCATCGAGGCTTTATAGAATTTGACCAGGGAACACATGTTGTTCTGGTCAGTGACCGCTACGGCAGGCATGTTCATGCCGACCAGGGTCTTGACCAGCGGTTTGATCCGCACCAGACCGTCGACCAGGGAGTATTCAGTGTGCAGGCGTAGGTGAACGAATGAAGCCGGCATAGTGATCCTGTCTAGAAACGTGAAGACAACAAGGCCCGGATTGTACCGGGCCTTGGCGAAAACATCAGCCTCGCGACTAACTCTCGATGAGGCTTTCGCGCGCCTCATACGCCAACCGCACCGGTGCGAACGAGCGGCGGTGAATCGGCGTCGGCCCCAAGCGTGCCAGCGCTTCCAGATGAACGGGCGTCGGGTAGCCTTTGTGACCGCCGATGCCGTAACCCGGGTAAATCAGTTCGAATGCCGCCATTTCACGGTCGCGGCTGACCTTGGCCAGAATCGAGGCCGCGGCGATGGCCGGGACCTTGCTGTCGCCCTTGACCACGGCTTCAGCGCGCATGGCCAGTTTCGGGCAACGATTACCGTCGATCATCGCCAGTTTTGGCTGAATGTGCAGGCCTTCGATCGCACGCTGCATGGCCAGCATGGTGGCATGCAGGATGTTCAGCTCGTCGATTTCTTCGACTTCCGCGCGAGCGATGCACCAGCTCAGGGCTTTTTCGCAGATTTCGTCGAAGAGTTTTTCGCGGCGGGCTTCGGTGAGCTTCTTCGAATCGTTGAGGCCAAGGATCGGACGATTCGGATCGAGGATCACCGCAGCCGTCACCACAGCGCCGCAGAGCGGGCCGCGACCGACTTCATCCACACCGGCAACCAGCTCTTCGACTTCGGCGACCAGGGTGAAATCAAGGCCCATCTGTTGTGCTTTTGTCATTGTGTTTTGCCGATCAGATTCAGTACCGCGTCCGCCGCCTGATTGGAGGCATCCAGGCGCAAGGTCCGGTGAATTTCGTCGAAGCCGCGGGTCTGCTCTTCGCCACCTTCGATCAGGGGCGACAGCGTCTGGGCCAAGGCTTCAACCGTTGCATCGTCCTGTAACAATTCAGGCACCAAGAGGCGCTGGGCGAGCAGGTTCGGCAACGAGACGTAAGGGCTTTTCACCATGCGCTTGAGGATCCAGAACGTCAGCGGTGCCAGGCGATAAGCCACCACCATCGGACGCTTGTACAGCAAGGCTTCGAGGGTCGCCGTTCCAGAGGCAATCAACACTGCGTCGCAGGCGGCCAGCGCCAGATGGGACTTGCCGTCGAGCAGGGTCAGCGGCAGATCGCGACCGGCCAGCAGTTCTTCAAGCTGCATGCGGCGCTGAGGGCTGGCGCAAGGAATAATGAACCGCACGCCAGGGCGCATGGCGCGCAAACGCTCGGCGGCATCGAGGAACAAAGCGCCCAGACGCCCGACTTCGCCACCGCGACTACCCGGCATCAGCGCGACCAATGGGCCATCAGGCAAACCGAGCTCGGCGCGTGCGGCGCGACGATCAGCCTCAAGGGGTATCGCATCGGCCAAGGTGTGACCGACAAACCGCACCGGCACGCCCTTCTCTTCATAGAATTTCGCTTCGAACGGGAACAGCGTCAGCATCAGGTCGCAACCTTCGCGAATCTTCAGCACTCGCTTCTGCCGCCACGCCCACACTGACGGGCTGACGTAATGCACGGTCTTGATCCCGGCCTGACGCAGCTTCAGTTCGATATTGAGGTTGAAATCCGGCGCATCGATACCGATGAACACGTCCGGTTTCTCGGCGATCAGGTCTGCGATCAGCTTCTTGCGGCGTTTCAACAACTCGCGCAGCCGACCGAGCACTTCCACCAGCCCCATGACCGAGAGACGTTCCATCGGAAAATACGAGGTCAGGCCTTCAGCCTGCATCAGCGGGCCACCGACACCGATGAACTCGACCGCCGGATGCTGAGCCTTGAGCGCACGCATGAGACCGGCGCCCAGAATGTCACCGGAAGCCTCACCCGCCACCAGCGCAATACGCAGATTAGCCATGATTAACGTGTGATGCCGCGGGTCGAAGACTGGATGGAGTCACGGAACACCGCAACTTCCGGAAACTGCTCCGAAGGCTCGGCCAGCTCCGCGAGTGCCTGCTCAACCGTGAGCCCCTGGCGATAAACCACCTTGTAGGCACGGCGCAGGGCGTGGATCGCGTCTTCGCTGAAACCACGACGGCGCATGCCTTCGAAGTTCATGCTGCGAGCTTCGGCCGGGTTGCCGAACACCGTGACGTACGCTGGAACGTCCTTGCCGATGGCGGTGCCCATACCGGAAAAGCTGTGGGCGCCGATGTGGCAATACTGGTGAACCAGGGTAAAACCGGACAGGATCGCCCAGTCTTCAACATGCACATGGCCCGCCAACGCGGTGTTGTTGACCAGGATGCAATGGTTGCCGATGACGCTGTCGTGGCCGATGTGAGCGTAGGCCATGATCAGGTTGTGATCGCCCAGGGTCGTTTCGGAACGGTCCTGAATAGTCCCGCGGTGAATGGTCACGCCTTCACGGATGACGTTGTGGTCACCGATGACCAGACGGGTTTCTTCACCCTTGTATTTCAGATCGGGCGTGTCTTCGCCTACCGAAGAAAACTGGTAGATGCGGTTGTGCTTACCGATTCGGGTCGGGCCTTTGAGAATCACATGCGGCCCGATCACTGTCCCCTCGCCGATTTCCACACCAGCGCCGACGATCGACCAAGGGCCGACCTCGACGTCGTCGGCCAGGATGGCCGTCGGATCGATGATTGCGCGAGGGTCAATCAAACTCATACTTTTTGTTCCGCACAAATGATCTCGGCCGAGCAGACCGGCTTGCCATCTACCGATGCCTGGCATTCGAACTTCCAGATCTTGCGCTTGCAGCTGATGAACGTGGCTTCAAGGATCAACTGGTCGCCAGGCTTGACCGGCTGACGGAAACGCAGTTTGTCGGAGCCTACGAAGTAGTACAGGGTGCCATCAGCCGGCTTCACGTCCAGCATCTTGAAACCAAGGATCCCGGCAGCCTGAGCCATCGCTTCGATGATCAGTACGCCCGGCATGATTGGATGCGCAGGGAAGTGACCATTGAAGAACGGTTCGTTGATGCTGACATTCTTGTAGGCGCGAATGCGCTTGCCTTCCACATCCAGATCCACGACCCGGTCCACCAGCAGGAACGGGTAACGGTGAGGCAGGTATTCGCGAATCTCGTTGATGTCCATCATTTCGGGGGGAAGCCTATGTAAAGATTGGGAACGCGCGACTGACGCGCGCTCCTCTAGCAAATCAAGGAGGCAGTCTAGCGGCTGTGCACACTTGATATGGAAATGGTATCAGCCATCTGATGAAGCAATACCGTCAGGGGTCACTTCCCCTACTCGCTTTTCCAGCTGTCGCAACCGCCGCGCGATGTCATCGAGCTGACGGATACGTGCCGCGCTTTTGCGCCATTCGGCAGCCGGTTGCATGGCCGTACCGGAAGAATAGGAGCCCGGCTCGGTAATCGAGTGGGTCACCATGGTCATCCCGGTAATGAAAACCTTGTCGCAAATTTCGATATGTCCCACCAGCCCTACGCCACCGGCGAGCATGCAATGCTTGCCGATTTTGGTGCTGCCGGAAATCCCCACGCACGCCGCCATGGCAGTGTGATCACCAACCTGAACGTTGTGGGCGATCTGAATCTGATTGTCGAGCTTGACGCCATTACCAAGAATGGTATCGGCCAGTGCACCGCGGTCGATGGCAGTATTCACGCCGATCTCCACATCGTCACCGACCAGAACGCCACCGATCTGGGCGATTTTCTGCCAGATGCCTTTCTCGTTGGCAAAGCCGAAGCCTTCGCCACCCAACACTGCACCGGACTGAATCACCACCCGCTTGCCGATGCGCACGTCGTGATACAGCGTGACGCGCGGTGCGAGCCAGCCACCTTCGCCGATAACGCTACGAGCGCCGATGAAGCAATGCGCGCCGATGGTCGTGCCTGCATCAACTCGCGCCCCGCTCTCGATGACCACAAAGGCACCGATGCTCGCCGCTGGATCAACCACCGCGTCCGCCGCAATCACTGCGGTCGGATGAATGCCGGCAGCCGCCTTGGGCTTGGGATCGAACAGGTGGGAAACACGAGCGTAGGCGGCGTACGGATCAGGTACGACCAATGCATTCCCGGCAAAACCTTCAGCGTCAGCGGCTTTCAGCAACAGTGCTGCAGCCCGGCTGTCAGCCAGGTATTTGCGGTATTGAGGATTTGCCAGAAAGCTCAACTGAGCTGGGCCAGCCTCTTGCAAAGTGGCTAGCCCAGTAATTTCCTTCTCTGGGTCGCCACGTAGGGTGGCGCCGAGGAACTCGGCCAACTGGCCGAGTTTTATGGTCGCTGTCATGGATTACTTCAGCTGATTCATGCGCTCGATAACCTGGCGAGTGATGTCGTACTGAGGTTTGACATCAATCACTGCGCCACGCTCGAAGACCAGGTCAAAAGCACCTTTCTTGATGACTTCTTCCACAGCGCTGTCCAGTTTCGGCTTGAGCTGCTTCAGCATTTCACGGTCGGCAACGGCTTTGGCTTCGTTCAATTCCTTGGACTGGAACTGGAAGTCACGGGCCTTTTGCTTGAATTCAAGTTCCAGACGCTCACGCTCGCCTTGCTGCATCTTGTCGCCGCCAGCCATCAGACGGTCCTGAATACCCTTGGCACTGCTTTCCAGCGTCTTGAGCTTGGTCAGTTGCGGGCCGAACTTCTTCTCGGCATCCACGGCGTACTTCTTGGCCGCATCGGATTCCAGCAAAGCCATTTGATAGTTCAGAACGGCAATTTTCATGTCGGCAAAAGCCGGGCCTGCTACCAGTACGGTCGCCAGGAGAACCAATTGAGTCAACTTACGCACGATGCACTCCTACAAAATCCATTGTCGTTATCTTGGGTCAGACGCTTAGAACGTCTGGCCGAGGGAGAATTGGAACACTTGAGTTTCAGCCTCATCCGGTTTCTTGATCGGCATGGCCAACGCGAAACTCAGAGGACCCAGTGCGGTAACCCATGTCACGCCTACACCGACAGAGCTGGCCATGTTGCTCAGGCTGATGTCGTTGCACTGTGTATTGGACTTCGAACCATCGGCATTGGTGGTCGACTTGCACTGCGAGTCGAACACGTTACCCACGTCCCAGAATACCGAGGTGCGCAGGGAACGCTGATCCTTGACGAACGGCAGAGGGAAAAGAACCTCCACACCACCCTGGATCAGGACGTTACCACCGAACGGCAGCGGATCCTGGTCCGGATCGAGCGCAGTGCCAGGGTTCTTGCCGGTACTTGGAGTACTGCGAGGACCCAGGGTGCTGTCCTTGAAGCCACGAACCGAGTTGAAACCACCAGCATAGTAGTTTTCATAGAACGGCAAGCCATCGGTCGAACCGTAGCCATCGCCATAACCCAGCTCGGTATGCAGGCGCATGGTGTAGTTTTCGGTCAACGGCTGGAACAACTGGCCACGGTAGTCGAGTTTGAAGAACGACAGGTCGCTGCCAGGGGTCGTGGTTTCCAGCACAAGGCTTTGCGAATGACCACGGGTCGCCAGCACGCCTTTGTTCAGGGTCGACTCGGACCAACCGGCCGAAGCCTTGAAGTTCAGGTAGCTGTCGCCTTCCTTGTTAACGAAGTCGAAGATTTCGTCAACGGTGTACAGGCCAGTCTTGATCTTGTCCTGTTGCGCAGTCAGGCCGAAGGTCAGACGCGAAGTCTCGCTGATCGGATAACCGACGCTCGCGCCGGCACCGTAGCTGTCTACCGCATAGCTGGCAACGTCGACGTCGAGGTCTTTGTAGTCAGTGGTGCGATAGAACGCGTTGTAACCCAGGCTCACACCGTCAGCAGTCCAGTACGGGTCGACATAACCGAAGTTATAGCGGCTCTGGTATTCACTGCGGGTCAAGCCAACGCTGACCTTGTTACCGGTACCGAGGAAGTTGTTCTGGGTGATCGAACCACCGAGGATCAGACCGGCACTCTGTGCAAAGCCGACGCTGGCGGTAATCGAACCGGACGCTTGCTCTTCAACGCTGTAGTTCACGTCAACCTGGTCATCGACACCCGGTACAGCCGGGGTTTCGACGTTGACTTCCTTGAAGAAGCCCAGACGCTCAAGACGGGTCTTGGATTGGTCGATCAGGTAAGTCGAAGCCCAGCCGCCTTCCATCTGACGCATTTCACGGCGCAGCACTTCGTCTTCGGACTTGGTGTTGCCACGGAAGTTGATGCGGTTAACGTAAGCACGCTTGCCCGGATCGACCGCGAAAGTGATATCGACGGTGTGGTCTTCATCGTGCGGCTGAGGTACGCCGTTGACGTTGGCGAAGGTGTAACCCTCGTTACCCAGGCGACGGGTGATCAGTTCGGAGGTGGTGGTCATCAGCTTGCGCGAGAACACCTGGCCTTTCTGCACCAGCAACAGGGACTTGACCTGGTCTTCAGGAACTTTCAGGTCGCCGCTCAGCTTGACGTCACGAACGGTGTACTTCTCGCCTTCGTTGACGTTGACGGTGATGTAGACGTGCTTCTTGTCCGGGGTGATGGACACCTGGGTCGAAGCGATATCCATGTTGATATAGCCACGGTCCAGGTAGTAGGAACGCAGACGCTCCAGGTCACCGGACAGTTTTTCACGAGCGTACTTGTCGTCGTTCTTGAAGAACGACAACCAGTTGGTGGTCTTGAGTTCGAACAGGTCGATCAGGTCTTCATCAGGGAAGACCGTGTTACCCACCACGTTGATGTGCTGGATAGCTGCAACGGTGCCTTCGTTGATATTGACCTTGAGGCCGACGCGGTTACGCGGCTGCGGCACCACTTCGGTGTCAACGGTAGCCGAGTAGCGGCCCTGAGCGACGTACTGGCGCTGCAGCTCGTTACGAACACCTTCGAGGGTGGCGCGCTGGAAGATCTCGCCTTCGGCCAGACCGGACTGTTTGAGGCCCTTCATCAGGTCTTCAGTGGAGATCGCCTTGTTACCCTCGATCTCGATACTGGCGACGGACGGACGCTCGACTACAGTAATGACCAGGACGTTGCCATCACGGCCCAGCTGGATATCTTGAAAGAACCCGGTTTTGAACAGCGCACGAGTGGATTCCACCAGGCGACGATCATCCGCCTGTTCACCGACGTTCAACGGCAAGGCACCAAAGACGCTACCCGCGGAGACCCGCTGGAGGCCATTGACGCGAATATCAGAGATAGTGAAGGACTCGGCGTGAACTTCGGCGATCATCAATACGGTGAGAACCGCAGTTAGCAGCAGACGTTTCATGAAGTCCTTTCTTATTCCAACTGGCAATAAACAAACTGCCGCAAAATGCGGCAGATTCGCAATTCAGCGAAGTGCTACAGACGACCCAAATCATTGACCAGAGCGAGCAACATCACCCCGACCACCAAACTGATGCCGATCTGTATCCCCCAACCCTGCACCCGATCCGACAAGGGGCGACCACGCGCCCACTCAATCAGATAAAACAACAAATGCCCCCCATCCAGTACCGGAATGGGCAACAAATTCAGAACACCCAGGCTAATACTCAGATAAGCAAGGAAATTCAGGAAATCAGCGACGCCCGACTGGGCAGAAGCGCCCGCCACTTTAGCAATGGTTATCGGTCCACTCAAGTTTTTTACCGAGAGCTCACCGAACAACATTTTCTTGAGCGAATCGAGGGTCAGTATGCTCATGGTCCAGGTGCGTCGAGCCCCCTCGCCAATCGCTGCCAAAGGACCGTAACTGACCTCGCGAATCATCTCCGGTGGCCAATCGATCGCTTTCACCCCGGCACCGAGATAACCACTGGGCGACTTTTTCTCGCCGCGAGCAGCGAGCGTCACAGGGACGTCGATTTGAGCACCATCGCGCTCGACGCGCAGCATGATTTTGGTATCAGGATGAATACGGACGATATCGACCACTTGTTGCCAGTCATCGAGCGCCTTGCCATCCAGGGCCAACAATCGGTCACCGGTCTTCAGGCCGGCAGCCTGCGCCGGGCCTTTCGGATCGAGTTCCGCCAGCACCGGCGGCAACGCCGGACGCCATGGGCGAATACCCAGCGAGCGAATCGGATCCGGCTCGTCAGCGCCCTTGAGCCATTTATCCAGCACCAGCTCACGCGGCGAATCCGCTGTGGAACCCTGCTCACGAACCAGCAACTGAAGGGAACCGCTTTCGCCAAGACGGCGAACCAGTTGCAGATTTACGGCGCCCCAGCCCGAAGTCGGCTCACCATCAATGGCAACAATTTCCTGACCTGCACTCAAACCCGCCCTGGCGGCGATGCTGCCGGACTCAACGGCACCGATGACTGGCCGCACCTGCTCGCTGCCAAGCATGGCGAGCACCCAGAAAAAAATCATCGCCAGCAAGAAGTTGGCAATCGGCCCCGCCGACACGATAGCAATGCGCTGACGGACGGATTTGCGATTGAAGGATTGATCGAGCTGATCGGCCGGCACTTCACCTTCACGCTCGTCGAGCATTTTCACGTAGCCACCCAGCGGGATGGCGGCAATCACGAATTCAGTGCCTTTCTTGTCGTGCCAGCGCAGCAACGGCATACCGAAGCCCACGGAGAAACGCAGCACTTTGACTCCACAGCGACGTGCGACCCAGAAATGGCCGAATTCGTGGAAAGTGACCAGCACGCCCAGGGCTACCAGGGTGCCGACAATCATATAGAGCGCGCTCATCTACTTTCTCCGCAACTTATCCGGTGCTGCATGGGCCAACGTATTGCAGCACTTACCGCCCGTGACGACTCAACCACTGCCCAGCCAGTACTCGCGCTTTCGCGTCAGCCGTGAACACCGCCTCGAGATCATCCACCGCAACCACGGGCTCGAGATTTAACACTTCTTCGATGATACTCGCGATTTCCAGATAGCGAACCCGCCCGTCGAGAAAGGCCGCGACAGCCACTTCATTCGCCGCATTGAGCATGGCTGGCGCGCTATTGCCAGCCTCTGCGGCCTGACGCGCCAGGCGCAGGCATGGGAAACGCTCTTCATCGGGAGCCTGGAAATCCAGGCGCGCAATGGCAAACAGATCCAGCGGTGCGACACCTGAGTCGATACGTTCGGGCCAGGCGAGCGCATTGGCAATAGGCGTACGCATGTCGGGATTACCCAACTGAGCCAGGACCGAACCATCGATGTAATCGACAAGCGAATGAATCACGCTCTGCGAGTGAATCACCACTTCGACCTGGGACGGCTTGGCATCAAACAGCCAGCAGGCTTCGATCAGCTCGAGGCCTTTGTTCATCATGCTGGCCGAATCCACCGAAATCTTGCGCCCCATGGACCAGTTCGGATGGGCACACGCCTGATCAGGGGTTACATGCACCAGCTCAGCCATAGGCGTCTGACGGAAAGGACCACCGGAAGCTGTCAGCAAGATCCGACGGACACCGACCGCACCCAGCCCACGAGCGAAATCCTGCGGCATGCACTGGAAAATCGCGTTGTGCTCGCTGTCGATCGGCAGCAGCACCGAACCGCTTTTACGTACGGCCTGCATGAATAACGCACCGGACATCACCAGTGCTTCTTTGTTGGCCAGGAGTATTTTCTTGCCAGCCTCGACCGCCGCCAGCGTCGGGCGCAGGCCCGCCGCGCCAACAATGGCGGCCATGACGGCATCGACCTCAGGATCGGCGGCGACCTGACACAGCCCCTCCTCCCCCACCAGAACGCGGGTCGACAACCCGGCCGCACGCAAGTCGTCCTGCAAGCCTCGGGCAGCGCCCTGCTCTGGCACAACGGCGAACCGTGGCGTATGACGGACGCACAACGCGAACAACTCACTCAGGCGAGTGAAACCGCTCAAGGCGAACACTTGATAACGCTCGGGATGACGGGCAATAACGTCGAGCGTGCTCAGGCCGATCGAGCCGGTAGCCCCCAGAACGGTAATCTGTTGAGGGCGGCTCACGGTGCCGCCATCCACAACAACACCGCGAACACCGGGATCGCTGCCGTCAGGCTGTCGATGCGATCGAGTACACCACCGTGGCCGGGAAGCAGATTGCTACTGTCCTTGACCCCGGACTGGCGCTTGAACATGCTTTCGGTGAGGTCACCCACTACCGAGATGAACACGATAATTGCGGCACCGATCAACCCTTTGAAAAGCTCGGCAACCGTCCAGTCGCGAACCAGGCCGACAATAACGGTGATGACCAGGCTCAGCGCGAGGCCGCCATACACGCCTTCCCAGCTCTTGCCGGGACTGACCTGCGGTGCCAGCTTGCGCTTGCCGAAGGCCCGACCGGAAAAGTAAGCACCGATGTCGGCACCCCAGACCAGCACCATGACGGCCATGATCAACCAGTTGCCCAATGGGTATTGTTTGATCTGCACCAGACCTTGCCAGGCCGGCAGGAGAATCAACAAGCCAATCACCAATTTGGTCGCCGCACTGGACCAACGCTCGCTCGAACGCGGATACGTCAACACCAGGTACGTCGCCACGCCCCACCACAGCACCGAAGCGCCCAGCACCCAAGGTGCCAGGCCCGGCAGGATATGCATGACAAACAGCATCAACGCGACGACTGCAGCATAGGCAACGCGGATCGGCTGCTCAGTGAAGCCCGCCAGACGCGCCCATTCCCAGGCACCGAGGGTCACGACCAGCCCGATGAACAGCGCGAAACCGGAGCCTTCGAGCAGGAAAAACCCGCACAAGGCGATCGGCAACAGGATCAGCGCGGTGATGATTCGTTGTTTGAGCATTAAACCCGGGCCCCAGCCTCGACCTGCTCGCTCGTTTTACCGAAGCGGCGCTGGCGAGAAGCGAAATCGGCCAGCGCGGTGCGCATGGCGTCGTGTTTGAAGTCCGGCCAGAACAGGTCGGAGAAGTACAACTCGGCGTAGGCCAGTTGCCACAGCAGGAAGTTGCTGATGCGGTGCTCGCCACCGGTACGGATGCACAAGTCCGGCAACGGCAGATCGCCAGTGGCCAGGCAGGTTTGCAACAGTTCCGGGGTGATGTCTTCCGGACGCAGATGCCCGGCCTGAACTTCCCGCGCCAGACGCTGTGCGGCTTGCGCGATGTCCCACTGACCGCCGTAGTTGGCGGCGATCTGCAGAACGAAGCGATTGGTGCCCGCGGTCATCGCTTCCGCTTCACGCATCGCAGCCTGAAGCTCCGGATGGAAACGCGAACGGTCACCAATGATGCGCAGACTGATGTTGTTGTCGTTGAGGCGCTTGGCCTCACGACGCAACGCCTTGAAGAACAGATCCATCAAGGCACTGACTTCATCGGCCGGACGCTGCCAGTTCTCGCTGGAGAAGGCGAACAGGGTCAATACCTCGACCTTGGCCTCGGCACACACCTCGATCACTGCACGAACTGCGTCCACACCCGCTTTATGCCCGGCGACACCTGGCATAAAGCGTTTTTTCGCCCAGCGATTATTGCCATCCATGATGATCGCGACATGACGCGGCACCGCGGACGGCACTGACTGCTTGGTCTTTTCCATGAAAACGCGACCCTTATACGGCCATCAGGTCTTTTTCTTTCTGCGCCAAATTCGCGTCGATTTCAGCCACGTACTTTTTGGTCAGATCATCAATTTCACCAGTGGCGCGACGTTCTTCGTCTTCACTGATTTCCTTTTCCTTGACCAGATCCTTGAGCTGGCTGTTCGCATCACGACGGA
Organism: Pseudomonas sp. PDM01; assembly: GCF_014852325.1. Lineage (NCBI taxonomy): Bacteria > Pseudomonadati > Pseudomonadota > Gammaproteobacteria > Pseudomonadales > Pseudomonadaceae > Pseudomonas > Pseudomonas sp. PDM01. The sequence goes on from NZ_JACVBK010000005.1 coordinate 389,266, forward strand.
TGTTGCGCACGGCAACACGGGCATCTTCAGCGACATCGCGAGCCTGCTTGGTGAAGCCCTTGCGGGTTTCTTCGGTCAGGGCCGGCATGGAGATCAGCAGCAACTCACCCAGGTTGGTCGGGTTGAGGTTCAGACCAGCACTGCCGATGGCCTTGTCGACGGCGCCCAGCATGTTGCGCTCGAAAGCGACCACTTGCAGGGTACGGGCGTCTTTGACGGTGATGTTGGCGACTTGCTTGATCGGGGTGTCGGAACCGTAGTACGGCACCATCACGCCTTCGAGGATGCTTGGGTGCGCCTGGCCAGTACGAATACGGCCGAAGTTGTGCATCAGCGACTCGACGGATTTCTGCATACGCTCTTTAGCGTCTTTCTTGATTTCGTTGATCATTGTTGGCCTTCCTCGATCAGGGTCCCTTCAGCGCCGCCATGCACGATGTTCAGCAGGGCGCCGGGTTTGTTCATGTTAAATACGCGCAACGGCATCTTGTGGTCGCGGCACAGGCAAATGGCGGTCAGATCCATCACACCCAGCTTGCGATCCAGCACTTCATCGTAGGTCAGATGATCGAACTTCTCGGCATGCGGGTCTTTGAATGGATCAGCGGTGTAGACGCCATCGACCTTGGTCGCTTTCAGCACGACATCGGCATCGATTTCGATTGCTCGCAGGCAGGCCGCCGAATCCGTGGTGAAGAACGGATTGCCGGTACCGGCCGCGAAGATCACGACTTCCTTGGCATTCAGGTGGCGCATGGCTTTGCGACGATCGTAGTGATCAGTCACGCCAACCATGGAAATCGCCGACATCACGATGGCCGAGATATTGGCACGTTCCAGCGCGTCGCGCATGGCCAAGGCATTCATCACGGTGGCCAGCATGCCCATGTGGTCGCCGGTGACCCGATCCATGCCCGCCGCGCTCAGCGCTGCACCACGGAACAGGTTGCCGCCGCCGATCACCAGGCCGACCTGGACGCCGATGCCGACCAGTTGGCCGACTTCCAGCGCCATGCGGTCCAGAACTTTCGGATCGATCCCGAACTCTTCCGAGCCCATCAGGGCCTCGCCGCTAAGCTTGAGTAGAATGCGTTTATAGCGAGCCTGATAACCACTGCCCTGCTGAGCCATTGCGAATCTCTCCTGCGGCGTATTTTAAAAATTCTTTGCGAGCTGTTTACAGCTGGCGTTCACTCTAGCTTGGCGCTGCTTCAGCGCCATCGGAACATGGCTTTGTAAGCCAGTTCCAAAAGGAAACCAATTAAAAATTGGTGCCCCATCTGAAAAGAGGCTGCGCGCGTAAGCGGGCAGCCTCTTCAGGGCGACAGTTAAAAAACCGTCTTATTGCTTGGCGGCAGCCAGCTGGGCAGCAACTTCTTCAGCGAAGTTGTCGACCGGCTTCTCGATGCCTTCGCCTACTTTGAAGTAGGTGAAAGAAACGATTTCTGCACCGGCTTTCTTGGCCAGTTCGCCAACCTTGATTTCAGGGTTCTTGACGAACGCCTGCTCAACCAGGCTTGCTTCAGCCAGGAACTTGCTGATACGGCCTTTGACCATGTTCTCAACAATGTTTTCTGGCTTGCCTTTGATTTTTTCTTCGTTCAGCTGCAGGAACACGGCTTTTTCGCGCTCGATAGCTTCAGCAGAAACTTCCGATGGCAGCAGGAACTCAGGGTTGCTGGCCGCTACGTGCATAGCGATGTCTTTGGCCAGCTCAACGTCGCCGCCCTTCAGAACAACCGCAACACCGATTTTGTTGCCGTGCAGGTAACCACCAACAACATCACCTTCAACGCGAACCAGGCGACGGATGTTGACGTTTTCGCCAACCTTGCCGACCAGTACCAGGCGAGCAGCTTCTTGAGCTTCGATCAGCGGAGCGACGTCAGTCAGCTTGTCGGCGAACGCTTTTTCAACGCTTGCAGCAACAAATGCCTTGAAGTCGTCCTGCAGAGCCAGGAAGTCGGTCTGCGAGTTCACTTCCAGCAGAACGGCGGATTTACCGTCTTCTTTCAGAGCGATAGCGCCTTCAGCAGCCACGTTGCCTGCTTTCTTGGCAGCCTTGATGGCGCCCGAAGCACGCATGTCATCAATGGCTTTTTCGATGTCGCCGCCAGCCTTGGTCAAGGCCTTTTTGCAGTCCATCATGCCTTCGCCAGTACGCTCGCGCAGTTCTTTGACCAACGCTGCAGTAATCTCTGCCATTTCAAAATTCCTCTTGGATAGGTTTTCAACCATTCCACCCGATCGAACGGGCGTTCAATTCTTCCCGAACCACCCTTGTTAGCAGCTGCAAGTTACAAATGATGTAAATGCGCCACCGGACAAATGGTTTTCGAGGTGGCAAAAAGGGGGCCAAGCCCCCTTTTTGCTTACTGAGTCAACGCCAAGGCGTCAGTTACTCAGCTGCAGCTGCCGGAGCTTCTTCAACGAACTGCTCGGTGCCGCCAGCAACGTGGTTGCGACCGCGGATTACTGCGTCAGCCATCGAACCCATGTACAGCTGGATAGCGCGGATTGCGTCATCGTTACCTGGGATGATGTAGTCAACGCCTTCCGGGCTGCTGTTGGTATCGACTACGCCGATAACCGGGATGCCCAGCTTGTTGGCTTCGGTGATCGCGATGCGCTCGTGATCAACGTCGATAACGAACAGAGCGTCTGGCAGACCGCCCATGTCCTTGATACCACCCAGGGAACGATCCAGCTTTTCCAGGTCACGGGAGCGCATCAGCGCTTCTTTCTTGGTCAGCTTGGCGAAAGTACCGTCTTCGGCTTGTACTTCAAGGTCACGCAGACGCTTGATGGAAGCACGGATGGTTTTGAAGTTGGTCAGCATGCCGCCCAACCAGCGGTGATCGACGTACGGCGAACCGCAACGTGCTGCTTCTTCAGCAACGATCTTGCCAGCGGAACGCTTGGTGCCGACGAACAGAATCTTGTTTTTGCCCTGGGCCAGACGCTCTACGAAAGTCAGAGCTTCGTTGAACATTGGCAGGGTTTTTTCAAGGTTGATGATGTGGATCTTGTTACGCGCGCCGAAAATGTATTTACCCATTTTCGGGTTCCAGTAACGGGTCTGGTGACCGAAGTGCACACCGGCCTTCAGCATATCGCGCATGTTGACTTGGGACATGATAGTTCCTTAATAAGTCGGGTTTGGCCTCCACGTATCCCAATGACCAACCAGCAGCATCAGCTGAAGGCACCCAGGTCATCGTGTCGACACGTGTGTGGATTTAAGCCTTTCGGGGTATCCCCGGAAAGCGGCGCATTTTATATCACAAGGCTCGCAAAAACGGAACCCGGATTCTCAATTCCTGACGCGCGCCTTTATCCGCGCCCTTGGAATCGCTCAAGAATGCGCCTATCTATAGAGAGAAGCGATGTACAGAGGCTCAGATTTGCGCTGTTCGTCTGTTAGAATCGCGTTTTTCAGGGCGGTAAAGATTGATCGCACACTGCCCATTCCGTTTTGACAAGCGCCATCGAGCGTAGAGAGAGCCTGTATGACCGTCACCCTCAAAACCCCGGAGGACATCGCAAAAATGCGTGTCGCCGGCAAACTGGCCGCCGATGTGCTGGAAATGATTGCTGAACATGTCAAGCCGGGCGTCACCACTGAAGAGCTGGACCGCATCTGCCACGACTACATCGTCAACGTGCAGCAGGCCATCCCTGCCCCGCTCAACTACAAAGGCTATCCGAAGTCGATCTGTACCTCGATCAACCACGTGGTCTGCCACGGCATCCCGAACGAGAAGCCATTGAAGGACGGCGACACGCTGAACATCGACGTCACCGTCATCAAGGACGGCTACCACGGCGACACCAGCCGCATGTTCCACGTCGGCACAGTGCCGGTCTGGGCCGAGCGCCTGTCGCAAGTGACCCAGGAATGCATGTACAAGGCCATCGAAATCGTCAAACCCGGCTGCCGCCTGGGCGACATCGGTGAAGTGATCCAGAAGCACGCCGAAAAGAACGGCTTCTCGGTGGTTCGCGAGTTCTGCGGCCACGGCATTGGCAAGGTGTTCCACGAAGAACCGCAGATCCTGCACTACGGCCGCGCCGGCACCGGCATGGAACTGAAAGCGGGCATGACCTTCACCATCGAGCCAATGATCAACCAGGGCAAGGCCGACACCAAGGTGTTGGGCGATGGCTGGACCGCGATCACCAAGGACCGCAAGCTCTCGGCCCAGTGGGAACACACCCTGGCAGTGACCGAAACCGGTTATGAGATCTTCACCCTGCGCAGCGACGACACCATCCCGCGCGTTTCGGCCTGATCCGGTCCGCACAGCTCTCAGCCTTATAGATAGGAAAGCCAATCGATGCCACAGGTGGATCCCGAACTCTTCGACCGTGGCCAGTTCCAGGCTGAACTGGCCCTGAAGGCCAGCCCGATCGCGGCCTTCAAGAAGGCGATCCGCCAGGCGCGCGAGGTGCTCGACGAGCGCTTTCGCAGCGGCCGGGAGATTCGCCGGCTGATCGAGGATCGAGCGTGGTTCGTCGACAACATCCTGCAAAAGGCCTGGGAGCAGTTCAACTGGAGTGAAGATGCCGACATCGCGCTGGTCGCGGTCGGCGGCTACGGTCGCGGGGAATTGCACCCTTATTCCGATATCGATTTGCTGATCCTGCTGGACAGCGCCGACCACGAAGTTTTCCGCGATTCCATCGAGCGTTTTCTGACGTTGTTGTGGGACATCGGCCTGGAAGTCGGTCAGAGTGTTCGCTCGGTCGAAGAATGCGCCGTTGAAGCCCGCGCCGACCTGACGGTCGTCACCAACCTGATGGAAAGCCGCACCATCTGCGGCCCCGAGCACTTGCGCCAGCGCATGCTCGACGTCACCAGCACTGCGCACATGTGGCCGAGCAAGGAGTTCTTCCTGGCCAAACGCGCCGAGCAAAAGGCCCGTCATCACAAGTACAACGACACCGAATACAACCTGGAACCCAACGTCAAAGGCTCGCCCGGCGGACTACGGGATATTCAGACGATTCTGTGGGTCGCCCGTCGCGAATACGGCACCCTGAACCTGCGGGCATTGGCCGGCGAAGGGTTTCTGGTCGAGAGCGAAAACGCCCTGCTGGCTTCATCCCAGGAATTCCTGTGGAAAGTCCGCTACGCGCTGCACATGCTCGCCGGCCGCTCGGAAGACCGCTTGCTGTTCGACCACCAGCGTTCGATTGCCGGCCTGCTGGGGTTCAAGGGCGATGACGCCAAGCAAGCCATCGAAAACTTCATGCAGCAGTATTACCGGGTGGTCATGAGCATCGCCCAGCTCAGCGACCTGATCATCCAGCACTTCGAGGAAGTCATCCTCGCGCCCGAAGACGAAGCGCCACCGCAGCCGATCAACTCGCGGTTCCAGTTGCACGATGGCTACATCGAGGCGCGCAACGACAACGTGTTCCGCCGCACGCCGTTCGCCATGCTCGAAATCTTCGTGCTGATGGCCCAGCAGCCGGAAATCAAGGGCGTGCGCGCCGACACCATTCGTCTGTTGCGGGAAAACCGGCACCTGATCGACGACGATTTCCGCAACGACATTCGCAATACCAGCCTGTTCATCGAACTGTTCAAGTGCAAGATCGGCATTCATCGCAACCTGCGGCGGATGAACCGTTACGGCATCCTCGGGCGCTATTTGCCGGAGTTCGGCTTCATTGTCGGGCAGATGCAGCACGACCTGTTTCACATCTATACGGTCGATGCGCACACCCTGAACCTGATCAAGCACCTGCGTAAGTTGCAGTACACGCAAGTGTCGGAAAAATTCCCGCTGGCCAGCAAGCTCATGGGCAAGCTGCCCAAGCCCGAGCTGATCTATCTCGCCGGGCTGTACCACGACATCGGCAAGGGCCGGCATGGCGATCACTCGGAAATCGGCGCAGTGGATGCCGAAGCTTTTTGCCAGCGCCATCAATTGCCGATCTGGGACAGCCGCCTGATCGTCTGGCTGGTGCAGAACCACCTGGTGATGTCGACCACCGCCCAGCGCAAGGACTTGTCCGACCCGCAGGTGATCCATGATTTCGCGCAGATCGTCGGTGACGAAACCCGCCTGGATTACCTGTACGTGCTGACCGTCGCCGACATCAACGCCACCAACCCGACGCTGTGGAATTCCTGGCGCGCCAGCCTGCTGCGCCAGCTCTACACCGAGACCAAGCGTGCGTTGCGTCGCGGCCTGGAAAACCCGGTGGATCGCGAAATGCAGATCCGCCAGACCCAGAGCGCAGCCCTGGACATTCTGGTACGCGGCGGCAACGACCCCGACGACGTCGAGCAGTTGTGGTCGCAACTGGGCGATGACTATTTCCTGCGTCACACCGCCGGCGATGTGGCCTGGCACACCGATGCGATCCTGCAGCAGCCGGCCGATGGCGGCCCGCTGGTGCTGATCAAGGAAACCACCCAGCGCGAGTTCGAGGGCGGTACGCAGATCTTCATCTACGCGCCGGACCAGCACGACTTCTTCGCCGTGACCGTGGCCGCGATGGACCAGCTCAACCTGAACATTCACGACGCCCGGGTCATCACCTCCAGCAGCCAGTTCACCCTCGACACCTACATCGTGCTCGACACTGACGGCGACTCGATTGGCGATAACCCGGCGCGGGTCAAACAGATTCGCGAAGGCCTGACCGAAGCCCTGCGCAACCCGGACGATTACCCGACGATCATCCAGCGTCGCGTACCGCGCCAGCTCAAGCATTTCGCGTTTGCACCTCAGGTGACGATCCACAACGACGCCCAGCGCCCGGTGACAGTGCTGGAGCTCAGCGCCCCGGATCGCCCAGGGTTGTTGGCGCGGATTGGCACGATTTTTCTGGAATTCGACCTGTCACTGCAGAACGCCAAGATCGCCACGCTAGGCGAGCGTGTGGAAGACGTGTTCTTCATTACCGACGCCAACAACCAACCGTTGTCTGACCCACTGTTGTGCAGTCGTTTGCAGGATGCGATCGTCGAACAGCTCAGTGTCAGCCAGGAACCCGATATCAAACTGTCGCGAATCAGTATCTGAATTAACAAATTTCCCCCTGTGGAGACCTGTCCTTTGTAGGAGCCGGCTTGCTGGCGATAGCATCGCCTCGGTGTGTCAGTCGTACCGGAGTGATGCAATCGCCAGCAAGCCGGCTCCTACAGAGGGCAGGCCTCCACATTGAACGAGATCTACCGATGAACAACGCTCTGTCCCAGTTGCAGCCTTACCCGTTCGAGAAGCTCCGCGCCCTGCTCGGCAGCGTCACGCCAAACCCGGACAAGCGCCCTATCGCGCTGTCCATCGGCGAGCCGAAGCACCGTTCGCCAAGCTTTGTCGCCGAAGCCCTGGCAAGCAATCTGGACCAGATGGCCGTCTATCCGACCACCCTCGGCATTGCGGCCCTGCGTGAAGCCATCGCCGCGTGGTGCGAACGCCGCTTCAACGTGCCGAACGGCTGGCTCGACCCGGCGCGCAACGTGCTGCCGGTGAACGGCACCCGCGAAGCGCTGTTCGCGTTCACCCAGACCGTGGTCAACCGTGGCGACGACGCCCTGGTGGTCAGCCCGAACCCGTTCTATCAGATCTATGAAGGTGCCGCGTTCCTCGCCGGCGCCAAGCCGCATTACCTGCCGTGCCTGGACGAGAATGGCTTCAACCCGGATTTCGATGCCGTTTCCCCGGACATCTGGAAGCGTTGCCAGATCCTGTTCCTGTGCTCGCCGGGCAACCCGACCGGCGCGCTGATCCCGGTCGAAACCCTGAAAAAACTGATCGCCCTGGCCGATGAGTACGACTTCGTGATCGCTGCGGACGAGTGCTACAGCGAACTGTATTTCAACGAACAAACCCCGCCCGCCGGCCTGCTCAGCGCCTGCGCGGAACTGGGCCGCAAGGACTTCAAACGCTGCGTGGTGTTCCACAGCCTGTCCAAGCGCTCCAACCTGCCGGGCCTGCGTTCGGGTTTCGTGGCCGGTGATGCCGACATTCTCAAAGGCTTCCTGCTGTACCGCACCTACCACGGCTGCGCGATGCCGGTTCAGACTCAACTGGCCAGCGTTGCTGCGTGGAATGACGAAGTGCATGTGCGCGCCAACCGTGCGTTGTATCGCGAGAAGTACGACGCGGTGTTGGAAATCCTCGGCCCGGTGATGGACGTGCAGCGCCCGGATGGCGGTTTTTACCTGTGGCCGAATGTTGAAGGTGATGACGAGGCGTTCTGCCGCGATCTGTTCGTCGAAGAACACGTGACCGTGGTGCCTGGCTCTTATCTGTCCCGTGACGTTGACGGTGCGAATCCGGGTGCCGGTCGGGTGCGTATGGCGCTGGTTGCGCCACTGGCCGAGTGTGTGGAAGCCGCTGAACGCATCCGCGCCTTCATCCAGCGCCGCAAATAACCACAAACCTGTAGGTGCCGGCTTGCCGGCACGAGCGACGCTATTTCACCTGCCCCAGATTGGCTTCGCTCAAGTCCAGCTCCCCCAGCACCTCGCGCAATACGTCATCACCAATCTGGTGGTGACGGCTGAGCTTATACAACTCCAGGCGTTGCGCCCGCAGCGCCTTCAAGCGCAGACGCCGTTCCAGCAGGTCCATCTGAAACGCCAGCGCCTGGGCTTCCGCCGAATCGTTGAACACCTCCAGTTGATGCCGATACTCGGACATGATCCGTGCCTTGAGTTCGACAGCGAGCGCCGCCTGGGCGGCGTCCTGCGGATTGGCCTCTTCGGTTTCGAGCGCATGAATGGCGGCTTCGGCGGTCTTGCGCCAGGCATCGCGTACTTCACTGCGACGTTTGTCGTCAGGGCTCTTCTCGATGCCGCGCAGCAGCAATGGCAATGCAATACACGCGGCAATCAGCGACAGCAGAATGACCCCGGCCGCGATGAAAATCAGCAGATCGCGCTCAGGAAACGCCTCATTCCCCATCAGTATCGGCACTGACAACACACCCGCCAGCGTCACCGCACCGCGCACCCCACCGACGGTCAACAACCAGCAGGAGCGCGCCGTCGGCACTTGCGTCATTTCGCCCTTGCCGCGCCAACGACGCAGCAGCCCCGACAATCGCCAGATGCTCTGCACCCAGACAAACCGCAACACCACCAACACCAGGAAAATCGCCACCACGTCGAGGCAGCGATACAGCAGCGTTGGCCACAACGAAGTTTCGTGGCTGGCCACGGCTTTGATGATGTCCGGCAACTGCAAACCCAGCAGCAGGAAGATCAGCCCGTTAAACGCGAACTCCAACAGTGACCAGACGCTGCGGTTGAGCAGTCGGGTGCTGGTCTGGCGCGGCAGCAGATCGAGCCAGCTCTGCATCATCCCGGCCGCCACGGCAGACAGAATCCCCGAGCCCCCCAGGCGTTCGGCCAGCACGTAAGCCGCAAACGGCAGCAACAACATGAAGACCACGTGAGTCGCCGGATCATCCCAACCGCGAGCAATCATCCACGAGCGCAAACGCCCGACCAGCCAGCTCAGTGCGACACCGACCGCCAGGCCACCAACCGCCACCAACACAAATGTCAGACTGGCGTTGGCCAGCGAGAACACCCCGGTCACCGCCGCGACCAGGGCGAACTTGAAGGTCACCAGGCCCGACGCGTCATTCATCAGCGCCTCGCCCTGCAACATGTGCATCAGTGGTGTCGGCAGTCGGTTTTGAGAAATCGCCGAGACGGCCACGGCATCCGTCGGCGACAACACCGCCGCCAGGGCAAAGGCCACCGGCAGCGGAATGCTCGGCAACAACCAATGAATGAAGTAACCCGCACCGACGACGGTAAACAGCACCAGGCCGACCGCCAAGGTCAGGATCGGCCCCCGCAGTCGCCAAAGCTCGCGTTTGGGCATGCGCCAGCCGTCGGAGAACAACAGCGGCGGCAGAAACAAAAACAGAAACAATTCCGGGTCCAGGGCGACGTGCAAACCGAGCGTCGGCCAGGCCAGCAAGGCGCCGGCACCGATTTGCACCAGCGGCAATGGCAACGGGATCACGCGTCCGACCAGGCGCGAAACACTGACCAGCATCAACAGGATCAGGACGGTGTAGGCGGTTTGCATAAAGCGCGGTTCCCGGACAATCGACAGCATTGAAGTGCCATATTAGCCGCTTAGACTGCGGGTTGACCGTTGTACCAATGTCGCAGGCTGTCGCCAGTCTCGAAAAAATCCCAAACCCTGCAGGAGCCGAGCTTGCTCGCGAAAGCGGCAGGTCAGCCACTATCAATGTTGAATGTTAAGCCGCTTTCGCGAGCAAGCTCGGCTCCTACAGGGTTTTGCGTTTTAAGCGGACGGTCATGGCATAATCCGTCACCTTTTTTTTCCAGCACCTGTAAAGGGGGCAATTCCTTGACCGATTCAAGCAAAACGTTGCACCTTTTCGGCATCAAAGCCTGCGACACCATGAAAAAGGCGCGCACCTGGCTCGATGAACACGCTGTCAGCTATGACTTTCATGATTACAAAGCGGTCGGAATCGACCGTGAACACCTGAGCCAATGGTGCGACGAGCACGGCTGGCAAGTGGTGTTGAACCGTGCAGGCACGACCTTTCGCAAGCTCGACGACGAACGCAAAGCCGATCTCGACCAGCCGAAAGCCATCGAACTGATGCTCGCACAACCCTCGATGATCAAGCGCCCGGTGCTCGATCTCGGTGACCGAACCCTGATTGGCTTCAAGCCAGATATCTACGCGGCAGCGCTCAAGTAAGCCAGCCCGTTCAATTTTGTTAGAGGTATTTACATGTCCACTTCCGTATTCAGCCTGGCCTTTGGTGTCGGCACTCAAAATCGTCAGGGCGCATGGCTCGAAGTGTTTTACGCTCAGCCGCTGCTCAACCCGTCGGCCGATCTGGTCGCGGCCATCGCGCCGGTTCTGGGTTACACCGAAGGCAATCAGGCCATCGCGTTCAGCACTGCCCAGGCTTCGCAACTGGCTGAAGCACTGAAAGGTGTCGACGCAGCCCAGGCCGCCCTGCTGACCCGTCTGGCCGAAAGCCACAAGCCGCTGGTCGCCACCATTCTGGCCGAAGATGCGCCGCTGACTTCCACGCCTGAGGCTTACCTCAAGCTGCACCTGCTGTCCCATCGTCTGGTCAAGCCGCACGGCCTGAACCTGGCCGGCGTGTTCCCGCTGCTGCCGAACGTCGCATGGACCAGCCAGGGCGCGATCGACCTCGCAGAACTGGCCGAACATCAACTGGAAGCCCGTCTGCGCGGCGAGCTGCTGGAAGTGTTCTCGGTAGACAAATTCCCGAAAATGACCGACTACGTCGTGCCGGCCGGCGTGCGTATCGCTGATGCCGCCCGTATCCGTCTGGGCGCTTACGTCGGCGAAGGCACCACCGTGATGCACGAAGGTTTCGTCAACTTCAACGCTGGCACCGAAGGCCCGGGCATGATCGAAGGCCGCGTTTCCGCTGGCGTGTTCGTCGGCAAGGGTTCGGACCTGGGCGGCGGTTGCTCGACCATGGGCACCCTGTCGGGCGGCGGCAACATCGTGATCAAGGTTGGCGAAGGCTGCCTGATCGGCGCCAACGCCGGTATCGGTATCCCGTTGGGCGACCGCAACACCGTTGAATCGGGCCTGTACGTGACCGCTGGCACCAAAGTGGCGCTGCTGGACGAAAACAACAAACTGGTCAAAGTCGTGAAGGCTCGTGAACTGGCCGGTCAGCCGGACCTGCTGTTCCGCCGCAATTCGGAAACCGGTGCCGTGGAATGCAAAACCCACAAATCGGCGATCGAACTGAACGAAGCGCTGCACGCTCACAACTAAGCAGAGCGTCACGACCACCTGTTCTTGTAGGAGCGAGGCTTGCCCGCGAAGCTTTTGGGGATCTCACCGGCCCCTTCGCGAGCAAGCTTCGCTCCTACAGGTCCGGCGTAGCCCAGACCATCAGGTCAGGCGTACGTCCGCCCATGTTTAGCAGGGCCCGATACCATGATGATTCTCTCCCCCTGGCGCGCCGATTTTCCGGCCATCGCCGCCCTGCAACGGCAAGACCAGACCTATCTGGACAACGCCGCCACCACGCAAAAACCTCAAGCCCTGCTGGATGCCCTGGCGCATTACTACGCCAATGGCGCAGCCAACGTGCATCGGGCGCAACACTTGCCCGGCGCGCATGCCACCCAGGCGTTCGAGGACAGCCGCAATAAAGTCGCGCAATGGCTGAATGCCGGTGATTGCGGACAGATCATCTTCACCCACGGCGCGACCTCGGCGCTGAACCTCCTGGCCTATGGCCTGGAACACCTGTTCAATCCGGGCGATGAAATTGTCATCAGCGCCCTGGAGCACCACGCCAACCTGCTGCCATGGCAGCAACTGGCCCACCGTCGCGATCTGAAACTGGTGATCCTGCCGCTGGACGCCGACGGCTTGATCGACCTCGACAGCGCCGCCGCGTTGATTGGCCCGCGAACCCGCTTGCTGGCGGTCAGTCAGCTGTCCAACGTGCTTGGCGCCTGGCAGCCATTGCCCGCGCTGCTGGCGATGGCCAAGGCACACAACGCGTTGACCGTGGTCGATGGCGCCCAAGGCGTGGTCCATGGCCGACACGATGTGCAGGCGCTGGGTTGCGACTTTTATGTCTTTTCCAGCCACAAGCTCTATGGCCCGGATGGCCTGGGGGTGTTGTTCGGCCGCCATGAGGCGCTCAAGCAACTGCGCCATTGGCAGTTCGGCGGCGAAATGGTGCTGGATGCGGATTACCAGCACGCACGCTTTCGTCCTGCTCCGCTCGGTTTCGAGGCTGGAACGCCGCCGATCTCCAGCGTGATTGGTCTCGGGGCGACGCTCGATTACCTCGCCGGCCTCGATCAGGACGCGGTTTCGGCCCATGAAGCCGCGCTGCATGACTATTTGTTGAAAGGTCTTGAGGCGCGCGACGGCATTCGCTTGCTGGGCAAACCGCAACTGGCCCTGGCGAGTTTTGTCGTCGAGGGTGTGCATAACTCTGATCTGGCGCACTTGCTGACAGAACAGGGGATCGCGGTGCGCGCCGGGCATCATTGCGCGATGCCGCTGCTGAAAAGCTTTGAACTGGCCGGGGCGATTCGGGTGTCGTTGGCGCTTTACAACGATTCCGAGGACCTGCAACGGTTCTTTGATGCGCTGGATCAAGCGCTGGAGTTGTTGCGATGAACCTCCCTGCCGATGCCGTGACAGCGCTCGAAACTTTTCAGGCCGCCGCTGGCTGGGAGCAACGCGCGCGACTGCTGATGCAATGGGGCGACCGGCTGCCGGCATTGAGCGATGTGGATAAGGTCGACGCCAACCGCGTGCATGGCTGTGAAAGTCAGGTGTGGTTGGTGGGATCGTTGCAGGACGGCCACTGGCAGTTTGCGGCGAGCAGCGATGCGCGGTTGATTCGCGGGTTGGTGGCGTTGTTGCTGGCGCGGGTTAACGGGTTGTCGGCGGTCGAATTGCAGCAGGTGGATTTGCCGGAATGGTTCAACCAGCTTGGACTCAGCCGACAGTTGTCGCCTTCGCGTAGCAATGGCCTCAACGCCGTGCTCCAGCGGATGAATGAGTTGGCCGCGCCCCTGTAGGAGCGAGGCTTGCCCGCGAAAGCGGTGTGTCAGATAAAACGCCTTCGCGGGCAAGCCTCGCTCCTACAGAGATGGTGTTTCAAACACCTGGTTTGATGCGATCCGCCGGCCGCCGCACACCCGCCACAATCTTATCCACAGCCTTGGTCGCCGCGACCATGCCGAACGTCGCCGTCACCATCATCACAGCACCAAACCCGCCCGCGCAGTCCAGCTTCACGCCATCCCCGACAAAACTCTTCTGCAGGCAAATGCTGCCGTCCGGTTTCGGATAACGCAGCTGCTCGGTGGAAAACACGCACGGCACGCTGTAATGACGGGTCACGGTGCGGGAGAAGTTGTAATCGCGACGCAGGGTCGAGCGCACTTTCGAGGCCAACGGGTCGTTGAACGTACGGTTCAGGTCGCAGACCTGGATCAGCGTCGGGTCGATCTGCCCGCCCGCCCCCCCGGTGGTGATGATCTGGATCTTGCGGCGCTTGCACCAGGCGATCAGCGCAGCCTTGGCGTTGACGCTGTCGATGCAGTCGATCACACAGTCGATGTTCGGCGTGATGTATTCGGCCATGGTGTCGCGGGTGACGAAATCCGCCACCGCGTGCACCGTGCAATCCGGGTTGATCCCGCGCAGGCGCTCGGCCATCACCTCGACCTTGGGCTTGCCGACGGTGCTGTCCAGCGCATGCAACTGACGGTTGGCATTGCTGACGCAGACGTCGTCGAGGTCGAACAGCGAAATCTCGCCCACGCCACACCGCGCCACCGCTTCCGCAGCCCAGGAACCGACGCCACCGACGCCAACAATCGCCACGTGCGCCGCGCGCAGGCGCTCTAGCCCTTCGATGCCATACAAACGGGCGATGCCTGCAAACCGCGGATCTTCTGTACTCATGACCATTACCCCAAAAACCGGCGCGCATTATAGGGCCACACGCCAAAAGATCTAAGCCACAAGCGACAAGTGTAAGAACTTATGTGAAAGCCGATTGCCCAATGTCGTGCAATTCCCTGTCCGATGTACGTTCAGTGAACTGCCGGTGTAGGATGCGCGCCCCTTGGCGATCGCCAACCGTTCCTTCGTTCCACAGCCTTTGGAACCCGAAATAGCTATGTCATCGCGTAAATTTGGACTCAACCTGGTCGTGGTGCTCGCCATCGCAGCCTTGTTTACCGGCTTCTGGGCGCTGATCAATCGCCCGGTCACCGCCCCCAACTGGCCTGAACAGATCTCCGGTTTCTCGTACTCGCCGTTCCAGCAAGGCCAGTATCCGCAGAAAGAGCAGTACCCGACCGACGATCAAATGCGTCGCGATCTGGAGATCATGAGCAAGCTGACGGACAACATCCGTACCTACTCGGTCGATGGCACCCTGGGAGACATTCCCAAACTGGCAGAGGAATTCGGCCTGCGGGTCACCCTGGGGATCTGGATCAGCCCGGACCTGGAACGCAACGAGCGGGAAATCACCCGGGCCATCGAAATCGCCAACTCCTCACGCAGCGTGGTTCGTGTGGTCGTAGGCAACGAGGCCATCTTCCGTAAGGAAATTACCGCTGCCGAACTGAGCGTGCTCCTTGATCGCGTTCGCGCAGCCGTGAAGGTGCCGGTCACCACGTCCGAGCAATGGCACGTCTGGGAAGAACACCCGGAACTGGCCAAGCACGTCGACCTGATTGCCGCGCACGTGCTGCCTTACTGGGAATACATCCCGGTGGACAAGGCCGGCCAGTTCGTCCTCGACCGCGCCCGCGACCTGAAAAAGATGTTCCCGAAAAAACCGCTGCTGCTCTCGGAGGTTGGCTGGCCGAGCAACGGCCGCATGCGTGGCGGCACCGATGCGAGCCCGGCAGATCAGGCGATCTACCTGCGTACGCTGGTGAACAAGCTTAACCGCCAGGGTTTCAACTACTTCGTGATCGAAGCGTTTGACCAACCGTGGAAGGCCAGTGACGAAGGTTCGGTGGGCGCGTATTGGGGCGTGTTCAACGCTGCGCGTCAGCAGAAATTCAACTTCGAAGGCCCGGTCGTCGCGATCCCGCAATGGCGCGTGCTGGCCATCGGCTCGGCGGTGTTGGCCCTGCTGTCCCTGACCTTGCTGATGATTGACGGCTCGGCCCTGCGTCAACGTGGCCGTACCTTCCTGACTTTTATCGCCTTCTTGTGCGGTTCGGTGCTGGTGTGGATCGGCTACGACTACAGCCAGCAATACAGCACCTGGTTCAGCCTGACCGTAGGATTTCTCCTCGCACTCGGCGCACTTGGGGTCTTTATCGTACTGCTGACCGAGGCGCATGAACTGGCCGAAGCGGTCTGGACCCACAAGCGTCGGCGTGAATTCCTGCCGGTGGTGGGCGATTCGGACTACAGGCCGAAAGTGTCGATTCACGTGCCTTGCTACAACGAGCCGCCGGAGATGGTCAAACAGACCCTCAACGCCCTGGCCAACCTCGACTATCCAGACTTCGAAGTCCTGATCATCGACAACAACACCAAGGACCCGGCCGTCTGGGAGCCGGTGCGCGATTACTGCGCAACCCTCGGTCCGCGCTTCAAGTTCTTCCACGTCGCACCGCTGGCCGGCTTCAAGGGCGGCGCGCTGAACTACCTGATTCCGCACACCGCCAAAGATGCCGAAGTGATTGCGGTGATCGACTCCGATTACTGCGTCGACCCGAACTGGCTCAAGCACATGGTGCCGCACTTCGCCGATCCGAAAATCGCCGTGGTGCAGTCGCCGCAGGATTATCGCGACCAGAACGAAAGCACCTTCAAGAAGCTTTGCTACGCGGAATACAAAGGTTTCTTCCACATCGGCATGGTCACCCGTAACGACCGCGACGCGATCATCCAGCACGGCACCATGACCATGACCCGGCGCTCGGTGCTCGAGGAACTCGGCTGGGCCGACTGGTGCATCTGCGAAGACGCCGAGTTGGGTCTGCGCGTGTTCGAGAAAGGCTTGTCGGCGGCGTACTACCACACCAGCTACGGCAAAGGCCTGATGCCCGATACCTTTATCGACTTCAAGAAACAGCGTTTCCGCTGGGCCTACGGTGCGATTCAGATCATCAAGCGTCACACCGCCAGCCTGCTGCGCGGCAAGGACACCGAGCTGACCCGTGGCCAGCGCTACCACTTCCTCGCGGGCTGGTTGCCGTGGGTCGCGGATGGCATGAACATCTTCTTCACCGTAGGCGCACTGTTGTGGTCGGCGGCGATGATCATCGTGCCGCAGCGGGTCGATCCGCCGTTGCTGATTTTCGCGATCCCGCCATTGGCGCTGTTCGTGTTCAAGGTCGGCAAGATCATCTTCCTCTACCGTCGCGCCGTTGGCGTGAACCTCAAGGACGCGTTCTGCGCGGCACTGGCCGGGCTGGCGTTGTCGCACACCATCGCCAAAGCGGTGCTGTACGGCTTCTTCACCAGCAGCATTCCGTTCTTCCGCACGCCGAAAAATGCCGACAACCACGGCTTCTGGGTGGCGATTTCGGAAGCGCGTGAAGAGATGTTCATCATGCTGCTGTTGTGGGGCGCGGCGCTGGGGATCTTCCTGGTGAACGGGCTGCCGAGCAACGACATGCGCTTCTGGGTGATCATGTTGCTGGTGCAGTCGCTGCCGTACCTGGCGGCGCTGATCATGGCGTTCCTGTCCTCGCTGCCGAAACCGGCCGTCGAGGCCGAAACGGCACCGGCAGTCTAAATCTTTGCAGATGCACTAAACGGCGGCCAATGGCCGCCGTTTTGCTTTAAGATAACCGCCATTTTCCAGGCCTTGCCCCCCATTTCCCGTAGGAGCGAGGCTTGCCCGCGAACGAAGCGACTCGGTGTAACAGATACACCTCATTATCGTTCTTCGCGGGCAAGCCTCGCTCCTACAGATAAAGCACCGGAGTTTTCCATGACGGCCCACGCCGACCTTTCGCCGACCCTTCAACTCGCCATCGACCTGATCCGCCGTCCGTCCGTGACGCCGGTCGACGCCGATTGCCAGAAGCAGATGATGCAGCGCCTGGGCGATGCCGGTTTTATGCTTGAGCCAATGCGCATCGAAGATGTGGATAACTTCTGGGCCACCCACGGCAAACACGACGGCCCGGTGCTGTGCTTCGCTGGCCACACCGACGTGGTCCCGACCGGCCCGGTGACCGCCTGGCAGATCGACCCGTTCAATGCGCTGATCGACGAACACGGCATGCTCTGCGGTCGTGGCGCAGCGGACATGAAAGGCAGCCTGGCGTCCATGACCGTGGCCGCCGAGCGCTTCGTCGCCGACTACCCGGATCACAAGGGCAAAGTCGCGTTCCTGATCACCAGCGATGAAGAAGGCCCGGCGCACCACGGCACCAAAGCGGTGGTTGAACGTCTGGCGGCGCGCAAGGAGCGTCTAGACTGGTGCATCGTCGGCGAACCGTCGAGCACTACGCTGGTCGGTGACGTGGTCAAGAATGGCCGTCGCGGTTCCCTCGGCGCCAAGCTGACCGTACGCGGTGTGCAAGGTCACGTCGCTTATCCGCACCTCGCCAAGAACCCGATCCACCTCGCCGCCCCGGCACTGGCCGAACTGGCCGCCGAGCATTGGGACCACGGCAACGATTTCTTCCCGCCGACCAGTTTCCAGATTTCCAATGTGAATTCCGGCACTGGCGCGACCAACGTGATCCCCGGTGATCTGGTGGCGGTGTTCAATTTCCGCTTCTCCACCGAGTCCACTGTTGAAGGCTTGCAGAAGCGCGTCGCCGATATCCTCGACAAGCATGGCCTGGACTGGCACATCGACTGGGCGCTGTCCGGTCTGCCGTTCCTCACCGAACCGGGCGCGTTGCTGGACGCCGTCGCGTCGAGCATCAAGGACATCACCGGTCGCGAAACCAAAGCCTCCACCAGCGGTGGCACCTCCGATGGGCGCTTTATCGCGACCATGGGAACACAGGTGGTTGAACTGGGCCCGGTCAACGCGACGATCCACCAGGTCAACGAGCGCGTGCTGGCCGCCGACCTCGACGTGCTGACCGAAATCTACTACCAGACCCTGATCAAGTTGCTCGCCTGATGCTTGCCTGCCCGATCTGCAGCGAACCGCTGAACGCGGTGGACAACGGCGTGGCCTGCCCCGCCGGGCATCGTTTCGACCGTGCGCGCCAGGGTTACCTGAACCTGTTGCCGGTGCAGCACAAGAACAGCCGGGACCCTGGGGATAACCTGGCGATGGTCGAAGCCCGGCGCGACTTCCTGAACGCCGGCCATTACGCGCCGGTGGCCAGGCGTCTCGCTGAGCTGGCGGCGCAATACGCGCCGCAGCGCTGGCTCGACATCGGTTGTGGCGAGGGCTACTACACCGCGCAAATTGCCGAAGCCTTGCCGAACGCTGACGGTTACGCGCTGGACATATCCCGGGAAGCGGTCAAACGCGCCTGCAAACGCAACCCGCAGCTGACCTGGTTGATCGCCAGCATGGCGCGGGTGCCGTTGGCGTCCGGCAGTTGTCAGTTTCTCGCCAGCGTCTTCAGCCCGCTGGACTGGGAAGAAGCCAAACGCCTGCTCAGCCCCGGCGGCGGCTTGATGAAAGTCGGGCCGACCAGCGGCCACCTGATGGAATTGCGCGAGCGGCTGTACGACGAAGTGCGTGAGTACACCGACGACAAGCATCTGGCCCTGGTGCCGGACGGCATGGCGCTGCAACACAGTGAAACCCTGGAATTCAAGCTGACGCTTGCAAGTGGTCAGGATCGCGCCAACCTGTTGGCCATGACGCCTCACGGCTGGCGCGCCAGTGCCGAACGCCGGGCGGCGGTCATCGAACAAGTGGAACCGTTCGAGGTCACTGTTTCGATGCGCTACGATTATTTTGTTCTTCAATCTTAATTTTTGGTCTTGAGCAGCAGCTTGAGGCCGGCTAAATCCGCGAATGGATTTTTCAGACCCGCAGTGAGGACATCCATGCGCCAACCCGATATCGAGATTTACCTGAAAGACGCCGACGTCGACCACAAGGCCGTATCCGCCTGGCTCGGCGCGGCTCTGGGCCCGAGCACCGATTGGGTTCAGAAAGGTCAGACCTACAAGTGCAAGGCCGGCAACGTGCCAGTGACCTGGCTGCCGAAAGCGGTAGGAAAATGGAACAGCCTGTACCTGGAAAGCGACCAGACCCCGTGGGAAGACGACATTGCCTGTGCCCGCGCCGCGTTTGCCGCGCTGAACGTAGAAGTACGTTGTGCACCGGGCAGTTGGGTCGAGGAAGAAGGTGAAGAGACAGCGGATCGCTGGATGCGCATCAGCGCCGATGGCGAAGAAGAGATCACCTGGAAAACTGCGTAACCCATCACACCACGAACCTGTAGGAGCGTGGCTTGCCCGCGAAGCTTTTAGCGTCAGTGATGACGCCTTCGCGGGCAAGCCTCGCTCCTACAGTGGGATTTCGGTGATCTGAAGTGTGGGTTTACAGCCCCACCACATCCTCAGCCTGCAAACCCTTCTCCCCCGTCACAACGCCGTACTCGACCTGCTGGCCTTCAGTCAGCGAACGATGCCCTTCACCGCGAATCGCGCGGTAGTGCACGAACACGTCCACCCCGTCCTCGCGCTGGATGAAGCCATAGCCCTTGGCGTCGTTGAACCACTTCACGTTGCCGGTTTCGCGTGTTGCCATTTGTTCATACTCCCTTTTTATTATTGATCGGGCTTTTCGCAGGAAAGCCTCGGGAACGTCAGCCTGCGCATACCGGTCCCATGAGGGTGACGGCGACAGTGCGCCGAGTATATGTCAGACATTTAATCTCTCAATAGCACTTTGATTGCCGCTTTTTTGCCGATTTTCAGTGAATCCGGCACACTATCGACCGCCCGAGCAAACGCTCGGTTTATTCCACTCACGCAGAAGCCGTATGACCCGTTCCCCGTTCCGCCGTCTTGTGTTTGGCACCCTGCGCCGACTGCTCTATCTCTGGGTTCGCTCGGAGACGATCAATCAGTCGTCGTTCACCCTCAACCTCGACCGCAGCCGTCCGGTGTTCTACGTCCTGCAAAACCCTTCGCTGACCGACCTCGCCGTGGTCGACACCGAATGCAGCAAGGCGGGCCTGCCGCGCCCGGTGCTGCCGGTGTCTGTCGGCAATCTGCTGGAACCCGCCGCGTTCTTTTACCTGACACCGGAGCCCGACTGGCTCGGTCGCCAGGACAAACGCGGCGCGCCACCGACCCTGACCCGACTGGTCAGCGCCCTGAGCCAAAACGCTGCCGAAGACGCGCAGATCATTCCGGTCAGCGTGTTCTGGGGCCAGTCGCCGGACAGCGAATCGAGTCCATGGAAACTGCTGTTCGCCGATAGCTGGGCGGTTACCGGGCGCCTGCGCCGCTTGCTGAGCATCATCGTGCTGGGGCGCAAGACCCGCGTGCAATTCTCCGCGCCGATCCACCTGCGTGAACTGATCGAGCACGACAAGGGCCACGAGCGCACCGTGCGCATGGCCCAACGGATTCTGCGGGTGCACTTCCGCAACCTCAAAGCCGCGGTGATCGGCCCGGACATTTCCCACCGTCGCAACCTGGTCAAAGGCCTGCTCAACCAGCCGCTGGTCAAGCAAGCGATCCTCGACGAAGCCGAACGCGAGAATATCTCCCCGGAGAAAGCCAAGGCCCAGGCCCTGCGCTACGGCAACGAGATCGCCTCGGACTACACCTACACCGCGATACGCTTCATGGAAGTGGTGCTGAGCTGGTTCTGGAACAAGATCTACGACGGCATCAAGGTCAACAACATCGAAGGCGTGCAGAAGGTCGCCCCGGGTTACGAAGTGATCTATGTGCCGTGCCACCGTAGCCATATCGACTACCTGCTGCTGTCCTATCTGCTGTTTCGCAACGGCCTGACCCCGCCGCACATCGCCGCCGGGATCAACCTCAACATGCCGGGGATCGGCGGCCTGCTGCGTCGCGGCGGTGCGTTCTTCATGCGCCGTACCTTCAAGGGCAACCCGCTGTACACCTCGGTGTTCAACGAATACCTGCACACCCTGTTCACCAAAGGTTTTCCGGTCGAGTATTTCGTCGAGGGCGGCCGCTCGCGCACCGGGCGCATGTTGCAACCGAAAACCGGGATGCTGGCGATCACCTTGCGCAGCTTCCTGCGCTCCTCGCGCATGCCCATCGTGTTCGTGCCGGTGTACATCGGTTATGAACGCGTGCTGGAAGGCCGGACTTACCTCGGCGAACTGCGTGGCGCGAGCAAGAAGAAAGAATCGATCTTCGACATCTTCAAAGTCATCGGCGCCCTGAAGCAGCGATTCGGCCAGGTGGCGGTGAACTTCGGCGAGCCGATCAAACTGGCGGAATTCCTCGACAGCGAACAGCCAGACTGGCGTCAACAGGAACTCGGCCCGCAGTTCAAACCGACCTGGCTCAACGAAACCACCAACCGCCTCGGCGAGAAAGTCGCGCAGCACCTGAACGAAGCGGCAGCGATCAATCCGGTCAACCTCGTGGCGTTGGCATTGCTGTCCACCAGTCGCTTGGCACTGGACGATCGTGCCATGGCGCGGGTGCTGGATCTGTATCTGGCGCTGCTGCGCAAGGTTCCGTACTCGCCGCACACTACGCTGCCGGAAGGTGACGGCCGCGCGTTGATCGAGCATGTGAAGGACATGGACCTGCTGTCCGAGCAAAGCGATGCGCTGGGCAAAATCCTCTATCTGGATGAGCAAAACGCCGTCCTGATGACTTACTACCGCAACAACGTGCTGCACATTTTCGCGTTGCCGGCGTTGCTCGCGAGCTTCTTCCAGAGTGCGTCGCGCATGAGCCGCGAGCAGATCCTGCGCTACACCCGCGCACTGTATCCGTACCTGCAATCGGAGCTGTTCATTCGCTGGTCGCTGGACGAACTGGATGCCGTGATCGATCAATGGCTCGAAGCGTTCGTCGAGCAAGGCCTGCTGCGTTTCGAGAACGACGTTTACCTGCGCCCGGCACCAAGCTCGCGGCATTTCGTGTTGCTGACGCTGCTGTCGAAGAGCATCGCCCAGACCTTGCAGCGCTTCTACATGACGGTTTCCCTGCTGCTCAACAGCGGCCAGAACAGCATCAGCGCCGAAGAACTGGAAGACCTGTGCACGGTCATGGCCCAGCGCCTGTCGATCCTGCATGGCCTGAACGCGCCGGAATTTTTCGACAAGAGCCTGTTCCGCCACTTCATCCAGACGATGCTCGACCTCGACGTGCTCAAGCGTGACGAGGCCGGCAAGCTTAGCTATCACGAACTGCTCGGCGAACTGGCCGAAGGTGCCGCGAAACGGGTGTTGTCGGCGGAGATCCGCTTGTCGATCCGTCAGGTGGCGTTGCATCGCAGCGAAGATGCGGCGGAGTTGGTCACGCCTGTTTGATCGCACGGCCCCCAGGGGTTCAGAAGCAAGGAAGCTTCCGATCCACGCTGACATCGATTCACCCCCGAATCAGGGAATTCCCCTACATCTGGTTCCGGTGCCTTGGCGATAGGCTGACTGCTCGTCATTTCCGACGATTTATTTGATAAGGAAATCAAAATGAGCAGCGAACCTTTAATGAACATCAGCGGTACCGTGTACTACCTGCACAAGATTGCCCTTCCACTGAACTCGACACTTTACGTCGATCTGCTGGATGTCACTGCGACTGATGCCCCAGCCAAACTACTTGCCCGACAAGTTATCTCTGATGCGGAAAAGAAAGCGTTAACCTTTTCCCTGCTGTACCAGGTTGCGGATGTCCTGCCTGGCAATAGCTATGCAATCCGTGCACGCATCGAAACCCCCGAGCATATGATTTACAAGACCATCAAACTTCATCGAGTGGAGCTGGGTGTAAACCACCTGCGCCCGGAGGACGTTGTCGTTCGTAGCGTTCGTGAAACACCGGAAGGTAACTTCTAAGCCCTCGCCTGAAAAAAACGCTAAATTGTCGTTGGCGCCAGTCTTCTTCAGGTGCCAACGACAAGGATTGAATGCATGAAAAAACTTCCGCTTCTGGGACTGGCTGCTTTGCTCAGTGCCTGCCAAACCCCGCAACCCGCCGCCAAAACCAGCCTCGATGGCGAAGTCTTCTACCTGCAACGCATCGCCCTGCCGCCGACTGCCACCTTGAGCGTCAGCTTGCAGGACGTATCGCTGGCCGACGCTCCTGCCGTGGTACTCGACGAGCAGAAAGGCCCGGTCAAAGGCCAGGTGCCACTGCCGTTCCATCTGAGTTACGATCCCGCCGAGGTCAAACCCGGCCATCGTTATTCCGTCAGCGCGCGAATCGAAGTGAATGGCCAACTGATGTTCATCACCACCGAACATCACGCCGTGCAACTGAATGGCAGCGACCCACAGCCATTGAAAATTCGCGTCGACGCCGTCCGTTAATTCTTTTTTTGCTCATTTTTTTCCGAACAAGGAAGCCGCCATGTTCCGCCCTACCCTTCGCTTCGCCGGCCTGTGTGCAGGTTTGATGATTTCCGCCAGTGCCATGGCGCTGTCACTCAGTGACTTGTCGCAAAAGGACGCTACCGGCGGCCTCAAGGATGCCCTGACCCAAGGCGCGCAACTGGCCGTGAAACAACTCGGCACGCCGGGCGGCTTCAGTAACAACCCGGACGTGAAGATCGAACTGCCGGGCAAACTGGGCAAGGTCGCCAGCAAAATGAAACAGTTCGGCATGGGTGATCAGGTCGATCAGCTGGAAACCAGCATGAACAAAGCGGCGGAAACGGCCGTGGTCCAGGCTCAGCCGATCCTCGTGGATGCCGTGAAGAAGATGACGGTCGACGATGCCAAGGGCATTCTCAGCGGCGGTAATGACTCCGCCACGCAATACCTGAACAAAACCAGCCGCGAACAGATCCGCGCCAAGTTCCTGCCGATCGTCAAACAAGCCACCGACCAGGTTGGCCTGGCCAAGCAGTACAACTCGTTCGCCGGACAAGCCGCGACCATGGGCGTGGTGGATGCGAAAAGTGCCAACATCGAAAGCTACGTAACCGAGCAGGCCCTGAACGGTTTGTTCGAGATGATCGGCAAACAGGAAGAAACCATTCGCCAGAACCCTGCGGCGGCGGCGACCAGTTTGGCGAAGAAGGTGTTTGGTTCGCTCTAAGCCTTAGTACAAGGCGCTGTGGGAGCAGGCATGCTCCCACACTGATTCAGGCCGATACAGGCCGTAGGAAAAACACCCACTCCCGCCCCACCTTCCTCTTCTCAAACACCTTCAAATCCGCCAGCCCGTTCAAGGTCGCCGACGCGGTGTTGTAAGAGCAGTTGAGATTTTCCTTCACATTAACTGCCGTAAATTCCTTGGCCATCCCGCTCTTGGCCACCTGGAATACGGCACGCTGCTTCTCGGTCAATTGCTCAAAAAAACCGGACGCCAACAACCAGCGATCAAAGCTGTCGGCGTACGCCAGACTTTTCCGATACGCCTTGGTGAAACCACTGACAGCACGCAAGACGACCGAACACTGGAAATCAATGAAGTACGTCAAGTCGAGGTCATCAGCTTCAGTGTTCAGGTAAGAGCGCCCGTACTTCACCGGCGCATTGCGCAACAAAATGCTGATCGCAATGTAACGAAAGGCAGAGAAGTCACTCTTGAACATGTACCAGTAGAACAACGCCCGCGCGACCCGCCCGTTCCCATCACGGAAAGGATGCTCATAGCCCAAGGCAAAATGCAGCGCGATGCCTTTGATCAGGGGATGAAGGTATTCCACGTGCTCAGGATCGTTGTGCGACTGGTTGATCCACTTCGCCAGCAACTGCAATCGTGACATCACTCCCGCAGCAGGAGGGGGCGTATGAACGGTGTTGCCTTCGCCATCCTGCACCACCACGTCATCATTGCCCCTGAACTCCCCTGGCGAGTATTGCGCATCATCAATGCCTTCGACGCCAACCCGGTGCATGTCCAAAATCAGCGCGACACTCAGGGGTTCATAACGTTTTTCCCAGGCGAAGTTCATCATTTTGAAATTGCCGATCACCATTCGCTCATCCGGCGTGCGCGGCCGGCGCTTGCGCTTGAGCATGTCCTTGGCCACACGCGTGGTCGTCGCTGCACCTTCGAGTTGGCTGCTGCTGATCGCTTCGTCTTCGATCAGATCATTCAACAGATAGCTGAAATGCGCATGCTCGCCGATCTGACTGGTCATGAATTCCAGTGCAGCCGTTGTGGTTTGTCGATCGACGGCGGAAACCGCCTTGTGCGCCAGCGGCGTGAGCATGAAGTTGCCCCACCGAACAGGCTCGCCCAGCGGCAAAAGACTTGAGTACTGTGCCGTTCTGGCTTTCTTTACCAGCGCCCAACACAGGTTCGAATCCAGCCCCGGCGCCCAGCGATAACGCAACTCATCGAAGGGAAGATAGCGTCCCTGATCATCCAGCGGTTTGAGCAGGGCGAGGTAATCCGAGAGGCGCTCTTTGTGGGGTGACTTCCCCAACAGGTCGAACACCGGATCGGTCCGCCCCTTCAGCTTCGGTGGCTTTTTCATTATTGCTGTTTCAAAACCTCATGAAACTGAAGCTTGAGTACAGCATTCAGGTCCCTCTGACTCAATATCAGAGGTTTCTGAAATAGTTGTAGGAGCCGAGGATGCCTTCGCGGGCAAGCCTCGCTCCTACAGGGAATATGTCGTTCGCAAATTATACGGTCGACTCAAAACCTGTAGGAGCAAGGCTTGCCCGCGAAGGCGTCTTTGAATCCAACAAAAGTCAGGCGGGTTCTTTCTTGATGCGGAACCATGCCGCATACAGCGCCGGCAAAAACAGCAACGTCAACGCCGTCGCGACAATCAATCCGCCCATGATCGCCACCGCCATCGGCCCGAAGAACACGCTTCGTGACAGCGGGATCATCGCCAATACGGCGGCGAGCGCGGTCAGCACGATCGGCCGGAAACGACGCACCGTGGCTTCGATAATCGCCTGCCACGGTTTGAGCCCGGCGGCGATGTCCTGCTCGATCTGGTCTACCAGAATCACCGAGTTACGCATGATCATCCCGGACAGCGCGATGGTCCCGAGCATGGCCACGAAACCGAACGGCTGGCGGAACACCATCAGGAACAGGGTCACCCCGATCAATCCCAATGGCGCTGTAAGAAACACCATCACCGTGCGTGAGAAGCTTCGCAGTTGCAGCATCAACAACGTCAGCACCACAACGATGAACAGCGGCACACCGGCCTTCACCGAATTCTGCCCACGGGCGGAATCTTCCACGGTGCCGCCGACTTCCAGCAAGTAGCCGTCAGGCAGTTCCGCGCGGATCGGATCGAGCGTCGGCATGATCTGCTGCACCAGCGTCGCCGGTTGTTCCTTGCCATAGATATCGGCGCGGACCGTCACGTTCGGTAAGCGGTTGCGGTGCCAGATGATGCCTTCTTCAAAGCCGTATTCCAGCGTCGCGATCTGCGACAACGCCACGCTGCGACCGTTGTCGGTCGGCACCGCCAGGCTCGGCAGCAACGACAGTTCAGTGCGTTCATGCAACGTGCCGCGCAGCAGGATTTCGATCAACTCGTTGTCTTCGCGGTACTGACTGACGCTGGAACCGGTCAGCGAGCTTTGCAGAAACTTCGACAGGTTCGCGGTGCTCACGCCGAGCGCGCGGGCGCGGTCCTGATCGACGTTCAGATAAACCACTTTGCTCGGCTCTTCCCAGTCCAGGTGGACGTTGGCCACATGGGGATTCTCGCGAACCTTGGCCGCTACTTTTCGAGCCAGGGCGCGGACGTCCTCGATGTGTTCGCCGGTGACCCGGAACTGCACCGGATAGCCCACTGGCGGGCCGTTTTCCAGACGCGTCACCCGCGAACGCAGGGCCGGGAATTGCTCGTTGAGGGTTTCGATCAGCCAGGTGCGCAGGGTTTCACGGTCCTCGATGGTCTTGGCCAGGACGACAAACTGGGCGAAGCTCGCCGCAGGAAGTTGCTGATCCAGCGGTAGGTAAAAGCGCGGCGAACCGGTACCGACGTAGGCCACGTAATTATCAATGCCGGCGTGATCCTTCAGTAAACCTTCAAGGCGTTTAACCTCGTCGGCGGTGTTGCTCAGCGAAGCGCCCTCGGCCAGTTTCAGATCGACCATCAACTCCAGTCGTCCCGAGGCCGGGAAGAACTGCTGCGGTACAAAACGGAACAACACGATGGAGGCGATAAACAACACCACTGTCAGCGTGATCACCGTTTTGCGCCAGCGCACGCACCACTCCACCAGGCGTCGGACACGTTCATAAAAAGGCGTGGCGTACGGATCAGGCTGACCAATGCCGTGTTTCGCTGCATGAATCTTCGCCAGGTCCGGCAGGAGTTTTTCCCCCAGGTACGGCACGAAAATCACGGCGGCAATCCACGACGCCAGCAACGCGATGGTCACTACCTGGAAGATCGAACGCGTGTACTCGCCAGTGCCCGATTGCGCAGTGGCAATCGGCAGGAAACCGGCGGCCGTGATCAGCGTGCCGGTGAGCATCGGGAACGCGGTGCTGGTCCAGGCGTAACTCGCGGCTTTGATCCGGTCAAAGCCCTGCTCCATTTTGATCGCCATCATTTCCACGGCGATGATCGCGTCGTCCACCAGCAAGCCCAACGCCAGCACCAGCGCGCCAAGGGAAATCTTGTGCAGGCCGATGCCCAGGTAATACATGCAGGCGAAGGTCATCGCCAACACCAGCGGAATCGCCAGCGCCACCACCATGCCGGTGCGTACGCCGAGAGAGAAGAAGCTCACCAACAGGACGATGGCCAGTGCTTCCACCAGCACTTGGACAAACTCACCGACACCGGTTTTCACCGCAGCGGGTTGATCGGAAACCTTGCGCAACTGCATGCCGGCCGGAAGGTTTTTCTGGATCCTGGCGAACTCGATTTCCAGCGCCTTGCCCAGCACCAGAATGTCGCCGCCTTCCTTCATCGCCACGGCCAGACCGATGGCGTCTTCGGCCATGAAGCGCATGCGCGGCGCCGGAGGATCGTTGAAGCCACGACGCACGTCCGCGACGTCGGAGATACGGAACGTGCGATCACCGACGCGAATCGGGAAGTTCCTGATCTCTTCGACCGTCTGAAAATTCCCCGAAACCCGTAGCTGCAATCGCTCACTGGTGGTTTCAAAGAAACCGGCCGTGGACATCGCGTTCTGCTCTTCAAGCGCCTGCTGCACCGCCGCCAACGGTAAACCGAGGGTGGCGAGCTTGACGTTGGAGAGTTCGATCCAGACCTTCTCGTCCTGCAACCCGAGCAGGTCGACCTTGCCCACATCCTTGACCCGTTGCAGCTGAATCTGGATGCGGTCGGCGTAGTCCTTGAGCACCGCGTAATCAAAACCGTCGCCGGTCAGCGCGTAGATGTTGCCGAAGGTGGTGCCGAATTCATCGTTGAAGAACGGGCCCTGAATGCCCGGTGGCAAGGTATGACGAATGTCGCCGATTTTCTTGCGGACCTGGTACCAGAGATCCGGAATCTCCACCGAGTGCATGGAGTCACGCGCAACGAACGTCACCTGGGATTCACCCGGTCGAGAGAACGACACAATGCGCTCGTACTCGCCGGTTTCCATCAACTTCTTTTCTATGCGTTCACTGACCTGGCGCGACACTTCCTCGGCGGTGGCCCCCGGCCAGTTGGTGCGGATCACCATGGCCTTGAAGGTGAACGGAGGGTCTTCGCTCTGGCCCAGTTTGGTGTAGGAAAGTGCGCCGACGATGGCCAGCAACAGCATCAGGAACAGTACGATCTGGCGGTTACGCAGCGCCCATTCGGAAAGATTGAAACCCATCGGGGATTACTCCTTGCCCGCTAGATTGACCACGCGGTTGGAGCGATCCACCGGGCGCACTTGCTGCCCGTCGTGAAGCACATGCACACCGGCCGCCACCACCCAGTCACTGGCGTTCAGGCCTTCGAGCACCGGCACGGTTTTCTCGCCGAACGGGCCGACCCGGACTGGCGCTTTCTTCAGGGTGTTGTTGGCGCTGAGCACCCAAACGTAAGTGGCACCGTTTTCGGCGGTAACCGCCGAGAGCGGCACCGACAGCGCCACGACGTCGGCAGTCTGGATAAACACCCGAGCGCTCTGGCCGAGCTCGGCCGGAACCTTGCCGGCGGTGAACGCAATGCGGGCGGCGAAGGTGCGGGACTTGGGATCAGCGGCGGGCGACAGCTCGCGGATGCGCCCGGCAAAACGCTGATCAGGTTGCGTCCAGAGTTCCACCGACACCGGCTGGCCGACCTTGAAACGACCGAAGCTCTGTTCCGGCAGGCTGATCAACACTTCGCGCTCGCCATCGGTGGCGAGGGTAAACACGGTTTGACCGGCGGCGACGACTTGCCCGACTTCCACCGCTCGCTTGGCCACCACACCATCCTGAGGCGCACGCAGCACGGCGTAGCTGGCCTGGTTGGTCGAGACGTTGAATTCGGCCCTGATCTGCTTCAGGCGCGCTTCACCGGATCTGTATAGGTTTTCGGAATTGTCGTACTGCGAGCGGCTGACCATCTGACGATCCATCAGGGTCTTGTAGCGATCGCGCTCGGCACGTACGAGATTGAGATTGGCTTCGGCCGCCGCGACCTGAGCGCGGGTGGCTTCCAGTTGCAGGCGGACGTCCTGGGGATCGAGTTCGGCCAGCGGTTGATCGGCCTTGACCCGCTGCCCTTCTTCGACCAGTCGTCGGCTGACTTTGCCGCCAATGCGAAACGCCAGATCCGGCTCGTAGCGAGCACGGACTTCACCGGGATAGCTTTCCATCGCCTGTGCCGAAGGCTCTGGCTGCACCACCATGGCCGGTCGGACGGTGACTTGCGGTGCCTCTTCGTGACCACACGCAGACAATAAAAGCGCCAGACTGACTGGCAATGCGAGGGGCAAGGCATAGCGGAACATGGTGAAGGACCTTTCGCTAATGGTGCTTGGAATAATTATACTGACCAGTATGTTATTAATAGCAAACTCACCAGTCCAGTATTAAAAGCGAATAATGCCGAACAACTTTTCAGCACCCAATGGTCCGGGCCGCCCCAAGGATCTGGCCAAACGCCAGGCAATCCTCGATGCGGCGAAAATCCTGTTCCTGAGCAATGGCTATGCGAGCACCAGCATGGACGCCGTCGCGGCCGAAGCTGGCGTGTCGAAGCTGACCGTCTACAGCCATTTCAACGACAAGGAGACACTGTTCTCCGCCGCCGTTGTCGCCAAATGCGAAGAGCAATTGCCTACGCTGTTTTTCGAATTGCCTGACGGCATTTCAGTGGAAACGGTGCTGTTGAATATCGCGCGCGGCTTTCATCACCTGATCAACAGCGATGAATCGGTGAACCTGCACCGGTTGATGATGACGCTGGGCAGCCAGGACCCGAAACTCTCGCAGATCTTCTTCGAGGCCGGGCCGGAACGCATGCTGCACGGCATGGAACGGCTGCTGACCAAGGTTGATCAGAGCGGTGTGTTGAGCATCGACAAGCCACGTAACGCGGCGGAGCATTTCTTTTGCCTGCTCAAGGGCGCGGGGAATTTTCGGTTGTTGTATGGCTGTGGCGAACCGTTGACCGGGGATGCGGCGGAGGAGCATGTGCGGGAAGTGGTGGAGTTGTTTATGCGGGCTTATCGGCCAGAGACAGCCTGTTAATTATTGGGTGTCTGGACTGGCCTCTTCGCGGGCAAGCCTCGCTCCTACAGGGGCCGCGGTGCTTTTGTAGGAGCGAGGCTTGCCCGCGAAGGGCGCGACTCGGTCTTAAGGCTTGAGCGCCTTCTTCGGATAAATGTCATACCGACTGGATTTCCCGTCCAGCGCATGACTCGGCTTCGGCCCGGCAATGCACGGTGCCTTGCGCGGACGCTTCACCACCACCCGGTGGCTGGCCAATGCCAACGCCGCTTCGAGCAACGCCGGTGCATCCGGGTCATCCCCCACCAATGGCCGGAACAGGCGCATTTCCTTCTTCACCAGCGCAGTTTTCTCACGATGGGGAAACATCGGGTCGAGGTAGATGACCTGCGGCGGCTCGCCT
Source organism: Pseudomonas sp. PDM01 (assembly GCF_014852325.1). Classification (NCBI taxonomy): domain Bacteria; kingdom Pseudomonadati; phylum Pseudomonadota; class Gammaproteobacteria; order Pseudomonadales; family Pseudomonadaceae; genus Pseudomonas; species Pseudomonas sp. PDM01. The sequence continues at coordinate 420,841 of NZ_JACVBK010000005.1, forward strand.
TCCCAGTTGCGCATGACTTCGATCGAGTTGCCCTTGAGCAATCGCATGCGCGCCACAATCGACGCCACGTCGAAATCTTCCGCGCCGCGTGCCAGGCCATCTTCAAGCAAGGCGCCGATCAGCGGCTGACGTTCGATCAGGCTCATCTCACAACCCAGGCTCGCCAGCACGAACGCGTCCTTGCCCAGCCCCGCCGTAGCGTCCAGCACCCGCGGACGCACGCCCTGGGCGATGCCGACCGCCTTGGCGATCATCTGACCGGTGCCACCGCCGAACAAGCGGCGATGGGCGGCGCCACCCTCGACGAAGTCCACCCGCACCGGTCCCGGTGCGTCCGGGCCGAGTTGTTGCAGTTGCAAACCCTGTTCACCCACCTGCAAGGCAAACTCGCCGTCATCGACCTGCAAAGGCAGGCCCAGGCGCTCGGCCCATTGCTCGGCCTGTGGCTGAAAAGCCGTGCCCAGGGCCTCGACATGGATGCGGCAAGCCGCCGGTTGCTCAATCATGGGAAAACACGCTCAAAAAAATTAATGATCGGCAGAAACGGCCGATAACAAAACTAACGAGCATTTTGCCAGAGCTGAGCGTCGACCGAGAGAAATGTCAGACATTCAACGCACATCGATAGGTTACATCTCGCCCCACGGCGATTTTGGCCTGCGAAACTCCCAAGCACTGAGCGGCGTCAGTCACCTGTGGCAAGATTTCTTTGCCCAGGCCCTGGCCGATCAGTCGGGCGATGTCGTGCCGGCGTCTCTCAACTTTCCACCGGTCGATCTCGAAAGCCCGGAAGAACCCACAGTTGGCAGCGAACTGCTGGCGCACATCGTTTCCCAGCGTGAATGCGATGTGAAGGAAACCCAGGTCAAGCCACCCGAGCCGCTGTTCCTGCCGATCGCCGAGTTCGAAATGGACCTGGCCGACAAACCATTCCCACCGTTCCCACCGGAAGAAATCGCTGCCCAGCAAAAGCAGCAGAACTTCGAAAGCGGCTGGGTTCGCCCGATCGTACTGACGGCCGGTCAACCGGTGCCAGAAGCCGGCCCGGCGCCGCAACCACGCCCACTGCACCTGCCGATCGCCGAATTCGAAATGGACCTGCTGGACAAGCCATTCCCGCCGTTCCCGCCGGAAGAACTGGCGGAACAACAGAAAAACTTCGATTTCGATATCGGCTGGGCGCGCCCGATCGTGCTGCAGAACCTGCGCATCGCCGCCTGACCTTCAGCGCCACCCTCTCCTCACGCAGCCGCATCAGTTTGTAGCGGGTGAGCGATCACCCGCAAAAACCGCGTTGTCAGCCTTTGAACAATTGATTGGCCTGTGCGTACGGCATCGACCGCGAGGTAAAGCCGAACGTGCCCGAAGTCTTGATCTCTTCGGCCGCTCGGTAGAATTCGCCAAGCGCTGCCAGCGCGAGCGCCGAACCGACGCTGATGCGCTTGACGCCCATTTCGCTCAACTGCTCGACCGTCAGTTTCAACCCGCCGGACATCAACACATTGACCGGTTTCGGCGCCACGGCGCGCACCACCGCCAACACGTCTTCAGCACTGCGCAATCCCGGCGCATAGAGCACGTCGGCGCCCGCTTCGGCAAAGGCCTGCAAGCGGCGAATGGTGTCGTCCAGATCGGGATTGCCATGCAGAAAATTCTCGGCCCGGGCCGTCAACGTGAACGGGAACGGCAAACTGCGGGCGGCGGCGACGGCGGCTTCGATTCGCGCCACTGCATGCTCGAAGCAGTAAATCGGCGCGTCTGCACGTCCCGTGGCGTCTTCGATCGAACCACCGACAGCGCCTGCTGCAGCGGCTCGCAGAATGCTTTGGGCGCATTCGGCGGGATCGTCGGCAAAACCGTTTTCCAGATCGACCGCAACCGGCAGGTCCGTCGCCGCGACAATCGCCTGAACGTTCGCCAGGGTATCGTCCAGCGTCAGCCCGCCATCGGGTCGCCCCTGAGAAAAGGCAAAACCGGCACTGGTGGTCGCCAGCGCCTCGAAGCCCAGGTTGGCGAGCATTTTCGCCGAGCCGGCGTCCCACGGGTTGGGAATGACAAAAGCCCCGGCGCGTTCATGCAGTGCTTTGAAGGCTTGGGCTCGAAGGGTTTGCGCATCCATTGGCAGGCTCCTGAAAAAGGCAGGGAATCCGCCTCAGAGCAGGCCAAGTTGCTCGGCGGCGGGCTCTCTGTATAGCTCAGGCAGCGGCGGCAAGCCAGGCAAACGCAGCATCAGCTTTGCGTGAAAACGTTGCGCCAGTTTCGCCGCCAGCAAGTTGTCGGCGGTGTGCAGGAAGATATACGGCGTGCGCCCCTCTTCGATCCACAGGGCGATTTTCTCGACCCAGGGCACCAGGAACGGGTCGTTGGTTTCCAGTTGCGGATGGCCAATGAAGCGCACTTGCGGGAATTGCGTGAAGGCCGCCGGACGGGGCGGAACCCTGGGTTTCTTCGATTGGGCGTGGAGCACCGAAGGATCGGTGGACGTGCAACTGAACAACGCCCGCGGATCGAGGCAGATACGTTCGACACCGCGATCCAGCAGCAGGCGATTGAGCGAACGCTCAGCCTCACCCTTGGCGAAGAAATCGTCATGCCGCACTTCGATGGCCAGCGGCCGATCCACTGCGTCGATAAAACCTGCCAGCTCGTGCAATCGTTGCGGCGTGAAGCTTTTCGACAACTGCAACCACAGGGGCGACACCCGCTCGCCCAAAGGGCTGAGCAATTGCAGGAAGGTTTCGGTGGCGGTCAATTGTTCGCGCAGGTCACCGCCGTGGCTGATGTCGCCGGGGAACTTGGCAGTGAAGCGAAAGTGTTCGGGCATGGTCTCGGCCCAACGCTGCACGGTGCTGGCAGCCGGGCTCGCGTAGAAGGTCGTGTTGCCTTCCACGGCGTTGAACACTTGAGAATACAGATTGAGAAATTCGGAGGTTTTCGCGTCTTGCGGATAAAGGTAATCGCGCCAGGCGTTTTCACTCCAGGACGGGCAGCCGAGGTAGTAAGGCAGCCGCATCAGATATACAGGTCGAGACCCATCACATCCGAATCCCAATCGACAAAATTGGCGGTGCTGAGGTAGCTGGCCAGGGCCATCGCGACGCTTTTGCTCATGGCGCGGTGGTAAATCATGTCTTGTTGGCGCGCCGGCAGATTGCTCAGGCGCTGCGCGGAGGCTTTGGCAGCGCGGGCGGCCATTTGCTCTTCCGAAGGGAATTCCAGCTCGCCCTCGATATCGACGGATTCGTCTTCAACCACATGCCCTTTGCGAGGCTTGCGCTTGATGGGGTAGGACTGAGAAGAAAGGCCGTCTATGCGCATAATGTCATGCTCGGTATCAGTGATGGCAGTTTAGTGGCGCATAGCCCACTTCGCAAACCGCTTGGTGATAACTAGAACACAGAATTGCGAAAAGGTTTAAAGGCGGGGGGATAAAACGACGATTGGTGTTGGTCGGGAGACCGCCATCGCTGGCAAGCCAGCTCCTACAAGGTTAGCGATAATCCTGTAGGAGCTGGCTTGCCAGCGATAGGGCCGACTCGGTGCCGGAAATCAACGCGCCTTGGGCGTCGCAACCTTGTCCCGCAGATAAACCGGCTGCGCCTCGTCCGCCACAATCGCTTCACCCCGTTCCCAGGCAAATCGCGCCAGGGTCAGCAGGTCTTCGGCATGAGGCAGCATGCCTGCGTCCTGACCGCTCAGGCTGACGGCGATGCGATCGGCATAACCCCAACCGGTGCCGGCGCCAAACCAGTCACCGCTGGCATCCGCCGGCAACGCCGCCACTTCCGGCGGCAATACGGCTTCGTTGCCGACCAGACGCATCTCACCCGCCGTTTCGCGGTAGCAGCCCCAGTACACTTCATCCATGCGCGCATCGATGGCGGCCGCGACCTGGCTCACACCGTGTTCGCGATACGCCCGCTGCGCCAGCACCGCCAGGTTCGACACCGGCAGGACCGGGCGATCCAGGGCAAACGCCAGGCCCTGTACCACGCCGATGGCGATACGCACGCCAGTGAATGCGCCCGGCCCACGGCCAAACGAGATGGCATCGACCGCTTGCAAGGTGGTCCCGGCATCGGCGAGCAATTGCTGGATCATCGGCAACAGCTTCTGCGCATGCAGGCGCGGGATCACCTCGTAATGGCTCGTCACTTTGCCGTCATGCAGCAAGGCAACGGAGCAAGCTTCAGTCGCGGTGTCCAGGGCCAGCAAGGTGCTCATCGATGTTTCCGTAAGAGAGGTCAGAAAAAGTGCGCCAGTATAAACAACTACGGCCCGCAAGCGGGCCGTAGAAGATGAAGCGGTTCAGACTTTTCAGCTCAGCGCTTCAAGCACCTTGCCGGTGATCGCTTCAACCGAACCGACGCCAGCAATGTGGCTGTACTTCGGTTTGCCTTGAGCCGCCGACAGCTTCTGGTAGAAGTCCACCAGTGGCTTGGTCTGCGAGTGGTAGACCGACAGGCGATGACGCACGGTTTCTTCAGTGTCGTCCTTGCGCTGCACCAGATCTTCGCCGGTGATGTCGTCTTTACCAGCAACTTTTGGCGGGTTGTAGACGGTGTGGTACACGCGGCCGCTGGCCTCGTGAACGCGACGACCAGCAATACGCTGAACGATTTCTTCGTCATCGACCGCGATTTCGACCACGTGGTCCAGCTCGACGCCGGCCTTCACCAGGGCTTCAGCCTGAGGAATGGTGCGCGGGAAACCGTCGAACAGGAAACCGTTGGCGCAATCCGCCTGGCTGATGCGTTCCTTGACCAGATTGATGATCAGGTCATCGGAAACCAGGCCACCGCTGTCCATGACGCTCTTGGCGATCAGGCCCAGCTCGGTGCCGGCCTTGACCGCAGCACGCAGCATGTCGCCGGTGGAGATTTGCGGGATGCCGAACTTTTCGGTGATGAACTTAGCCTGAGTACCTTTACCGGCCCCGGGAGCTCCCAGCAGAATGACGCGCATCGATGTGCTCCTCAATTTTTATATAGATAACAAAGGATTCGCCTCGTGGGGCCAATCTCAAAACAGGGTCGTGACCGCCCAAACGGCCAAAGGCTGATCAAGATACACAGCAGATCCTACGCACACAAGCCGTCGAAAGTCGGAGAAACCCGCGCCTTGCGTGACCTTGCGACGGGGTACCCCAAGTCGCAACCCCATCATTAAGTGTCGCCTTGCAGCACTTTCCAACCTCGCGCAAACCGGCACTCGACGCCCGCGTCGAGTGCCCGAACCCACGACGAAAACCTTAGCCGGTATTTCGCAAACCGGCGGCAATCCCCGCCACAGACACCAGCAACGCCTGTTCTACCGGGCTGCCCTGCGCCACTTCCTGCAGGCGCGAACGTGCCAGCAACTCCGCCTGCAATAGATGAAGCGGGTCGAGGTAGGTGTTGCGCAAGCGGATGAATTCGAGGGTAGCTGGGCTATGTGCCAGTAGCTGCGACTGACCGGTCAACCCCAGAACAATCGAACACGCCTGCGACAATAGGTCGCGTAAGTGCGCACCCAAAGGCAGCAGATCCGGCTCGACCAGCCGCTCATCGTAGGAGCGGGCGATATCCGCGTCGGCCTTGGCCAGGACCATCTCCAGCATGTCGATGCGCGTGCGGAAGAACGGCCACTGCTCGCGCATTTGCCCCAGCAGCTCGCCTTCGCCGCGCGCCAGCGCCTTGCTTAACGCGGCTTCCCAGCCGAGCCAGGCCGGCAACATCAAGCGGGTCTGGGTCCAACCGAAGATCCACGGGATCGCCCGCAGGCTTTCGATCCCGCCGGCGCGGCGCTTGGCCGGGCGACTGCCCAGTGGCAGGCGCCCCAACTCCTGCTCCGGGGTGGACTGGCGGAAATACTCGACGAATTGCGGATTTTCCCGCACCACGGCGCGGTAAGCACTGACACCGTCTGCCGCCAATTCGTCCATCAAATGGCGCCAGGCGGGTTGCGGTGGTGGCGGTGGCAACAACGTCGCCTCCAGCACCGCCGCCAGGTACAGGTTGAGATTTTGCTCGGCGATGTCCGGCAGGCCGAATTTGAAACGAATCATTTCCCCCTGCTCGGTGGTGCGGAAACGCCCCGCCACCGACCCCGGCGGCTGCGACAGAATCGCCGCGTGCGCCGGACCGCCACCACGCCCCACGGTGCCACCGCGACCGTGGAACAACAGCAGTTCCACTTGCTGCTCGCGGCAGATGTCGACCAGACGTTCCTGCGCCCGATATTGCGCCCAGGCCGCCGCCGTGGTGCCGGCGTCCTTGGCCGAGTCGGAATAGCCGATCATCACTTCCTGCGGCCCTTGCAGGCGCGCGCGATAACCCGGCAGCAGCAACAGTTTTTCAATCACCGGGCCGGCGTTATCGAGGTCGGCAAGGGTTTCGAACAGCGGCACCACGCGCATCGGCCGCAAAACACCAGACTCTTTGAGCAACAGTTGCACGGCCAGCACGTCGGAAGCGGCGCCGGCCATGGAGATCACGTACGAACCGAGCGAAGCGCCCGGTGCGGCGGCGATTTCCCGGCACGTGGCGAGCACTTCAGCGGTGTCGGCGGAGGGTTTGAAGTACGCCGGCAACAACGGCCGACGGTTGTTCAACTCGCGCATCAGGAAGGCGATGCGCTCCTCTTCGCTCCAGTCTTCGTAGCGACCGAGGCCAAGGTAATCGGTGATTTCAGTCATCGCCGCCGTGTGACGAGACGAGTCCTGACGCACATCGAGGCGCACCAGGAACAAGCCGAAGGTCACCGCACGACGCAGGCAATCGAGTAGCGGCCCATCAGCGATCACGCCCATGCCGCACTCATGCAGCGACTGGTAGCAGAGCTCCAGCGGGTCGAGCAAATCGCGGTTGTTTTGCAGCACATCGGCGGGGGCCGGCGTGGCGGTTGTCAAGGAAGTGTGGGCCCAGCTTCGAGTGGCGCGCAGGCGTTCACGCAGTTGTTTAAGGACGGCACGATAGGGTTCGGCGCTGTCGCCGGCCTTGGCTTTCAGCGCGTCGCTGGCCTGTTGCATCGACAGCTCGGCGGCGAGGTGATCGACATCGCGCACGTACAGATCGGCGGCCATCCAGCGTGCCAGCAGCAACACCTCACGGGTCACGGCAGCCGTGACGTTGGGGTTGCCATCGCGGTCGCCGCCCATCCACGAAGCAAAGCGAATCGGCGCGGCTTCCAGCGGCAAATGCAGGCCGGTGGCGTCATACAGAGCCTTATCAGCCTTGCGCAAATAGTTCGGGATCGCTTGCCACAGCGAATGCTCGATCACCGCGAAACCCCATTTGGCTTCGTCCACCGGGGTCGGGCGGGTGCGACGGATTTCTTCGGTGTGCCAGGCTTCGGCGATCAGGCGCTGCAATTTCGATTGAATCTGCTCGCGCTCGGCGCTGGTCAGGTCGCGGTGATCCTGAGCGGCAAGTTGCGCGGCGATGGCGTCGTACTTCTGGATCAGCGTGCGGCGCGCGACTTCGGTCGGGTGCGCAGTCAACACCAGTTCGATTTCCAGGCGCCCCAACTGTCGTGCCAGGGATTCGGCCGCATGACCTTCGGCCAGCAGGCGCGTTAGCAACTCCGGCAACACGCGCGCCTCGAACGGCGCGGGTTGGGATTCTTCGCGGCGATGGATCAGTTGATATTGCTCGGCGATGTTGGCCAGGTTGAGAAACTGGTTGAACGCCCGCGCCACCGGCAGCAACTCGTCTTCGCTCAGTTGATTGAGGCTGGCGCTCAGTTCGGCGTCCATCGAACCGCGACGGTCGGCCTTGGCGCCTTTGCGGATCTGCTCGATCTTGTCGAGAAAATCGTCCCCGTACTGTTCACGAATGGTATTGCCCAACAGCTCACCCAACAGGTGAACATCCTCGCGCAAGCGTGCATCAATATCGGTCATCAGCCGTTCTCCAGCGAAAAATCCGGGGTGCCTTGTGGTTCAAGAGTGCCGCCGTAAAGCGCTTCTTACAAGCACACGACGAAGGGACTTTAAACCCCGGGCACGCAAGCTAGTCTGAAGAGTAAGCCGCACAACGGCTTTCGCCGGCCATGGCCGGACACTTACCCGGCCTGCTACGAACAGGCGTGCCATGAGGTTTTTATGAAAATCCGCGAGCTTGCCCATCATTGGGAAGAAAACGCCAAGGGTCGCCTGACCGACACCGGCTACTCGATTCATCTGGATGTGGAGGCCGCCGCGCGCTTGGCGGCGATCATCGAGATGTACCCCAAGCGGCACCCTGAAGAACTGCTCGGCGAGTTGATCGGCGCGGCGCTCGAAGAGCTGGAAAAGAGCTTCCCGTACGTGAAAGGCTCGACCATCGTGGCCACAGACGAAGAAGGCGATCCGCTGTACGAAGACATCGGCCCGACCCCGCGCTTTCTCGCGCTGTCCCGGCGGCATTTGCACGATTTGTCGTCTGGTGAGGACAAGCAGAAACACTGAATTCACCGCAGAACCTGTGGGAGCGAGCTTGCTCGCGATAGCGGTGTGTCAGGCGACATCAATGTTGAATGTTAAGCCGCCATCGCGAGCAGGCTCGCTCCCACATTTGACCTGCGTGACTTTCAACAATTGCGTGCTTCCGCCCTTGGAATACCCCCTCCTATCGCCAAAGTTCCCGATTTAGAGCCTTGTCCGTTCGGTCAAAGTTTTTTCGGGCGACAGGCCATATTCTCTGAACTTTTAAAAAATGCCTCGGGTCGTAACCAGTAACCACGCCTGGGACGGCCGTTTCAAAACGCTTCGGAAATTGATGGTTGCGGCTCCTTGCCCAGGATGGATGTTCAGTTTTTCAGGAGTTATTCCAATGGAGTTGAAGACCATGAAGATCAACACTGCCAAGCCCGCTTCCACCCCCCTGCGCAGCCTGAAACTGGCCGCCCTGGCCATCGGCAGCAGCCTGGTTCTGGCCGGTTGCGCCGGTAACCCGCCGACCGAGCAATACGCCGTGACCCAATCGGCCGTGAACAGCGCCGTCAGCGCGGGCGGCACCGAATTCTCGGCGGTTGAGATGAAGTCCGCCCAGGACAAGCTCAAACAAGCCGAAATCGCGATGCACGACCAAAAGTACGACGAAGCCCGAGTGCTCGCCGAACAGGCCGAGTGGGACGCGCGCGTCGCCGAACGCAAAGCCCAGGCGATCAAAGCCGAACAGGCGGTGAAGGACTCTCGGATTGGGGTTCAGGAACTGCGTCAGGAAAGCCGGCGCACCGTGCAATAAGCGCCGCCACGACGTACTTCTTACTCGACTTAAAAGGACGATACCCACATGCGCAATCAATTGATGATCCCTGCCCTGCTGGCCGCAAGCGTTGCACTGGCTGCCTGCTCGACGCCGCCTAATGCGAACCTTGAACAGGCCCGCACCAACTACAGCGGCCTGCAAGCCAACCCGCAGGCGAGCAAAGTCGCGGCACTGGAAACCAAGGACGCCAGCGATTACCTGGACAAGGCCGACAAGGCTTATCTGGACAAGCGAGACGCGAACGAGGTCGATCAACTGGCCTATTTGACCAATCAGCGTGTTGAAGTGGCGAAGCAAACCATCGCCCTGCGCACCGCTGAAGCCAATCTGAAGAATGCTGCCGCACAGCGCGCCCAGGCGCGTCTGGATGCTCGCGACGCGCAGATCAAACAGTTGCAGGACAGCCTGAACGCCAAGCAGACCGATCGCGGTACGCTGGTAACCTTTGGTGATGTGTTGTTCGCAACCGACCGTGCCGACCTGAAGTCCAGCGGCCTGGCGAACATCAACAAACTGGCGCAGTTCCTTCAGGAAAACCCCGACCGCAAGGTGATCGTCGAAGGCTACACCGACAGCACCGGCACGGCGTCGCACAACCAGTCGCTGTCCGAGCGTCGCGCCGGTTCCGTGCGCACGGCACTGGTGAAAATGGGCGTTGATCCTGCGCGCATCGTTGCCCAGGGTTATGGCAAGGAATACCCGGTTGCTGAAAACGGCGACGCTTCGGGTCGAGCCATGAATCGCCGTGTAGAAGTGACCATTTCCAACGACAACCAGCCGGTGATCCCGCGTTCGGCGGTGAGTGCCAACTAAGCTTCATGTCTGAACGCAAAAGCCCCGCCTGATCTGATCAGGCGGGGCTTTTTGTTTTCGCGGTTTGGCAGAACACCGCGTCGCGTCCATCGCCAGCAAGCCGGCTCCTACAGGATTGCGTTGAACCTGTAGGAGCGAAGCTTGCTCGCGAAGAAGGCGACTCGGTAGTCCAGATATATCGCGATATCGTTCTTCGCGGGCAAGTCGGAACGCCGCCCGCTCGCTCCTACGGGATATTTATTGCTCCAGCTTCTGCGGGGTTTCCTGGCCCATGCAGCGCACGGCTTTTTTCTTGTTGTTGACCAATACGCCGGTCAGGCCTTTCTGTTCGGTGTCGAACATCACCAGCACGCCATCGATGCACTGGGCCACTTGTGGAGCCGGTTCCAGGGAGACTTTGTAGTCTTCGCCCGGCACGGTCTTGAGCATGGTGAAGTCGCTGAGCAGCAGCGCATCTTCGGGTTTGGCGAAGTGCAGGTAACCGTAGTACCACAGGGCCCCGACGGTGCCGAGGATGCTGCAGATACCGGTGATGATCAGCGGGATGGCGTTACGTTCTTCACTCATTGCGGACTCTCTGGTGGTTCATCTTCTGAATTCGGGGGTGCCGGGTAGTTGGGAATTTCACCCAAGCGGCGCAGGCCATTGAAATGCTGCGGGTCATCAAGGTATCGCAGCATGACCTTGCGCCAGACCGGGTCGGCGAACGTCTGCACATGACCGCCACGGGTCAGTTGCAGCACTCGCGGCGGCGGCGCAGCTTGATACAGACGGATGCCGTTGGAAAGGGGCACGATCGGATCGTCGATGCTGTGATAGATCAGTTTCGGCACGCCGTTGAGCTGCGTCATCGAGTGGATCGCGCTGTCACCGTCCGGCACCAGCCACGAAAGCGGCACCTGGAACGCCCACGTCAGCCAGGAATTGCTCAGGGCGAATTGGCCGATGCTGCGATAACTGGCGGGCACGCCATCGAGGACGAAGGCCTTGAGTTGTTTCTGGCGTTCGGGATGCTGAACCAGGTAATGCACGGCCATTGAGCCGCCCAGACTTTGCCCGAGCAGGATCAACGGTTTGCCTTTGACCTCCGGCGCCTGGTCGAGCCATTTGAACGCGGCGTCGATGTCCTGATAGATCGCCGGCAAACTCGGTTCGCCTTCGGACAAACCGTAACCGCGATAATCGATCAGCAGCACTTGATAGCCTTCCTTCGGCAACCACCAGCTACCGCCCAGATGCATCGGCAGATTGCCGCCGTTGCCGTGCAGGTGCAGCACCGTGCCTTTGACTTCGACGCCTTTTTTCGCCGGCAGCCACCAGCCGTGCAGCTTGAGGCCATCGGCCGTGGTGAGGGTGACGTCGCGGTATTCGAGTTTGGCTTTTTCCGGGGTGAACAGCTGTCCGGGCTCGGGGTAGAACAGCAAAGAGCTGCAACCGCCGAGGGTTAAAAGAAGGAAGAGGATGCCGAGGATTCTCATCCGTTGAAACCTCGCTTTAGGATTGATAGCAAGTCCTGTAGGAGCGAGGCTTGCCCGCGAAGGCGGTATAACATTCAACAGGCATGTTGACTGACACAACGCCTTCGCGGGCAAGCCTCGCTCCTACAAGGTATGCGGTGATTACAAGATGTTGGAGTAATCCGCTTCGATCCGGTCCAGGCTCAGGTGGTTCAGGAAGTTGGAGAAGCACATCCACGCCGACAGCGCGTTCATGTCACGGAACTGTTCCGGCAGGTATTTCGGCGGCACCACCAAGCCTTCATCGACCAACTGGCGCAAGGTGCGCATGTCTTCCAGCGTGGTCTTGCCGCAAAACAGCAGCGGCACTTGCTCAAGCTTGCCTTTACGCACGGCCAACTGAATGTAGTTGTAAACCATGATAAAGCCCTTGAGGTAGGACAAGTCTTTGGTAAATGGCAGACCGTTCGGCACCGAACCACGGAAAACCCGACTGGCGTTGCCGTAGCTTTCCGCCATTTCAAAGCCCTGCTCGCGGAAGAACTCGAAGATCTGCAGGAAGTCCGCGCCCTCCTCCACCATGTGAATGGCGCGGGTACGGTTGGTCAGTTTGCGCAGGCGGCTCGGGTAAGAGGCGAAGGTGATGATTTCCATCAGGATCGCCAGCCCTTCCTGGGTCACCGTCGACGAGGGCGGCCCCTTGGACAGGAAGGTGCAGATCGGCTGGTTCAGACCGTTGAGCGTAGTGCCGACATGCACCAGCCCTTCGTGGACTTCCAGCGCACGCACGTCACGCTCGTTGAACATCGCGTCGGTGCGGATCTTGATGTAGTCGGCGCCAGCCGCCGCATCGGCGACGATGCCGTCGGACTCGAACACCCGAATGGTTTCCTCGGCCTCGCCAAACACTTTGCTCAGCCGGGTTTGCAACAAATGCACGGCGTCCTTGGCGGTGAGGATTTTCGGCTCATCTTTCAGGTCACCACGACCATCGATGTTATTCAGATAATCGGAGAGCATCAGGCCGAGGTCGGACAAGGTCGGGTCACCAGCGTGAAACGCATCGGATGCCGCGCCATACAACTCTTGGGAAATCAGGCCGAAATCCTCGGTGCCGCGCGCTTCAAGCATGCGCACCACCATCCGGTATTCCTTGCACATGCGCCGCATGATCTGGCCGACCGGGTTGAACTGGCCAAGCTGACGGGTGATGTCGCGCTCGATGTTCTGGAATTCCAGTTTCACTTTGCTGGAGTCGAAGGACAGCGGCCGGTTCAGGTAGTAATCACGGTCCACCGCCGGCATTTCCTTGCCCTTGGCCTTGAGGAAACCCTTGCGGATGCTGTCGTCCCACTTCACTGCATCCAGGACGCGAATCGGCGTCTGCGCCAGCACAATGCGATCGGACAACATGCGTATCGTCTGCTGGTAATCGTCCACCCGAAACTCCTGTAGAAAAACCGTTATGTGCTGGGTTTATTTGGCTTTGGCCAGGCGCTGATAGCGCACGGCTTCGACGAAGACATCGGAATTGGCCGGATCGTCGAGGTAAGCGAAGACCTGGTCCATGCGTGTGTTGATCAGCACGCCGTCACCGTCGTCGGTCTGGAAACCTTCGCCGCTGAGGATTTTTTGCCCCAGGGCCTGGTTGATCTGCTCGAGGTCGAGGTTGTAGACCACCAGTTCATGCTTGTCGGTGAGTTCGAAACCGGCAATGGTGAAATGCCCGCCAAACTGCGCCGGGACTTTTGCCGACAGGTACCAGCGGTTGCCATGGCGCGAGACGGTGAAGGGATAGGCTTCGCGTTCCTTGGGTTTGGCCTTGAAGTAGCTGACCGCCTGATAGCGATTGTCGCCGATGCGCGTCAGCTCCAGGTTCAGCGGCTCGCCCCAGGCGTTGGTGCTGGTCCATTTGCCGAGTAATCCTTTGGGCGCGGGGTCGCTCGTGGGCAATGGCTCCCTGAAGGTCACCAGACAGCCACTGAGCAGCAGGATCGACAAGGCGATCACAACGACGCGCCAGGCTTTCATTCAATACTCCCTATGAACACAGTCCCCCGAATGCTCACTGTCCCTGTAGGAGCGTGGCTTGCCCGCGAAGGCGATGTGTCAGTCAACACATCATCTGTTGAATGTTAAATCGCCTTCGCGGGCAAGCCTCGCTCCTACAGGTTCATCGCAGGATCACACCGACGCCAATACCAAGTGCATATAGCGAGTCAGAATACCGAGCATTTCAGCTTCGGCGTCAGGCTCGGCGTCGTTGAGCAGCCCCTGATATTCCATCCGTCCGATAATCGCCGTCAACACTTTGGCATCCTGGTGTGGCTCACGGGAACCCAAAACCTGGAAAAGCTGACACGTACCCTGCAGGAGAATCTGCTGATGCGAGCGCACCAGCTCCGCCAGGCGCGGGTTCAGCAGCGCTTCCTGACGGAACGCCTGTTCGGCCATCAGGTGTTCGCGACGGTTGATCAGTTGCCGGTGAACATAGTCCGCCATCAACCGTGCGATGTCGTCCGCCAGTTGCGAGCGCGACTCGGGGCTGCCGTCGCCGCTGACGACCATCTCGCGCAGCAACCCTTCATTGTTCACCCACAACTTGGCCATGAACGCCGCGCTGCGTTCCACATATTGGGCAAAGGTATCGGTGAGCAAGTCATCGATGTCCTTGAAATAGTAAGTGGTGGCCGACAGTGGCACACCCGCTTCTGCGGCAACCGCACGGTGACGCACGGCCCGCACGCCATCGCGCACGACAATGCGCATGGCCGCATCGAGAATGTCCTGTCGACGCTGCTCGCTGCCCTGACGGCTGGCCTTGCGGCCCTGGTACTGAACACTTTCAGCGACCGCAGTGGCGATACCCGCTGCACCTTCTTGAGCCATTGCACGGTTCACGACAGGAATTCCTCTCTCATTTCAAAAGTAACCAATTGATACGTTTGTACCAGACAGGCAATAAAAAGCCGCCTGTTATAGGCGGCTTTTTAATTGAAACATTTACGCTTGCGGCCGCATGTGCGGGAACAGGATCACGTCGCGGATCGACGGGGAGTTGGTCAGCAGCATCACCAGACGGTCGATGCCGATGCCTTCACCGGCCGTTGGCGGCATGCCGTACTCCAGCGCGCGAACGAAGTCGGCGTCGTAGTGCATGGCTTCGTCGTCGCCGGCGTCCTTGTCGGCCACCTGCGCCATGAAGCGCTCGGCCTGGTCTTCCGCGTCGTTCAACTCGGAGTAGGCGTTGGCGATTTCACGGCCACCGATGAACAATTCGAAACGGTCGGTAACGTTCGGGTTATCGTCGTTGCGACGGGCCAGCGGCGACACTTCGAACGGGTACTGGGTAATGAAGTGCGGCTGCTCCAGCTTGTGCTCGACCAGCTCTTCGAAAATCATCACCTGCAATTTGCCCAGGCCTTCGAAGCCCAGCACCTTGGCGCCGGCTTTCTTGGCGATGGCGCGGGCCTTGTCGATGTCATTCAGATCATCGGCAGTCAGCTCAGGGTTGTACTTGAGGATCGAATCGAACACCGACAGACGCACGAACGGTTCGCCGAAGTGGAACACCTTGTCGCCGTAAGGCACGTCGGTGCTTCCCAGAACCAGCTGCGCCAGCTCGCGGAACAGCTCTTCGGTCAGGTCCATGTTGTCTTCGTAGTCGGCGTAAGCCTGGTAGAACTCCAACATGGTGAATTCAGGGTTGTGACGAGTCGAAACGCCTTCGTTACGGAAGTTGCGGTTGATCTCGAACACTTTCTCGAAGCCGCCAACCACCAGACGCTTGAGGTACAGTTCAGGCGCGATACGCAGGAACATTTCCATGTCCAGCGCGTTGTGGTGCGTTTCGAACGGCTTGGCCGCCGCGCCGCCCGGAATGGTTTGCAGCATCGGCGTTTCCACTTCCAGGAAGTCGCGCTGCATCAGGAAGCTGCGGATGTGGGCGATGACTTGCGAACGCACGCGGAAGGTCTGGCGCACGTCTTCGTTGACGATCAGGTCAACGTAGCGCTGGCGGTAGCGCTGTTCGGTGTCGGTCAGGCCGTGGTGCTTGTCCGGCAGCGGGCGCAGGGATTTGGTCAGCAGGCGCACGCTGGTCATTTCGACGTACAGGTCGCCCTTGCCGGAACGGGCCAGGGTGCCTTCGGCGGCAATGATGTCGCCCATGTCCCAGGTTTTCACCGCGGCCAGGGTTTCTTCGGACAGGGTCTTGCGGTTGACGTAGACCTGGATGCGACCGGTCATGTCCTGGATCACCATGAACGAGCCACGGTTGAGCATGATGCGACCGGCAACCTTGACCGGGATTGCAGCCTCTGCGAGCTCTTCCTTGGTCTTGTCCACGTACTGTTTCTGCAAGTCTTCGCAGTAGTTTTCGCGGCGGAAGTCGTTCGGGAAGGCATTGCCCTTGGCGCGCTCGGCAGCAAGCTTTTCCTTGCGCAGGGCGATCAGGGAGTTTTCTTCCTGTTGCAGGGCTTGCGGGTCGAGTTCTAGGTCGCTCATGTCTTTAGATATTCCATCTGGTTCGTTGCCCCCGGCCTGCGGCCGGGGATCGCCAGCGAGCTGGCTCCTACAGGGGATCGGGGGGGGTCAGCCGATCCCGTATTGCATTGCTTACAAGCCCGACTTCAGGCTCGCTTCGAGGTATTCATCGATATCACCGTCGAGTACCTTGTCGCAGTCACTGCGCTCGATGTTAGTGCGCAGATCCTTGATGCGCGAGGCATCGAGTACATAAGAACGGATCTGATGACCCCAGCCGATATCGGACTTGGTGTCTTCCAGCGCCTGGGACGCCGCGTTGCGCTTCTGCATTTCCTGCTCGTACAACTTGGCCCGCAGCATTTTCATGGCGGTGTCCTTGTTGGCGTGCTGGGAACGTTCGTTCTGGCAGCTGACCACGGTGTTGGTCGGTACGTGGGTGATACGTACGGCCGAGTCGGTGGTGTTTACGTGCTGACCACCGGCACCGGAGGAGCGATAGGTGTCGATCCGCAAGTCTGCCGGGTTGATTTCGATTTCCACCTTGTCATCGATCTCTGGCGAGACGAAAACCGCGGAAAACGAGGTGTGGCGACGGTTGCCGGAGTCGAACGGGCTCTTGCGCACCAGGCGGTGTACGCCGATCTCGGTCCGCAACCAGCCAAAGGCGTATTCGCCCTTGATGTGCACGGTCGCGCCCTTGATGCCGGCGACTTCACCGGCCGACAGTTCCATGATGGTGGCGTCGAAGCCGCGTTTGTCAGCCCAGCGCAGGTACATGCGCAGCAGGATGTTGGCCCAGTCCTGGGCCTCGGTGCCACCGGAGCCGGCCTGGATGTCCAGGTAGGCGTTGTTCGGGTCCATTTCATGGCTGAACATGCGGCGGAATTCAAGCTTGGCGAGGTTTTCCTCGAGACGGGCCAGCTCGGCGACGACATCGCCCACTGCGCCTTCGTCGTTTTCTTCGACGGCCATGTCCAGCAGGTCGCGGCAATCGGCCAGACCGGTGTTCAGCTCGTCCAGGGTATCGACGATCTGTGCCAGCGCAGAGCGCTCGCGGCCCAACTCCTGGGCATATTCAGGTTTGTTCCAGACGCTCGGATCTTCAAGCTCGCGATTGACTTCGGTCAGACGCTCGTGCTTTTGATCGTAGTCAAAGATACCCCCGAATAGTTTCGGAGCGCTCGGACAGGTCCTTGATGGTGTTAAGGATCGGGTTGATTTCCATGGCGGGCAGCACTCGTTGGCGAACTTTTGAAAGCCGGCGAGTATAACGGCAAACGGCCGGAAACGGCAGCCCGCCAGGCCGAAAAGGCCCGGTGTGTTTTCGGAGCGGCCGTACACCGATCAACTGTAGGAGCCGGCTTGCCGGCGATGGCTTACTAAGATCCAGACTCTGTTTTCGGTCGGAGTACATATCCGTTCTTTTGGTAACGGCGGCTATCGGTTTCGCCCTTACGGCGAGTCACTTGGAAGAGCCCCAAGTAACCAAGGGCTCTTGCCCCTTTCGTTCGGTGCCTCGCCTAGGCTCGGCATGCCCTCGCTCCGGTCCTGCTCCGTGGGCCCGCCGCCATCGGCCATCCCTGGCCGGGGGCGGCTAACCCGGCATCCATGCCGGGTTGCCCACTGCGCAGAACCTGCGCTCGGCCTCTCGAGGGGGCGCTCAGATCAAAAGCGGAAGGCGAGCTAACGCTCGGCCTGATGAGTGGTGGGAATCAAAAGCGTACGCGATTTCCTGTAGGAGCCGGCTTGCTGGCGATAGCGGTGGGTCAGTCAACCTGTTTATTGGCTGGACGGACGCTATCGCCAGCAAGCCGGCTCCTACAGGGGATGAAGTCCCTGTTACTCGATACCCACCTGATTACGCCCATTGTTCTTCGCCAGGTACAGCCCCTTGTCCGCCGCCGAGATCAATTGACGGCAATCGGCGCCCGGTTGCGGGGTCATGGTCGACAGGCCGATGCTGATGGTCAGGCTTGAGCCTTCGCTCGGTGAAATGTGCGGGATTTTCAGTGCCGCCACGGTCTGGCGCAGTTTTTCCGCCACCAGTCGCGCACCGCCCGGTGATGTATTGGGCAGGACCAGCGCGAATTCTTCACCGCCATAACGGGCCGGCAAGTCAGAAGGTCGGGCGCTGGCGTCGCGGATGGCCGTGGCGACTTTGCGCAGGGCTTCGTCGCCTTCGAGGTGGCCAAAGTTGTCGTTGTAGGACTTGAAGTAGTCCACATCGATCATCAGCAACGACAACTGGCTTTGGTCGCGCAGGGAACGTCGCCATTCCAGTTCCAGGTACTCGTCGAAGTGACGACGGTTCGACAAGCCCGTCAGGCCATCCGAGTTCATCAGGCGTTGCAGCACCAGGTTGGTGTCGAGCAACTGCTGCTGGCTGACCCGCAACGCGCGGTACGCGGCGTCCCGCTGCAACAGGGTCATGTAGGAGCGCGAGTGATAGCGGATGCGCGCCACCAGTTCGATGTTGTCCGGCAGTTTGACCAGGTAATCATTGGCCCCGGCCGCGAATGCCGCGCTTTTGATCAGCGGGTCTTCCTTGGTCGACAGCACAATGATCGGAATGTCCTTGGTGGCCGGGTGATTGCGGTATTCGCGCACCAGGCTCAGGCCGTCGAGACCGGGCATGACCAGGTCCTGGAGAATCACCGTCGGCTTGATCCGGATCGCTTGCGCAATCGCCTGATGCGGGTCGGCGCAGAAGTGGAAGTCGATGTTTTCTTCATTCGACAAACCGCGGCGCACCGCTTCGCCGATCATGGCCTGATCGTCCACCAACAACACCATGGCGGCGTTTTCGTCGGTTTTGAAGCCGTCGAGCTGTAAGTCATTCATGTGCGGTCACCTGAGTACTGCCTGGGCCAGGATTGCTGCTGAGCATAGTCATTTGGCAAAAATCTCCAGCAATCGTGGCGCTATCTTTTCCAGCGGGCGAATTTCTACAGCGGCGTCGATGGCCGCTGCCGCTTTCGGCATGCCATACACCGCGCTGCTTTGTTGGTCCTGAGCGATGGTCAGGTAACCCTGTTGGCGCATGAGTTTAAGCCCCTGCGCGCCATCGCGTCCCATGCCGGTCAATAAAACACCCACGGCATCGCCATTCCAGTAACTGGCCACGCTCTCGAAAAACACATCGATCGAGGGCCGATAGATCTCGTTGACCGGCTCGGCGGTGTACGCCAGCGTGCCGTTTTTCAATAAACGAATATGGTGGTTGGTGCCGGCCAGCAGCACGGTGCCCGCCTGCGGTGGCTCGCCTTCCTGGGCCAGGCGCACGTTCAGGCCGCTGGCGCCGCTGAGCCACTCGGCCATGCCGGCGGCGAACACCTGGTCAACATGCTGCACCAGCACAATGGCGGCGGAAAAATTTATCGGCAGTCCTTTGAGCAGTATCTCCAGGGCTGCCGGCCCGCCTGCGGAGGAACCGATGGCGATCAGTTTTTGCCGGGAACCTGAGTGGCGCAACGGGCCCGGCGCAGGTCGCACGCGATTGCCCTTGTCGCCGATCAGCCAACCGATGTTGAGGATTTTGCGCAGCAGCGGTGCCGCTGCTTCCTGGGCATTGCCGGCACCGATTGCCGGCGTATCGACCACATCCAGAGCGCCGTGGCCCATGGCTTCGAACACCCGGTGCACGTTCTGCTGGCGGTCGACCGTGACGATCACGATGGCACACGGCGTCTCGGCCATGATTCGCCGCGTCGCCTCGACGCCATCCATCACCGGCATGATCAGGTCCATCAGGATCAGGTCCGGGGTGTTTTCCACGCAACGTTGCACCGCCTCGGCGCCGTTGCTGGCGACCCAGATCACTTGATGCTCCGGCTCAAACGCCAAGGCGCGGCGCAAAGCCTCCACCGCCATGGGCATGTCGTTGACGATTGCGATTTTCATGCCCGCGCTCCTCCTATGAGCTCAACCACTGCATCAAGCAGGGCGTCGTCGTGAAAACTGGCTTTGGCTAGATAATAGTCGGCCCCGGCGTCCAGTCCACGACGACGGTCTTCTTCGCGATCCTTGTAGGACACCACCATCACCGGCAGCGATTGCAGGCGGTTGTCACGGCGCAACAAAGACACCAGTTCGATACCGTCCATGCGCGGCATATCGATGTCGGTGATCAGCAGATCGAAATCCTCGGAACGCAGGGCATTCCAGCCATCCATACCGTCCACCGCCACGGCCACGTCGTAGCCGCGATTGAGCAACAGTTTGCGTTGCAACTCGCGGACGGTCAGCGAATCGTCGACCACCAGAACCCGTTTGCGCGCAGCTTCAGCCGCCTGATTGCTGTGACGGGCAATCCGCTCCAGACGCCCGGTATTGAGCAGTTTGTCCACCGACCGCAGCATGTCTTCAACATCGACGATCAGCACCACCGAACCGTCGTCGAGCAGCGCGCCTGCGGAAATGTCCTGCACTTTGCCCAGACGCTCGTCCAGCGGCAAGACCACCAGCGTGCGCTCGCCGACAAACCGCTCGACCGCCACACCGTAGATCGCATCTCGCTCGCGGATGACCACGACCTTGAGGGTTTGCTGACTGTTGGTGCTCGCCGGACGCTGAAGCAATTGGCTGGCCGCAACCAATCCGACATGCCGGCCTTCGTACCAGAAATGCTGACGGCCTTCGACCTGCACGATGTCCGCCGGCTCCAGGTCGCACATGCGCTCGATGTGGGCCAGCGGAAACGCATACGCCTCTTCGCCGACCTCCACCACCAGGCTGCGCACCACCGACAGGGTCAGCGGCACTTCGAGATGGAAGCGGCTGCCCTCGCCCGCCGTCTGCTCCAGCACCACCGCGCCGCGCAACTGGCGGACCATGTGCTGAACCGCGTCGAGGCCGACGCCACGTCCGGACACTTCAGTGACCGCGTCGCGCAGGCTGAAACCCGGCAGGAACAGGAACGTCAGCAACTCCTCTTCGCTCAACTGCGCGGCGGTGTCGGCCGGGGACAACTGACGTTCGATGATGCTGCGGCGGACCTTTTCCAGGTCGACGCCGTTGCCGTCATCGCTCAGTTCCAGCATCAGCAGACCGGCCTGATGCGAGGCGCGCAGGCGGATCACACCTTCTTCCGGTTTACCGGCCAGTAGCCGTTGCTCCGGGGATTCGATGCCGTGGTCGACGGCGTTGCGCAGCAGGTGCGTCAGCGGCGCTTCGAGTTTTTCCAGGACGTCGCGATCGACCTGGGTTTTCTCGCCCTCGATCTCCAGCCGCACCTGTTTACCGAGGCTGCGCCCCAGGTCGCGGACCATGCGCACTTGCCCGCTCAGCACATCGGCAAACGGCCGCATGCGACAGGCCAGCGCGGTGTCGTACAGGACTTGCGCACGTTGACTGGCCTGCCAGGCGAACTCGTCCAGCTCGGCGTTTTTTTCCACCAGCAATTGCTGGGATTCCGCCAGCAACCGACGCGCATCGTCGAGGGCTTCCCGGGCTTCCAGGCTCAAGGTCTGATCCTTGAGATGGACATTGAGGTTTTCCAGCGCCCGCAGGCCGTTGTTCTGCATGCGCTTGAGGCGTTGCATGGTGGCCAGGTGCGGTTTGAGCCGCAGGGTTTCCACCAGGGATTTGCTCGACAGGTCGAGCAGGCTGTTCAAGCGTTCGGCCGTAACGCGCAATACGCGCTCGCCACTTTCGGTGGTGCGTTTGGTCTTGGGCGAGGGCTCGGCGGCAGCTGCCGAAGGGGCTTGCGTGGCGGCCGGCATGGGCGACTCAACCGTGGCCGTCGGCGGCTCCAGCTGCAGTTCTGCCATCGGCGGCGCGATGGGGGCAACCGTCGCCATGTGAACAAGCAGCCGTCCCATCAAGACGACATAAGCTTCGATATCCGCAGGCGCCGGTGCGTTGTTCGGCGTCGCGATGCGCATCAGCAAATCGGTGCCCTGCAGCAAGGCATCAATGTGCTCGGGCCGCAGATACAACCGGCCTTCCTGGGCGCTGACCAGGTAATCTTCCATCACATGGGCAACGCTGACGCCGGCATCGACGCCAACAATTCGCGCCGCGCCTTTGAGCGAGTGAGCCGCGCGCATGCACGATTCAAGGTAATCGGCCTGGGTCGGATCGCGTTCAAGCGCCAGCAGCCCCGTGCTCAACACCAGGGTCTGGGCCTCGGCTTCGAGGCTGAACAGTTCCAGCAAAGAGGCGTCGCGCATTTGCTCGGGGGTCATGTGAGGCTCCGGGTCACGGCGGACAGCAGCTGTTCTTCATCCAGCCAACGCAGGCTGCGACCTTTGAATTGCAATACGCCACGGGTGTATTTGGCGCTGGCTTGCGCACCGGAACGCGATGCGGCCTCAAGGAGGCGCTCGTCGATGGCATGGATCCCGTCGACTTCGTCCACTGGCACCACCACCGGCCCGCCGTGGGCCGCGATGATCAACATGCGCGGCATCACGCGCGCACCAGGCGCCACGCTGCTCACGCCGTCGAGACCGAGCAGTTCCACCAACGACAGGCACGCCACCAGCGCGCCGCGCACATTCGCCACGCCGAGCAAGGCCCGGGAGCGCTGGTGCGGCAGGGAATGAATCGCTTGCAGCGGCGCCACTTCCACCAGGCTGCGGGTGGCCAGGCCCAACCATTCTTCGCCGAGGCGGAACATCAACAGCGAGCGGGTATTCACCTCGCTTTCGAGCGCGACCGAGACTTGCCCGCGGTCTTCCTGTTGCAACGCATAGCGGTCGAGCAAACGCGTAGCGGCCGCCGAGTACACCGCGCAATTGCGGCAATGAATGTGTTCGATCAGCAGCGGGCAGGACTTGTCGCCGTGGATACCGATACGGTTCCAGCAATCGTCGATGGCCTGGGCATCTTCATGGGTGAGGCTAAAGCTGTCGGCGGCATTCATCGTTTGCGCTCACTGTCTGCGCGCTCGCTGCGGGCGGCGCGGTCCTGCAATCGTTTGGCGCCCGCCGTGTCGCCCTGTGATTGCAGCAAGGCCGCCAGGTGCATCAACGCGTCGGGATGTTGCGGTTCGAGGTACAACGCCTTGCGATAAAAGCCCTGGGCTTCGAGAGCGCTGCCGGCGACATCGCTGAGCAGTCCCAGCCAGTAAAACACCTGGGCTACCGGTTCATGGCTGCGCAAATAACTTTCGCACGCGGCGCGGGCTTCGGCGCTTTTGCCTTCATTGGCCAGTGCGGCGATGTTTGCCAGCAACGTAGCGGCGTCGGGACTGGCGGCTTTTGCCGCCACCGGCAGCGGCGTCACCGTTGCGAAGGGCCGCAGGCGTACCGGCGCCGGAGTGACGCTGCGCACCGGTTGGCGCACTGGCAACGGCGTCGGCACGAAGGCTGGAAAAGGTTCAGGCTCGGGCGCGCTCTGGCGACTGAACGCAAATGATTGAGGGATACCAATCGAACGCATGCCCAGGCGCCCCAGCAAACTGCCCTCGGCGGGGCCGATAAACAGCACGCCCTCGACATGGGTCAGGCGCTTGAGCACTTCGAACACCTGTTGTTGCGTCGGCTGATCGAAATAGATCAGCAGGTTGCGGCAGAACACGAAGTCATAAGGCGATTCGTTGGCCAGCAACGCCGGATCCAGCAGATTGCCGACCTGTAAACGCACCTGTTCCAGCACGCGCTCGCTGAGGCGATAGGACTCGTCCTCGGCAGTGAAATGCCGCTCGCGAAACGCGATGTCCTGGCCGCGAAACGAATTCTTGCCGTACTGCGCGCGCCTGGCTTTCTCCACCGACAGCGGGCTGACGTCCATGCCTTCGACTTTGAATTGATGCGGTTTGAACCCGGCATCGAGCAAGGCCATGGCAATGGAATAGGGTTCTTCACCGGTGGAACACGGCAGGCTGAGAATCCGCAATGCACGCATGTTGTTGATATCGGTCAGGCGCTTGGCCGCCAGTTTTGCCAGGGCGGCGAAGGATTCCGGGTAACGGAAAAACCAGGTTTCGGGAACGATCACCGCTTCGATCAGCGCATGCTGCTCATCCTGCGAACCCTGCAAGGTGTGCCAATACTCATCGGCCGTCAGCGCGTTGGACGCCGTGCTGCGCTGGCGCACCGCTCGTTCGATGATCGCCGGGCCCACCGAGGTGACGTCGAGGCCGATGCGCTCCTTGAGAAAATCGAAAAACCGCTGATCGCTGCTCATGGCTGCACCTCAAGCTGCGCCAGGTCCAGCGGGGGTGACGGAAACAGCAGCGCCCGAACTTGCTCGTCCAGCAGATCGGCGACGCGCACCCATTGCAGCAAACCTTGCGCGTCTTCACGCACCGGTCCGAGGTACGGCGCCTGGCGATTATCCAGGCCATAGGGTTGAAAGTCCGCCGGGTTGCAGCGCAGCGTGTCGGTGGCCTGCTCCAGGATCAGCCCGAGCAATTGCGCCTCGGCGGTTTCATCCGCACGGTAATTGACCAGCACCAGGCGCGTGCTGGTGCGCGCCTGGGCCGGTTCGCCAAAGGTCAGCGCACTGAGGTCGATTACCGGCACTACCGCGCCGCGATAGGCGAACACCCCGGCGACCCAGTCCGGCGCGCGGGGTATCGGCTTCAACGGCAGGCGCGGCAGTACTTCCGCCACCTCGATCGCTTGCAAGGCATAGCGCTCGCTGCCGATGCGAAACACCAGAAACAATGCATGCATCGCCGGCTTCACGGCGGTGCGTTTGGCCGTGAGTTCGCTCATCAGACTTTGAATCGCGAAACGCCGCCGCGCAGCCCGACGGCCACCTGGCTCAGTTCGTCGATGGCAAAACTGGCCTGACGCAAGGACTCGACGGTCTGGCTGCTGGCATCGCCCAACTGCACCAGTGCATGGTTGATCTGCTCGGCGCCGGTGGCCTGGGCCTGCATGCCTTCGTTGACCATCAACACCCGCGGCGCCAGCGCCTGAACCTGATGGATGATCTGCGACAGCTGTTCGCCGACCTGCTGCACCTCGGACATGCCGCGACGCACTTCTTCAGAGAACTTGTCCATGCCCATGACCCCGGCCGACACCGCCGACTGGATCTCGCGCACCATCTGCTCAATGTCGTACGTGGCCACGGCGGTCTGGTCCGCCAGGCGCCGCACTTCGGTGGCAACCACGGCAAATCCACGACCGTATTCACCGGCCTTCTCGGCTTCAATGGCAGCGTTCAGCGACAGCAGGTTGGTCTGGTCCGCGACCTTGACGATGGTCACCACCACTTGATTGATGTTGCCGGCCTTCTCGTTGAGGATCGCCAGTTTGGCGTTGACCAGATCCGCGGCGCCCATCACCGAGTGCATGGTCTCTTCCATTCGCGCCAGGCCCTGCTGCCCGGAACCGGCAGCCACCGAGGCCTGATCGGCAGCGGTGGAGACTTCGGTCATGGTCCGCACCAGGTCACGCGAGGTGGCGGCGATTTCACGGGAAGTGGCACCGATTTCGGTGGTGGTGGCGGCGGTTTCCGTAGCGGTGGCTTGCTGCTGTTTGGAGGTGGCGGCGATTTCCGTCACAGACGTGGTGACCTGCACCGACGAGCGCTGCGCCTGAGACACCAACGAAGTGAGTTCGGCCATCATGTCGTTGAAGCCGGTTTCCACAGCGCCGAATTCGTCCTTGCGCTCCAGGTTCAAGCGGCCGCTGAGGTCGCCGGTACGCATGACTTCGAGGATCTGCACGATGCGGTTCATGGGCGCCATGATCGCGCGCATCAGCAGCAGGCCGCAGAGACCGGCGGCCAATACCGCCACCAGCAGGGAAATGCCCATGATGACTTTCGCGGTGAACACCGCATCATCAATGTAGGCCATGTCCTGATCCGCCACGGCTTTGTTTTCGCGCAGGATGTCATTGAGCTTCATACGCCCCGCCGTCCAGGTCGGGGTCAGTTGTTCATTGAACAACTTGATGGCCTCGGCTTCCTGATTGCGCTTATGCAAGTCGAGCACTGCAGCCAGGATCTTGCCGTAATTCTCATGGAATTTTTCGAAGGCTGCGAATTCGAGCTTGTCTTCATCCGTGGTGACGGTGGCGCGATAGCTATTCATCGCGTCCTGCACGCGCGCTTCAAAATTCTTGAAGTCTGCGGCGTCCTCGGCACTGATGCCCTGCCCTTCCTTCAAGCCCAGCATTTCCTGGGTCTGGAGATAGCTGTCGACCCAGGCGCCACGAATCATCGAGCTGTAATACACCCCGGGGAGCGCGTCGTCACGAACGCTGACTTCGCTGGCCTCGATCTTCAACAGCCGGGAATACGAGACGACGACCATCAGCAACATGATGGCGATAATTACCGCAAAGCTCGCCAAAATGCGTTGGCGCAACGTCCAGTTCTTCACAGTCAGTCCTCGGGGCCATTTCAAATGCTGCGCAGTATAGCCGAGGGCGGTGTTTCATTTATAAGACGGATGCGCGGCGGTTCACATCTCGGCGAATGAGGGTTGTGGCGGGGCTGAAAAGGCTATCGCCAGCAAGCCGGCTCCTACAGGGGAACGGTGTCGGGCACGAATGTTGTGCGCACCGCAATTCCCTTGCCGGCGATGGCGGCCTTGAAGGGCGGGGCAGGATTTGAGGGCCTCATCGCCAGCAAGCCGGCTCCTACAGGGGGTCGGTGTCGGGCACGAGTGTTGTGCGCACCGAAAATCCCTTGTAGGAGCTGGCTTGCCGGCGATGGCGGCCTTGAGGACGGGGCAGGATTTTAGGGCCTCATCGCCAGCAAGCCGGCTCCTACAGGGGGTCGGTGTCGGGCATGCATGCTGTGCGCACCGCAATTCCCTTGTAGGAGCCGGCTTGCTGGCGATGGCGGTCTTGAGGGCGGTGCAGGATTTTAGGGCCTCATCGCCAGCAAGCTGGCTCCTACAGGTGTTCGGTGTCGGGCACGCATGCTGTGCGCACCGCAATTCCCTTGTAGGAGCCGGCTTGCTGGCGATGGCGGTCTTGAGGGCGAAACAGGATTTGAAGCCGGTTTCTACATGGAAGCCTGGCGCACCTGCTTTTCCAGCTCGGCCTTCAACGCCGGCTCAAGCTTGAGTTGGCGCGCCAGTTCGTCCAGGTAAGACTTCTCCATGAAGTTCTCCTCGTCCACCAGCATCACACTGGCGATGTACATCTCGGCCGCCATTTCCGGGGTGCTGGCGGCGCGCGCAACATCGGTTGGATCCAGCGGTTTGTTCAGTTCGGCGTGCAGCCAGTGTTGGAGTTCCTGATCATTGTCGAGTTTGATGAACTCGCCTTCGATCAACGCACGCTCGCGCTCGTCGACATGACCATCAGCCTTGGCAGCCGCCACCAGCGCCTTGAGAATCGCCTGGCTGTGTTGCTCGACCTGCGCCGTCGGGACGCGGTCCACGGTTTGCGGCTCTTGTTTCGGTGCTGTGCCCTGCTGGGCCTGCCAGTTGCCGTAAGCCTTGTAGGCAATCACGCCCAATGCCGCGAGCCCGCCGTAGACAGCGACTTTGCCGCCAACTTTGCGAGCCTTCTTGTTACCCATCAACAGGCCCATCGCGCCTGCCGCCAATGCACCGCCACCCGCGCCTGACAACAAACTGCCAAGGCCACCCGAACCACCGCCACCACCGAGCAATCCGCCCAATCCACCGCTGGACGCCTTGTTCTGCGCGCCACCGGTCTTGTTCTGCAACAGGTCCTGGCCGGATTTGAGTAATTGATCGAGCAATCCACGGGTATTCATTCTTGCCGCCTCCACAAAAGGGGTTAACCGGACACATAAGGCCACCAGCCTAGATCGAAAGTGCCCGGCCCTTCCCGGCGAGAGTGCTTCCAGATGTTGCTCACCTTCTGTGACGCTAAAAAGCCCATCGATTAAAAAGATATACACTCAAGCGAATCTATAAAAACCGCCCACCGGGTACTTCTTCATGATGACTTTGCGTCAAATTCGTCATTTCATCGCCGTGGCCGAGACCGGCTCGATCTCTGCCGCCGCGCAAACCGCGTTCATTTCCCAATCGACATTGACCCTGGCCATCCAGCAACTGGAGCAGGAAATCGGCGTCGGGCTGTTCAACCGCCATGCCAAGGGCATGACGCTGACCCACCAGGGTCATCAGTTCCTACGCCAGGCACACCTGATTCTGGCAACGGTGGACAACGCCAAACGCAGCCTGCAACAAAGCACCGATCAAGTCGCCGGGCAGTTGATCGTCGGTGTAACCAGTCTCGTCGCCGGTTATTACCTCGCGGACCTGCTCACCCGCTTTCAACGCGCCTACCCCAACGTCGAGATCCGCGTGATGGAGGACGAACGCCCGTACATCGAGCATTTGCTGGTCAGCGGCGAGATCGATGTCGGTGTGCTGATCCTCTCCAACCTCGAAGACCGCCACGCCCTGCAAACCGAAGTACTCACCCATTCGCCCCACCGTTTATGGCTGCCGGCCCAGCATCCGCTGCTGGAACACGACAGCATCAACCTGGCCGACGTCGCCCGTGAGCCTCTGATTCAACTGAACGTTGATGAAATGGACCGCAACGCCCAGCGCATGTGGTCGGCAGCATCGCTTCAACCGCGCATCACCCTTAAAACCGCTTCGACCGAAGCGGTACGAAGCCTGGTGGCCGCCGGATTGGGCGTGTCGATCCAGCCCGACATGACCTATCGCCCCTGGTCATTGGAGGGCGACATCATCGAAGCGCGGCCGATTGCCGACCTGAGCCAGACCCTCGACGTCGGCCTGGCCTGGCGCCGCGGCACGGCGCGTCCGGCACTGGTCGACCCGTTCCTGACCGTCGCGCGCGAGCAGCCCCACGGCGGGCGCAAGCCATCTATTTAATCGAACGCCACCTTCAGTATTTAGTATTTGTCGACCTCGGATCCGGGCACTAGTCTTGGAACATCTATAAGACGGCCGGGCCCCAGTCACAGGGAGCAGCATGGCCACACAAGAAAAGAGAACCCGAAAAATGGCTGGCGCGCAGACCCCGTTGTTCACCGCATTGTTGATCGATGGCGAACTGGTCGCGGGTCAGGGTTTTGTCGAGCCGATCCTCAACCCGGCCACCGGTGAAGTGCTGACGCACATTGCCGAAGCCAGCACCGAGCAAGTCGAAGCCGCGATCCTCGCCGCGCACCGCGCGTTCGCCAGTTGGTCGCGGACCACGCCGCAGCAGCGCTCGAACCTGCTGCTGGACATAGCCAATGCCATCGAAAAACAAGCCGACCTGCTCGCCCGCCTCGAATCCCTGAACTGCGGCAAACCGTTGCACCTGGCGCGTCAGGACGACTTGAGCGCGACGGTCGACGTGTTCCGCTTCTTCGCCGGCGCGGTGCGCTGCCAGACCGGCCAGCTCAGCGGCGAATACTTGCCGGGTTATACCAGCATGGTCCGTCGCGATCCGATTGGCGTGGTCGCCTCGATTGCGCCGTGGAACTACCCGATCATGATGGCCGCGTGGAAAATCGCCCCGGCCCTCGCTGCCGGTAACACGCTGGTGTTCAAGCCTTCCGAGCACACGCCGCTGTCGATCCTGGCCCTGGCGCCCGCGCTGGCCGAAATCCTCCCACGCGGCGTGATCAACATCATTTGCGGCGGCGGTGAAGGCGTGGGCAGCCACTTGGTCAGCCACCCGAAAATCCGCATGGTGTCGCTGACCGGCGATATCGTCACCGGACAAAAAATCCTCCAGGCCGCAGCGAAAACCCTGAAACGCACGCACCTCGAACTCGGCGGCAAGGCCCCGGTGATCGTCTGCAACGATGCCGACATTCAGGCGGTGGTCGAAGGCGTGCGCACGTACGGTTACTACAACGCCGGCCAGGATTGCACCGCCGCCTGCCGCATTTATGCACAGGCCGGCATTCATGACCGCCTGGTGGCCGAACTCGGCGCAGCGGTCAGCAGCCTGCGCTTCGCTGGTAAACGCGATGCCGACAACGAAATCGGGCCGCTGATCACCACCCGCCAGCGCGACCGCGTGGCCAGTTTCGTCGAACGCGCCCTGGGTCAGCCGCACATCGAGCGCGTGACCGGCGCGGCCGTGCATTCCGGTGCCGGCTTCTATTACCAACCGACGCTGCTGGCCGGCTGCAAGCAGAGCGATGAAATCGTCCAGCGCGAAGTGTTCGGGCCGGTGGTCACCGTGACCCGCTTCGATGGGCTCGAACAAGCGGTGGACTGGGCCAACGATTCGGAATACGGCCTGGCTTCCTCGATCTGGACCCAGAACCTGGACAAGGCGATGCAGGTCGCCGCGCGCTTGCAGTACGGCTGCACCTGGATCAACAGCCATTTCATGCTGGTCAGCGAAATGCCCCATGGCGGCCTGAAACGCTCGGGCTACGGCAAAGACCTGTCCAGCGATTCGCTTCAGGACTACAGCGTGGTGCGGCACATCATGGCGCGCCACGGACAGCATTTATAAAAGCGCACTACGCTAACAATTAGCCGTAAAGGCATTAGCGCAGAAACGCTGGAACACCGCGAATCCCTTGTAGGAGCCGGCTTGCCGGCGAAGGCGTCCGAAAGACATCGCAAGGCTTAAAGGCCTCTTCGCCGGCAAGCCGGCTCCTACAAGGGCCGTGTTTACAACGCTGAACCACGTTCAAAACTGCCCCGACCATAATTTAAAGAAGAGGGAATTCCCATGTTCGTGCACAAGACCGCACTGCTCAGTGCAATCACCACAGCGCTGTTGGCCAGCGCCAGTATCCAGGCCGCCGAACCGCTGAAAGCCGTCGGTGCCGGCGAAGGTCAGCTGGATATCGTGGCTTGGCCCGGCTACATCGAACGTGGCGAAAGCGACAAGGCCTACGACTGGGTGACCAGTTTCGAGAAGGAAACCGGCTGCAAGGTCAACGTCAAAACAGCCGCCACTTCCGATGAGATGGTCAGCCTGATGTCCAAGGGCGGCTACGACCTGGTGACCGCATCGGGCGATGCGTCGCTGCGATTGATCGTCGGCAAACGCGTGCAGCCGATCAACACCGCGTTGATTCCGAACTGGAAGAACATCGACCCGCGCCTGAAGGATGGCCAGTGGTACGTCGTCAACAAACAAACCTACGGCACCCCGTATCAGTGGGGCCCGAACGTGTTGATGTACAACACCAACGTCTTCAAGACCGCCCCGGACAGCTGGGGCGTGGTGTTCGAGGAACAGAACCTGCCGGACGGCAAGTCCAACAAGGGCCGGGTCCAGGCCTACGACGGTCCGATCTACATCGCCGATGCAGCGCTCTATCTCAAGGCGAAACGGCCGGAACTGGGGATCAAGGACCCGTACCAGCTCAACGAAGAACAATACAAGGCCGCGCTGGACCTGCTTCGCAAGCAGCAGCCTCTGATCCACCGCTACTGGCATGACGCGACCGTGCAGATGAGTGACGTCAAGAACGAAGGCGTCGTGGCGTCCAGCACCTGGGGCTACATGGTCAACGGCCTGGTGGCGGACAAGCAGCCAGTGGCCTCGGTCATTCCGAAAGAAGGCGCAACGGGCTGGGCCGACACCACCATGCTGCACGCCGACGCCAAGCACCCGAACTGCGCTTACAAGTGGATGGACCATTCGCTGCAACCGAAAGTCCAGGGTGACCTGGCCGCCTGGTTCGGTTCGTTGCCGTCGGTTCCGGCGGGGTGCAAAGAGAGCGAATTGCTCGGTGCCGAAGGCTGCAAGACCAACGGTTTCGACCAGTTCGACAAGATCGCCTTCTGGAAAACCCCGCAGGCTGAAGGCGGCAAGTTCGTGCCGTACAGCCGCTGGACCCAGGACTACATCGCGATCATGGGCGGTCGTTAAGCCCTCTTCGCGAGCAGGCTCGCTCCCACAAAATCACCGCAATACCTGTGGGAGCGAGCCTGCTCGCGAAGCTTTTAAAGATTCTGTTTTTCGGAGCACCGCACCATGACGCTTGCAGTCCAGTTCACCAACGTTTCCCGTCTGTTCGGCGAAGTGAAAGCCGTAGACCGGGTTTCCATCGACATCCAGGACGGCGAGTTCTTCTCCATGCTGGGCCCTTCCGGCTCGGGCAAAACCACGTGTTTGCGCCTGATCGCCGGTTTCGAACAACCGAGCGCAGGCTCGATCCGGATTCACGGCAATGAAGCCGCCGGGCTGCCGCCGTATGAGCGTGACGTCAACACGGTGTTTCAGGATTACGCCCTGTTCCCGCACATGAACGTACTCGACAACGTCGCCTACGGTTTGAAAGTCAAAGGCGTCGGCAAAGCTGAACGCCAGAAACGCGCTGAAGAAGCCCTCGACATGGTAGCCCTCGGCGGCTACGGCGCACGCAAACCGGTGCAACTGTCGGGCGGTCAGCGCCAGCGTGTGGCCCTGGCCCGCGCATTGGTCAATCGCCCACGGGTGCTGCTGCTCGACGAACCGCTGGGCGCCCTCGACTTGAAGCTTCGCGAGCAAATGCAGAGCGAGCTGAAAAAGCTGCAACGCCAGCTCGGCATCACCTTCATCTTCGTCACCCACGACCAGACCGAAGCGCTGTCGATGTCTGACCGTGTGGCCGTCTTCAACAAGGGTCGCATCGAGCAGGTCGACACGCCGCGCAACCTCTACATGAAACCGGCGACCACCTTTGTCGCGGAATTCGTCGGCACCTCCAACGTGATTCGCGGCGATCTGGCGCAGCAGCTCAGCGGCAATCCGCAGCCGTTTTCGATTCGCCCGGAACATGTGCGTTTCGCCGACGGCCCGTTGGCCAGCCACGAAATCGAAGTCAGTGGTTTGCTCCACGACGTTCAGTACCAGGGCAGCGCCACCCGTTATGAACTGAAGCTGGAAAACGGCCAGACCCTGAACATCAGCCAGGCCAACAACCAATGGCTGGACGTCAGCGCGCAACATCAGACCGGGCAACGCATCAGCGCACGCTGGGCACGGGAAGCGATGATCCCGCTGCACGACACCGTTGCCGGCGGGGTGTGAGATGACCAGCGTGGCTCTCCCTCAAACCCCGGCCGGCGGCTCGCCGTTGCGCAGGTTTTCCAACCTGCTGTATCGCCGGCCGAACTTTTACCTGTCGCTGCTGCTGGTGCCGCCGCTGTTGTGGTTCGGCGCGATCTACCTCGGTTCGCTGCTGGTGCTGTTGTGGCAAGGTTTCTACACCTTCGACGACTTCACCATGGCGGTCACGCCCGACCTGACCCTGGCGAACTTCACCGCGCTGTTCCAGCCGTCGAACTTCGACATCATTCTGCGCACCCTGAGCATGGCCGTCGTGGTCTCGATTGCCAGCGCCATCGTCGCGTTCCCAATCGCCTACTACATGGCGCGCTACACCACCGGCAAGACCAAGGCGTTTTTCTACATCGCGGTGATGATGCCGATGTGGGCCAGTTACATCGTCAAGGCGTATGCGTGGACGTTGCTGCTGGCCAAGGGCGGCGTAGCGCAGTGGTTCGTTCAACACCTGGGACTGGAGCCTGTCTTGCAGTTTGTGCTGGGCATTCCGGGCGTGGGTGGCAGCACCTTGTCGACCTCGCACCTGGGGCGCTTCATGGTGTTCGTCTACATCTGGCTGCCGTTCATGATCCTGCCGATTCAGGCCTCGCTGGAACGCCTGCCGCCGTCGTTGCTGCAAGCCTCCGCCGACCTCGGCGCCAAGCCGCGCCAGACCTTTATGCAAGTGATTCTGCCGTTGTCGATTCCGGGCATCGCCGCCGGGTCGATCTTCACGTTTTCGCTGACCCTGGGCGACTTCATCGTGCCGCAACTGGTGGGCCCGCCGGGGTACTTCGTCGGCAGCATGGTGTACGCCCAACAAGGCGCGATCGGCAACATGCCAATGGCCGCGGCGTTCACGCTGGTGCCGATTGTGTTGATCGCCATTTACCTGACCATCGTCAAACGACTGGGGGCCTTCGATGCACTCTGAGAAAGCATCTTTGGGTCTGCGCATCGCAGCCTGGGGCGGGTTGGTGTTTCTGCACTTCCCGATCCTGATCATCTTCCTCTACGCGTTCAACACCGAAGACGCGGCGTTCAGCTTTCCGCCCAAGGGCTTCACCCTGAAGTGGATCGGCGTGGCGTTCGCGCGGCCGGATGTACTGGAAGCGATCAAGCTGTCGCTGCAGATCGCCTCCGTCGCGACGTTGATCGCGTTGGTGCTCGGCACGCTGGCGTCGGCGGCGTTGTACCGGCGAGATTTCTTCGGCAAGCAAGGCATCTCGCTGATGCTGATTTTGCCCATCGCATTGCCGGGGATCATCACCGGGATCGCGTTGTTGGCGACCTTCAAGACGCTGGGCATCGAGCCGGGGATGTTCACCATCATCGTCGGCCACGCGACCTTCTGTGTGGTGATCGTCTACAACAACGTCATCGCCCGTTTGCGCCGCACTTCGCACAGTTTGATCGAAGCCTCGATGGACCTCGGCGCCGATGGCTGGCAGACCTTCCGCTACATCGTCCTGCCGAACCTCGGCTCGGCGTTGCTGGCCGGCGGCATGCTCGCGTTTGCGCTGTCGTTCGACGAAATCATCGTCACCACCTTCACCGCCGGCCATGAACGCACCCTGCCGCTGTGGCTGCTCAACCAGCTCAGCCGCCCACGGGACGTGCCGGTGACCAACGTCGTCGCGATGCTGGTGATGATGGTGACCATGCTGCCGATTCTCGGCGCCTATTACCTGACCCGTGGTGGTGAAAGCGTGGCGGGAAGTGGCGGGAAGTAACGAACAACTCAATATCCACTGTAGAAACCGAATCCTGTGTAGGAGCGAGGCTTGCCCGCGAAGGCGTCCTCGAGAGCGCCAAAAGCTTCGCGGGCAAGCCTCGCTCCTACACAGGATCCGGTTTCGGCAGAAAAATAATAGATTCAAAGAGGACAACGCCATGCAAACCAAACTCTTGATCAACGGCCAACTGCTCGACGGCGAAGGCCCCGCCCAACCGGTGTTCAACCCGGCCCTCGGTCGTGTGCTGGTGGAAATCAACGAAGCCAGCGAAGCCCAGGTCGATGCTGCCGTACGCGCTGCCGATGCCGCGTTTGAAAGCTGGTCGCACACCCCGCCGAAAGAGCGCTCGCTGTTACTGCTCAAACTCGCCGACGCCATCGAAGCCCATGGCGAAGAGCTGGCCAAACTCGAATCCGACAACTGCGGCAAACCCTACAGCGCTGCGCTGAACGACGAGATCCCGGCGATTGCCGACGTGTTCCGTTTCTTCGCCGGCGCCAGCCGCTGCATGAGCGGTTCGGCAGGCGGTGAATACCTGGCCGGGCACACCTCGATGATCCGCCGCGACCCGGTGGGCGTGATCGCCTCCATCGCGCCGTGGAACTACCCGTTGATGATGGTCGCCTGGAAAATCGCCCCGGCCCTCGCCGCCGGTAATACCGTGGTGCTCAAGCCGTCGGAACAAACCCCGCTGACCGCGTTGCGCCTGGCACAACTGGCGTCGGAAATCTTCCCGGCTGGCGTACTCAACCTGGTATTCGGCCGTGGTCCTACCGTAGGCAGCCCGCTGGTCACCCACCCGAAAGTGCGCATGGTGTCGCTGACCGGCTCCATAGCCACTGGCTCGAACATCATTTCCAGCACCGCCGCCAGCGTCAAACGCATGCACATGGAGCTGGGCGGCAAAGCCCCGGTGATCATCTTCGACGACGCCGACATTGATGCCGCAGTGGAAGGCATTCGCACCTTCGGTTTCTACAACGCCGGCCAGGACTGCACCGCCGCGTGCCGCATCTACGCACAGGCCGGCATCTACGAAAAATTCGTCGAGAAGCTCGGCGCGGCAGTCAGCAGCATCAAGTACGGCGTGCAGGATGATCCGTCGACCGAACTTGGCCCGCTGATCACCGCGCAGCATCGCGACCGGGTAGCCGGGTTCGTCGACCGCGCCGTGGCGCAACCGCACATTCGCCTGATCACTGGCGGCAAGGCAGTTGAAGGCAACGGTTTCTTCTTCGAACCAAC
The DNA here is from genome assembly GCF_014852325.1 of Pseudomonas sp. PDM01. Lineage (NCBI taxonomy): Bacteria > Pseudomonadati > Pseudomonadota > Gammaproteobacteria > Pseudomonadales > Pseudomonadaceae > Pseudomonas > Pseudomonas sp. PDM01. The sequence continues at coordinate 456,669 of NZ_JACVBK010000005.1, forward strand.
GGTGCTGGCCGATGCACAGCAGGACGACGAAATCGTCCGCCGCGAGGTATTCGGGCCGGTGGTGTCGGTGACCAAATTCAGCGATGAAGCGCAGGTGCTCGGTTGGGCCAACGATTCGGACTACGGCCTGGCGTCGTCGGTGTGGACCTCGGACGTCGGCCGCGCGCATCGCCTGTCGGCACGCTTGCAGTACGGCTGCACCTGGGTGAACACGCACTTCATGCTGGTCAGCGAAATGCCCCATGGCGGTCAGAAACTGTCCGGGTACGGGAAGGACATGTCGATGTATGGGTTGGAGGATTACACCGTTGTGCGGCATGTGATGTTCAAGCACTAAAAGCTTCGCGAGCAAGCTTCGCTCCTACAGGTTTTGCGTCGTACGCAATTTTTGCGAACACCATCAATCCTGTAGGAGCCAGCTTGCTGGCGATGGTGTCACCCCGGTTTCAAGGTAGAAACCGGCACCACGCACCACCAGGTTCTACACCAAAACAATAACCACCGATCCGGGCAGCGCCATCACGGCCCTGTCACGGTTTCGGACATCCGAAATCTGCCGATTTTCCGGAGCTAACACACCATGAGTGCACTACCTGAATTCTCCGCAGCCGTTGCCGACAGCGATGCCGAGCAACTCCGAAAGCTGGGTTACACCTCCAACTTCAACCGCAGCATGAGCCTGTGGGAAAACTTCGCCCTGGGCTTCACTTACCTCTCACCGGTCGTAGGGGTCTATACCCTCTTCGGCCTGTGCCTGGCCGCCGGTGGACCACCGATGTTCTGGGCGTATTTGCTGGTCGGTTGCGGCCAATTGCTGGTGTGCCTGATCTTCGGTGAAGTGGTCTCGCAGTTCCCGATCTCCGGTGGTGTTTACCCATGGGCTCGCCGTTTGGTGGGCAAACGCTGGGCGTGGATGGTCGGCTGGATCTACTCCATCGCCCTGTGCGTGACCATCGCCGCCGTTGCGGTCGGTGCCGGGCCTTACCTTGCCGCGATGATGGGCTTCGAACCGAGCAACAACACCAACATCGTCATCGCCCTGGTGCTGACCCTGTTCGCCACGCTGGTCAACCTCAGCGGCACCAAAGTGCTGGCGCGAATCGCCATGTTCGGCTTCCTCTGCGAACTGGTCGGCGCGGTGATCGTCGGCATGTACCTGCTGATTTTCGAACGTCATCAATCGATCAGCGTGTTGTTCAACACCTTCGACATCAGCGTTGACGGCTCTTACCTGCCGGCCTTCCTCACCGCTTCGCTGGCGGGGATGTTCCTGTACTACGGCTTCGAGGCCTGCGGCGACGTGGCCGAAGAAACCCCGAACCCGAGCAAGAAAATCCCGGTGGCCATGCGCATGACCATCTACATCGGCGGCGTTGCGGCGATGTTTGCTTGCCTGGCGCTGATCCTCGCCGTGCCGGACATGCAAGCGGTGATCAACGGCACCGACAAAGACCCGGTCGGCACCATCCTCAACAACGCCTTCGGCCCCGTCGGTTCGAAAATGGTCATGGGCGTGGTGATGATTTCCTTCATCTCCTGCGTCATCAGCCTGCAAGCGGCGGCGAGTCGTCTGCTGTATTCCTACGCCCGGGATGAAATGGTCATCGGCAGCTCACTGCTGAAAAAGATTTCGCCTACAACCCAGGTTCCGGTTGCTGCGCTGTTCGTCTCCGGCGTCCTGCCGGCGCTGATCATCATTCTGGGCTTCTTCCTGCAAGACGCCGTGGCCACCATCGTCAGCTTCGCAGCAATCGGCATCTACCTCGCGTTCCAGATGATCGTGCTTGCAGCCCTTTATGCCCGCCTGAAAGGCTGGAAACCGAGCGGCAAATTCACCCTCGGCGCCTGGGGCTGGGCGGTGAACATCGGCGCGCTGGTCTACGGCGTCGGCGCCATCATCAACATGGCCTGGCCGCGCACACCGGATGCGGCGTGGTACATCAACTATGCGATGGTGCTGAGCACGGCGATCGTGATTGGCTTGGGGTTGGTTTATATGTGGATTGCCAAGCCGTATGACCATGGTACGGCGCCTGCGGGGGATGCCTGGAAGGTTCGCAGGTAACTGAATTCACCCCGGTGTCGACGGCCCACGAGGTGACTTGCGATGCTTTCAGGTTGCTGGCAACGGGGTCTAGTCAGATAAAAAATTCCCCTTCCTCTATTTTTAGAGGAAGGGGAATCATCAACAGATATTGGTTATGCAAAAAACGCTAAACAATTAATTCTGTTTGATCATGCTTCAACAAAGAGATGCGATCAAAAAGCTTAATTTTTGCGTCGGCTTTTTGTTTATCTTGATCCGACATAACCGCAACCAAGTCCTCAAGCTGGCTCACATCACCAACCACCTTAAAGGCTTTTTCTTTATTCACAAAAACCAGCGACTTCTTCCTTCGAGACAATAATTCAATAACATTACTCAAGGTTCCCGTACTTTTTGCATCCCATATCATCAAGCCGTAATCAGCCGCCTCCGCCATGACAACATCTTTAGCGGTAAAAAAGGCTCTAGACCCCTTGGCATACTTGCTCTCCACCGTCCTTGCCGGCCATTTCCCAAGGTTGTTTCGCGGAGTCGCCCCACTGCAATAAATAGTGGTTTTAGAAAGTGATAAACTCAACAAGTACTCTTGAATAGAAGTGTCGGCGCCACCAGCATCCCCAACAACCACATCGAATTCCGAAGCAACAATATTATCGATACGCTCTTTCACCTTTGGATCAAGGTGCTTGATATTAATAGAGCCCGCAATAAATACAGTTGTCATTTAGCTCACTTCCAAGTTAGTGCTGCCACGTAAATTTTTCCTACTTTTTGATATTGACGCAAGACAGCACAGGCTGCGTCCATCGACGCACCACTATCAAACAGATCATCGACGACCAAAACATTCCAACAGCCAGCACCCAACCTTGATCCCAAGGACCGTTTAAATGTTTGAGCGTTACTTTCAAGGCGTTCTCCATTTCAAAGCTTGACGTTGAGCACCGAAAATTTCATAGCGCTCAGTGACCATAGGCAATGAAAAGCAGTGACTCGCACCGGACCGCAAAAACAGGAAATTCCTACAGATCGAGCCTTCCTGAAAAGACTCTGATTCCTACGACAAGCGTCGCCAGAGTAGACTTGTCGCCGCGAGCGCCTGACCGATAGGCTTTGTCCCGTCGCTGCCAAATCAGCGGCCCGGGGTCGAAGCCGGTCAATCATCAACATGGCGCATCCGCACCACCATAGGAACTGGGGCACAGTTTTGCCTTTTCGTTTCGCTTTATGGTGGACCGTGTGGCGCGGGCCTCTCGGCTTTTGCCGTGTTGATCGAGAATGTTCCGACTTCGAACGCCACATGGTCCGCCACCCAAATCTGTCGAAGGATTAGTGGCGGCTCCTTTCTCAACATGGAGTCGAAGAAATGCACACGCTAAATCCGTCTGAAATTCATCCTCATTTCATCCCCACTGTTTTCCCCCGCCACAACCGCTTCCTCCACGCCATAATCCAAGCCAACCAAGCCTGGTTCTGCGTCCATGACCTGGGACGTTTGATGGGCCGCCCGCTCGACCAACGACTCACCCATAAACTCGATCCCGATCAACGCCGATATGTCTGGCTGCTGAAGAACGGCAAAACGGTCGAATCGCTCATGGTCAGCGAGTCCGGAATGTACGCATTGCTGGTCCACCATTTCATCCCGGAAAACCGCAACCTGCGCCAATGGCTGAGCAACGAAGTCATACCTGCGCTACGCGAGTCGAACGCGGCATCCGTCGAAAACATTCCGAGCCTGAGTTCATTGCAATGGGGCGGCCTCTCGGTGCCGCTGCTGCACTGGCAAGATTCGGCGTGGATCAAGTGGCGGGATATGCCGGATCTGGTGCAGGCGCAACGACCGTTTCCGATCATGGGCATTTGCAGTTGAAGGCAGGTTGAGACATGAAAAAGGCCCGTTCAGCCTGACTGATGGGTCTTTTTTTTGCCTTCATTTCCCCCTCGGTATCAGCCAATCGCACTGCGCTACGACCTTGCCTGCACCGCTCACCCACCTGCCTTTCTACAGCTTTTGCACCCATGGTTTTTTTTAAAAATCATGGCACTTTGGTTTGATTGAACTACCGTCAAACAATAAGAAGTCATAACGGCTCCAGTTTCCAAGTTAGCTTCAATGATCAGATTGGCAAAAGGAGTTAGCTCACTATGATCATGGCAGGCGTATTCCGGCTCTGTACCTACATGGCCGTTTACTTTTCGGGGGGGGCAGGTCGGCGGACAGCAGCGTCCGTAACTGCCAGCGTCACTCTGGCGCGCAGTCCAGGTAACCGCCTCACTAAAAACCGTTTTAGCAAAGGTCGCTCGCTGTTCAGCCCGGTCAGCGAACTGCGCCCGCTCGTGTGTTGCACGCAAGGAATAACGCCAAAGCCATCGATAAGTGGTGTGGCGCATTGGGGGGGATAGTCCGATCCCCGTGAAGTGATCAGAGACAACTTTGTCTGCCTATAGATGGCCTATCCAGTGAGGATGCATTAAATGAGCCTTCGTCCCGCGCCCGCTTTCAAGAAAATTATCCATGGCCTGTTCTGGACGGGCCTCAGCGTGAATGCGGCTCAGGCCGCACCTGCCAATTGTTCGCAACTGGACAGTTGGTCGACAACGTTCGAGGTCGGTCAGGGGTTGCAGAATGAACTGCGCAGCCCCGTTCCGGTAACGCAACTGGCGGTGGGTGACCCGAAAATTGCCGACGTGCAACCCAGCGGCAACAACGCGTTCATACTCACGGGCATTGCACCGGGGACCACCAGCCTGATGGTCTGGACTGCCTGTTCGAAAACGCCGCGCCAAAGCATGGTGTTCGTCAAGGGTAAAGCCACATCGGCACTGACCAGCGTGCCGTCGGTGCCCTCCGACGACCCGCTGCTGCCGAGCCAGGTGCAGACCGATATCCGTTTCGTCGAAGTCAGCCGGACCAAGCTCAAGGAAGCCTCCGCTTCGATTTTCGGTATCCGTGGCAACTTCCTGTTCGGCTCGCCGAGAACCTTGCCCACCATCGGCGGCATAGTCACGCCGGTGCTGCCGGTGAACAACAACAACTTCAACCTCTCTTTTGCTACCGGCAGTACCCTGGTGGCGCTCAATGCGCTGGAAGGCAGTGGTTTCGCCTACACCCTGGCGCGGCCAAGCCTGGTAGCGCTCAGCGGGCAGAGTGCGAGCTTCCTGGCCGGCGGTGAAATACCGATTCCGGTGCCCAGTTCAGGCAGCGATAACGTGTCCATCGAGTACAAGGAATTCGGTATCCGCCTGACTCTGACGCCGACCATCGTCGGGAAAAATCGTATCGCGCTGAAGGTGGCGCCGGAAGTCAGTGAACTGGACTTCACCAACGCCGTGAGCATCGCCGGCACGATAGTCCCGGCCCTGACCGTGCGCCGTACCGATACCAGCATCTCCCTGGCCGACGGCGAGAGCTTCGTCATCAGCGGCCTGATCAGCTCCCGCAACAATTCCCAGGTGAACAAGTTTCCGGGGCTGGGCGATATCCCGGTTCTGGGCGCATTTTTCCGCGACAACACCATCAACCGTGAAGAGCGCGAACTGCTGATGATCGTCACCCCCCATCTGGTCCAGCCACTGGCTGCCAATGCAACACTACCGTCATTGCCTGGCGAACAGCTGCGCAATTACGACCCGAACTTCTACCGCATGTTTTTCCTGGAAAATGGCGACTTCGACAGTCTCAGCGGTCTCTCGCAATGATCCGGAGCCTGAACCAGACTCGCCTCGCCCTCACTCGTAACGGTGACGTTGAACGCCTGCCGGGCCAGCTTCATTGCCATTGGCCGGGCGTTCAACATGTTGTAGCCAGAGGACATACGATGAAAGCAGTCATTGCAATAGCGACGACGTTAATGCTCGCAGGTTGCGCCAGTAATGGCCTGACTTCGCGACCGCCCAGCTGTGCCAAGCCCGGTTCGGAGCAGGAACTGGCCCTGAACCTGGCCGACAACATGGCCGACGAAGGCCGTTTGTATGCCAGCCTGGCGAATCTGGAAGGTTTGCCCGATGACCTGGTCCAGGTTCGCCTGCGCAAGGCTCGGGTGTTGCGCATGATGGGGCGTAGCGGCGACGCGCAGCCGTTGTACGAAAGCTTGCTCGGCACCTGCCTGACGGCTGAAGGGGAACATGGCCTGGGCCAGTTGGCCGCCGCCAAAAATGATAACGCCTCCGCTGCCACTCACCTTGAGCGTGCGGTGAAGATGGCCCCCACCGACGACAGGATGCGAAATGACCTGGGGGTCGTCTACCTCAATCAGCGACGGATCCCTGAAGCACGCTTTGAGTTCATGACCGCCATGGAGCTCAAGCAGGCAAACACATTGGCGGCACTCAATATGGTGACGCTGCTGATCTACCAGGATAACTGGAAGTCGGCTGCTGACCTGGTGACCCGCGCCGACTTGAGCCCCAAGCAAGTCGCCGAAGCTCAAACCCGCGCGGAAAAACTCAAGGCCTCCGCCAAAAAAGTGGTGGCTACCGAGGGGAATCGCAAGACGGAAGTAGCCGATGCCTCTTCCAGTGCGAACAAGTAGAACGTACGAGGAATCGAGATGAAGACCAAAAGGCTGTTGATCGTGTGCATGGCTTGCCTGTCCACCACTGCCTGGGCTATTGAGCCGGGCCCCTCTTCGCCGTACCAACAAGGCACCGAACAGTGGTTGCAGTTGCAGATTCGAGGTGTGGTTGCCTCCCCTAATCTGCAAACCGCTTCGGCCGCCGAACGTGAACTGGCCATGCAGCGCTGGCTGAATAGCTTCAACTTCCCGATTCCGATGTTTTTTGAACAGGATGCTGGGGGAGATATGAGTAGCGGCAACTGAGGCATGTCGATGGGTGATCAGCCTCTGGCGTAGTCCAGAGTAGCCTGGCTGCAAAGCCGGGCTTGATGTCGTGTTCAGGAAAGTAGTCTCTACACATTATCCAACCCTGGTTGGATGATCCCGCGGCGGGAAATGTGTGGGTCCATGACAGGAAAGTGCAGATCAGGCTCGGGTGGAGGCCATCGCACTCGATAGCCTCCACCCGTTTTACCTCACCCGAATACTTTGAGTACACCGATCATGGCCGGGCCGATAGCGACCAGAAAGAAGCTCGGCCACAGACAGAAAATCAGTGGGAATATCAGCTTGGTACCAATTTTCGCCCCCATCTCTTCGGCGGCCTGCGTACGCCGGTCACGGAACTCATCGGCATAGATGCGCAGCGTATCGGCCACGCTGGTACCAAAGCGAATACTCTGCGCCAACAGGCTGACCAGCCCTTGTACGTCATCCAGGCCCGTGCGCACAGCCAGTTGTTTGAGCGCCGCGGTACTGGAAATGCCCGCGCGGATTTGCGCATTGACCAGGGCCAGTTCTTCAGCCAGTTCGACCTGACTGACCGACATCTCCTCAGCCACCCGTTCGATCGTCGTGGGCAAGGCCAGGCCCGACTCCACGCACACGACCATCAGATCCAGCGCATCCGGAAACGCGGCACGCAACCGACCTTGTCGCAACTGCTTGCGCTTGGCGACATACAGCGCTGGCAGCAACCATCCGATACCGGCTGCCAAGACCACCACCAGCAACCCCATGGCCAGGGAAACCCTGGGAATCATCGGCAATAGCAGCAACGTAATACCGACTAATAACAGCGGCGTCATCAAGCGCACAGCCCAGTACATCTGCACCGCTGAAGAGGAACGGTACCCAGCATGCGTCAATAAAGTCTGGGTGACTGAGGTCTGAGCCGATTCGGCCGAGGCAAAGCGCTGGCCGACCCGTTCCAGTAACAGTTGCAGATTACCCGGGGCTTCTTGCCCGGCGGTGTTGCCTAAATGACCACGCTTGATCAGCGCCAGACGACGCTGCACCGGATCCTGAAGCCCCAAAATCAGCAAGCTCACGGCGACAACTGCAAGCACCGTACTCAAACCGATCGCGCCGAGGAACAACAGGCGCGCCACCTCCTCGCTTCCCGTGACCCGACTGAACAACCCGAGCAAAAAGTCCATGACCTGTACCTCCCGGTAGCGAAAACCGCTTAAACCTGAATCCGAATGATTTTGCGTATCCAGAAAATCCCGAGCAGCATGGCGAAAAACGCCCCGATGATCAGTTTGTGGCCTATGGGATCATTGAGCAGCACAGGCATGTAGGTGGGGCTTGTGACAACGATCGCAATCGCCAGCACGAACGGAATCGACACCAGCACCCAGGCTGACATCCGCCCTTCGGCCGACAGGGTCCTGACCTTGCGCTGGAAGCGAAAACGCCCGCGGATCAGGCGACTCAAACGCTCCAGCACCTCGGTCAGATTGCCGCCGGTCTCGCGATGGATGAGGATTGAGGTCACCAGCATCATCACCGTCATGCTCGGCATCCTTTCCAGCAGGCCGAGCATGGCCCGACGTACATCGTTGCCATAGTTGATGTCCGCGAAAGTCAGGCCAAACTCCTGAGCGACCGGCCCCTTATGCTCCTCGCCGACCAGGCGCAGGGTTTCGTTGAACGGGTGCCCGGCGCGCAGGGCACGGCAGATGGCATCCAGTGCATCCGGCAGGCCTTCCTCAAACCCGGCGAAGCGTTTGCCACGGTCACGAGAAATTTTCAGCAGTGGTAGCCAGAACGCTCCGAAGCCCGCCAGCAACGCCATCCACCAGACTGACGAGATCATCCAGATCGAGAAACCTGCACAGGCGCCCAGGAACAGCCCGAGCAACAACACCCGATAAGCACGATATTCATGACCGGACTGCTCGATCATCTGGGTCAGGCTCGCCATAAAGGGCAACTGCTCGAGCATGGCCTCCAGCGGCGTCAAGCGCGTCAGGTACTTCTGTCGCAACACCGTCTGCATATTGGGCAGGTTGTTGGCCTTCTCCAGAACGTGCAGACGGCCGCGGATACGCTTGCGCATCTTGCCGGCCTCGCCGAACACCGGCACCACCACCCCCTGAGACAGGAGGAACACAGCGATAAACACCATGCCGAGGAACATCAGAATGAATTCACCAGGAATATTGTTCATGACTGCCGTGCCTCCATCCATTCAGGCCTGAACATCGTAAGCGGCAACTCGATGCCGCGCTTGGCCAGCACATCGCGGAACGCGGGGATCATGCCGCTGGGCCGGTAATCACCAAGCACTTCGCCGTTTTCGCCCATGCCATGGCGCACGAAGGAAAAGATTTCGGTCATGGTGATGATCTCGCCTTCCATGCCGTTGATTTCCTGCACGCTGACCAGTCTGCGCTTGCCATCCTCTTGGCGTTCCAATTGGATCACCACATCAATGGCCGAAGCGATCTGCTGCCGCATGGCCTTGATCGGAAAGGTCGCCCCGGTCATCGACACCATGTTCTCGACTCGCCCCAACGCATCGCGTGCGGTGTTGGCGTGGATCGTGGTCAACGAGCCGTCGTGGCCGGTGTTCATCGCAGTCAGCATGTCCAGCGCCTCGACGCCACGCACTTCGCCGATCACTATGCGGTCCGGACGCATCCGCAGGCTGTTGCGCACCAACTCCCGCTGGCTCACTTCGCCACGGCCCTCGATGTTCGAAGGCCGGGTTTCCAGGCGCACCACATGGGGTTGCTGCAGTTGCAGTTCGGCCGAATCTTCGATGGTGACAATCCGCTCGTTTTGCGGAATGAAGCTGGACAGCACGTTGAGCATGGTGGTCTTGCCGCTGCCGGTACCGCCGGAAATCAGCACGTTCAAGCGCCCACGGACAATCGCCTTGAGCAGCAGGGCAATGGCCGGGGTCAACGTCCCCACCTGGATCAGACTGTCGGTATTGAGCAGGTCCACCGCAAAGCGCCGAATCGACATGCTCGGGCCATCGATGGCCAGCGGCGGGATAATCGCGTTGACCCGCGAACCGTCCTTGAGCCGGGCATCCACCAACGGCGAGGACTCGTCGATCCGCCGACCCAGGCTTGAGACGATACGGTCGATGATGTTCAACAAATGCTGATCATCGCGAAAACGCACATCGGTCCGTTGCAGTTTGCCGAAGCGCTCGACATAGACCGAGGCAGAGCCGTTGACCAGAATGTCGGACACGCTGTGATCGGCCAGCAACGGTTCCAGAGGCCCCAGGCCGAGCACCTCGTCGGTGATCTGCTTGATGATCAACTGACGGCTGACGGTACTCACCGGTGCCGAATGCTCATCGAGCAGGCGCTGGCAAATATCGCGAATCTGCCGAGCAGCCTCGGCCTGTTCAAGGGAGTCCAGCAAGGACAGGTCCATGACCTTGAGCAACTGCTGGTAGATCTTTTCCCGCCACTCCGCCTCCACCGGGGTGACCTGGCTTTTGGTTTCGTAAAGAACGTCTGGTGCCACACGTTCCCACGCCATTATTTCCTCTGGCGGATCCAGCAGATCGTCGCCCGGTTGGGCAGCGGCGGGTTTACCGGACTGTTTGCGCAAGCGGTTACGAAAGTCGCTGATCATGGTTCATCCCCCGAAAACACGGTTGAAGGCGCGTTTGAACAAGCCTTTGTTGCCGGCCACTTGTTGACCGACCAGGTCCTCGGTCATGTCGCGCAGTGCAGTAGTAATCGCTGCCCTCGGCGCATGCAGCCCCAACGGCACACCAGTGTTCTGACTCTGGCTGACCAGATTGAAGTCGTTGGGTAATTTCGACAGATTGGTGCAGCGCAGCGCCTCGCCGATATCTTTAAGGCTGATCGCTGCGGCCTTGTCATAACGGTTGACCACGATCTGCAATTGATCCCCGCGCACACCCAGGTCATCGCGAAGAATCCGCACCAGAGAGCTGGCATCGCGCAGATGGCTGACGCTCTGTTGCACCACCACGTACACCCGATCCACCTGCTCCAGCACAGAACCGGTGAGGTGATCGATTTGCCGCGGCAGGTCGACCACCACCCAGCCATAGCTGGCGCGGGCCAACTGCAACAGGGTGTCGAGTTGCTCGGGTTGGGCATCCTGCGGCAAACACAGCTCACCGGCCCGACCGCCCAGCACATGCAAGGTCGGGCTGAAGTGACTGCAAAAACCGCGTAACGCAACGCTGTCCATGCCGTTGACCTGATGCAACACCTCCAGATGGCTGTGCGTCTGCGCCACATCCAGATAATGCGTCACGCTGCCAAATTGCAGGTCCATATCCAGCAACAGGGTACTGCCGCCTTTCATGCTGAGCTGTTGTGCCAGGTTGCAGGCCACCAGCGTTCCGCCGGAACCGCCCTTTGCGCTCATCACGGCGATCAATTTCCCGTCAGCCCCACTGCCGCTCCGAACCTCCGTGACCAGCCGATTCATGGCGGCGACCAGTTCGGTCTCGGCGATGGGCTCCGGCAGCACGTCCCGGGCACCGGCCTGCATCGCCAGGCGCATGGCTTCCTGTTCGCTCAGCAGTCCGCACACCAACATCGGCGGACGCTCATGGGCCGGGTGTTGCAACAGTGCCGACAATTCCTCGCGCCACAGGTGGCTGACGCGCAACAGCAACAGATCGGGCATACGGTCCAGACTGTAGAGCGGGTCGACATGCCCATTGCTCACCAGGCGAGTGCTTACCTCCAGGCCAGGCATGCGCTGACAGACACTCTGCAGATCGCGTAAAGAGTTGGCATCACGGCTGCTGATCAGCAACCGCAACCCGGTTTTGCCAGTCGAACTGGCAATCGGCGTTTCCTTCATATTCAGCATGGTGTGATCTCCCCGGAATCAGAGTGACGCCCGAGACTTTCGCGTGGCAACGTTGCCCTGAATGCAGGCAAGGTAATGGGCACGCCGAACCCGGGAATAAACAGATTGAAAACGAAGTTTTGCAGACTCAACTGGACATAGCGGATGGCACGAAAGCCGTTTGCGCTGACCAGGTCAGCTGGGTTGGCCACCAGGGCGCCATTTGCGTCCAGGTAGGTCAACGTCAGATTAGTGGTGGCCAGATTGCTGATCAGCTGGCTCGTACCTGCGTCGGTCGCGGCATTGAAGATTGCCCGCCGCAACACCACCGGATCGCTGATATTGCAGACGGCTGCCAGGCGCGCACCACGGCGCGCGGCCTCATCCAGTGCATTGACCGTGAAGTACAGGCGGCCCATTTCCAACACGCCGAACAACAGCGTGAACACCAGCAGACCAACGAACGCGAACTCGACCGTATAGATTCCGCGCATGTGTTTTCTATTCATCACAGTGCCCTCATCACGGTAGTGGCAACCAGGGGAATGTTCAGCGCAATCTGATTGCCAAAAAAACCCGGAATCGAGCCGGCACAATTGCCACTGCCAATCACCGGGCAGAACGTATAGGTGATGGTGACTCGCACATGGTCGGTGCCCACCGCAGCGACGACCACGTTGTCAGGCGTCAACCCGGACAACACAGCGGTGCCGGTGTTGGCAGGCACGCCATACACCGCAACGTTTTTCGTCTGGGTCTGCAGCGCATTGCTCAGAGAGACCGCCCCCAGCGTCGAGTCCCAGGCGTGGTTTGCGACAAAACGGTCGGCATCACGGCTGGCCTGCAGCAACACGTTGTACTGATAGAGCATGCGGCCGATCTCACCGAGGCTCAGTAACAGCAGCAACAACACCGGCAGGACGAGGGTGAATTCCACCATGGCCAGGCCTTGCTGGCGCTTCGGATGTTTAAACGCGTGAAGTCTCATGACGCCTCCTATGAGTCAGTGCTCGGAGTACCGCTGCCGTTGAGATAGGTTTTGTAGAGCTGGATGATCTGAGGGCCGGAATCGGTTGACGGCGTAGGGCCGGCCACGTTGTCGCCTTCGCACTCCTTCACGAACTGCCCGAAGATCTGAGCGTCCCCGCCACCGCCATCCATTGGTTGCACCACGTAATAGCAGCCAAAACCGAGGACGGGGATCGAGGTTGAACCGCCTTGTTTGCCAGTGCAGTTGCCGACCACAATTTTCATCATCCGGCGCTCGAACACGCCATGGCTCTCACAACCACTGCCAGACCCTGCCACACACCCGGCAACGCTCGTGCGCCAGTCGTTGTAGTCAAATATCGCGTCGCCGCCCGCCGTGAGATTGCCGTTGCTCGAGGTGACAGTTTTCCCTTTGTACTTCGCCTGTGCCGGTGTGACCGAGTCGTCGTAAGTGATCGCGGGGTTGCTGGATTCGGTCACCATGTCCGGCGGATAGTCCGAGGCACTGACCGGGCCGTTGTAGATGCCGAAGCGTGTGTTCAAGCCTTGGGAGGTAGGGCCGACCTTGTTGCCAGGTGCGGTCTGGACGTTGTCCCCCACAGTGCGGCAGACCTTGCCACCTCCGGCCAGGTCCTCCCTGACCGTACTGCCGCCCGAACCAAAATCGAGCAACTGAAAATTGCCTGGACCAATGGGCGACGAGTTGCCGGCAGCCGTCTTCAATACCTGCAAATCACCAAACTGGAAGCCCCAGAACATGCCAGCGCCAGGGTTGTATTGAGTCGGGTCGCCACAGACCATCAAAGGTGCGAGATCACAAGGACTGGTAGGGCTGGGTCCGGCAGTGGCGATTGCCGCCACCGCTTTGGCCCCCAGGCCGCCAGAACCGAATACCTGGGCGAAGTTCCAGAAAAATCCGGTCAGGTTATAGCTCGGTACCGATACCCGAACGTATTTGGCATTCGCTGGCCCGGGATAGGTGAACGGCCCATAGACACTGCTTGCCAGTTCCACCACCGCGAATGTGGCTGCGTTGCCACCAACCGCCGTTGCCAATTCTGTGTTGCCCGTGGCATTCGCATTTTGCGTCAGCGTATTGAGTGCGGCAGTGCGCGTCGTACTGGCAATATTGACTCCACCTTCCACCTGACTCAGGGTTTTGGCACCACTCAGGGCCGCGGCGTCCACCGCATTCTGCAAGCGCGTTTTGTTCAGCATCATGTGCCCGCCGTCCAAAGCCAGTGCGGCCACCATGCCAATCGCCGCCAACGCGATCACCATCAATACACTCACCGATCCTTTCTGGCGCCTTGGCGTCGCAGTGAACGGCTGCTGAATACGACGATTCATCATCAAGCCCTCATTTGCCAATACTGATGCGGATCGGCTCCGCCAAGACCTGGTGTCCAGGACCTGTTACGCCCTGTCAGCGAATGTTGACTACTTTGGTTTCGACCCCGCGGATGACGGTGACAGCCCCACCACTTTCGCCGCCGCTGCGTTGCACCACGCGTTTTGGCACCGTGGCGGTGGCCACCGTCATGACCGGTGCGACAGGCGCAACAGGTGCAACGGCCGCGATTTTTTTCTCGGAGTTCAGCGGATTGCGCAAGGTCAATTGCAGTTTCCCTTCCGTTTGCGCCGTGACCAGGGTTTCAGCCTCTGCGGTCGTCATTTCCAGCGTCACTGCACGCACCACCACCGGTTGGGTCTTGTCGGTACCTGCCGTCTGGTCCACCGCCAATACCCGCAAGTTCTCGAGGATGGTCCTGGACACGGCGCTGTTGCTGCCGGCACTGGTGGTTTTGGTCGCGAGTACATCGACCCGGTTACCCGGCAACAGGAACCCGCCCACACCGACCACATCGTCCACCCGTACCGAGATGGCACGCTTGTCTGTCGCAATCAGCGAAGCCAGGGTGCTGCCACCCAAGTGCTCACTCAGACGCGCACCGCGCACAATGTCGCCCTTCAGAATGTCGAACGTTGCGATCTTGCCCACAGCCTTTTCGCTCATGTCGAAGGCGTCTTCCGGGATCGTATCCATGGGCATGCGTACGGTCGTGACCTGCTGAGCCTCGACCATCTGCCCGAATGGAATCTCTACTGTGGCGACCACTACGCTTCGAAGGTGATCATCCGGGCTGGCATTGAGCCGGGCGCTCAGCCAGGAGTCGGCCATCCATGCAGCACCAAGGCCCATGACCAGGGAAACGCCTATCAGGGAAAGAGTACGAGAGCTCATGTCAGTATCTCCGTATCAAAGAAAGTCGAGCTGGACGAAGTAGTTGTGCCAGGCCCATTCCAACTCTTGCGGTGACAGTGGTCCGGAACCGCCCATGTAACGTTGACGATCGAGCGCCATGCTCAGGAGATCGCGGGGATGGCAAGGCACCAGGGGCATGCCTTCACTTGCATAAAGCCTTTGCAGCACATAACGCACCAGCAACTGGTCATAAGGCACGCCCAGACGCTCGCTTTCCTGACGCCAGATCTTTTCGTACTCCTCAGGCTTCAGATAACCGAATTGCAGCTTGTAGCCAATCCGGCGAAGAAAGGCCTCATCGGCCAACTCCAGGGGATTGAGGTTGGTGGAAAACACCAGAATCAGATCGAACGGCAGCTCGCAATGCCGACCGCCGCCCAGGTTGAGGAAATCGCACTTCTCTTCCATCGGGACGATCCAGCGATTCAACAGCTCGGCGGGTGCCATGCGCTGGCGCCCCATGTCATCGATGATGAACAGGCCATTGCTGGCCTTGAGCTGCAAAGAAGCCTGGTATTGACGGGTGTTAGTGTCATAGCGAACGTCCAGTTGCTCCATGCTCAACTCACCGCCAGTGACGACGATCGGGCGTTTGCAGCGCAGCAGTCGACGGTCGATCCCTTCGTTGAGCATCAGATTGTTCTGTTGAACGTTATCTTCGAACCGCTGATGCACTTGCGGGTCATAGATCTCGATCACGGACTCGTTGATGACGATGGCATGAGGCACCCAGATGGCCTCGGTGAACAGACGGATCAACCGACGGCTGATGTAGGTCTTGCCAGTACCCGCGGGGCCATAAATCATAATGGCGCGCCCGGAGTTCATCGCCACACCTAACTGATCGAGCATGCTGTCGGTAAGCACTACGCCAGCAAAGGCATTGCGCATATCGTTGGCGTTGATGCGACCATGGTGAATGGTTTGCAGTTTGATCAGGGACCGGTAGGTGTCCACCGGGAAGGGTGCCGCACCGATATAGCCACTGCGGGACAAGGCATCGCGGGCGGCGCTGCGACCGCGTTCGGTCAGGCCATAACGCAGCATTTGCCCACTTGTCGATTGCGACCCCAACTGGCCAAGCACTTCGACACGACCGTCCTTGCGCAGAAACGCCAGGACTTCATCAAGTACGGCGCCGGTCAGCGCCAGGCGCTCCACCAGCCGCGGCATGTCCAGCACGCCAGCGTCATACAAGTGCTTGCATACCAACTCGCCGAGGAAACTGTCTGTCAGTCCAGTTTCGCGGATTGTGCACGGCTGGGGAGCCAGTCGTTGCACCGCGCCCCGAGCGCTGGGGTAGGCATCACTATCGACAATGATGTGCATGACTAGCCTCCGAATCCACCGGCAACCAGTTGCCAGTAGACGCTGATTAAAGTGCCTATCAATATTGCAATCGAATAAGGGAAAGGCTTGCTGGCTACTTCATCTGAAGTTGGCGCCAGATAGGCCTGCGCCTTCAGAATCAACCAATAACGTCCCAGGGTCTGAAGCAGCTGGCCGCGATACAGCACAATCAAAAAACCGCACACGCCACCGGCTATCAGGCTGAACAAGGCAGCCCACAATGCAAAATGGAAGGGTAAAAAGCTGCCGACCATGGCCATTAACTTGACGTCGCCGGCGGCCATGCCACCCAAGGCGTACATCGGCAGAAACAGTGCAAAACAGACCAGGATGCCCAACAGGCTGTCACCCAACCCGCTGACGCCACCTAAATACATTTGACCGCCCAGTCCCAGGGCAAGGCCCAACAGGACCAGCATGTTGGGAATGCGGTGGCGACGCAGATCGCTCACCACCGCCACGCCCAATAGTCCTAGCAGTAAAACAGTCATTACCAACAATTCCATGGACATGGCGCGTCCCCCCCTAACCGGGATTATCGTTAGCAGCCAGCACCTTTGACCGCTGCGCAAAGTGCTGTAATCCTGGTGTTCACCTCGGCCCCCAAAAGAATAAACATTGCGGCAACCGCTACCGTCACTAATCCACCGGCCACGGCGTATTCCACAATTGTCAGGCCATCTTCATCTTTGGCGAACTTGGTGATTGAAGTTCTGATTGTTAGCAGATTCATTTTTGTATACCTCGCTTCAGCCGTGATATGGATCAGAAAGTACGTTGGCGGGGACAGCGTGAAGTCTATTGAGTTGCCCGGTCTATCAGAGGAACTGTAAAACTGGTTGCTCTATGGATATCACCGCGCCCCACCACAACGAGTGGTTGTCATCAGCAGGCGGCACCTTTGACCGCAGCGCACAGTGCTGTGATCCTGGTGTTCACGGCGCCACCCAAAAGAATAAACATCGCGGCAACAGCTACCGTAATTAAGCCACCGGCTACCGCGTACTCCACAATGGTCAGGCCATCTTCATCTTTGGCGAACTTGGTAATTGAAGTTCTGATTGTTTGCAGATTCATTTTTTAGTACCTCGTTTCAGCGGTCATACGACTCAGAAAATACATTGGCGGGGTCTGCGCGAAGTTCATTGAGTTGCCGGTCGATCAGAGAAACTGTAAAACCGGCTGCTCCGTGGATATCACCGCGCCCCACCACAGTGGGTTACTGTCATCAGCAGGCAGCGCCTTTGACCGCAGCGCACAGCGCTGTGATTCTGGTGTTCACGGCACCGCCCAAGAGAGTGAACATTGCGGCAACAGCTACCGTGATTAATCCGCCGGCCACCGCGTATTCCACAATGGTCAGACCGTCTTCGTCTTTGGCGAACTTCACTACCGAAGCCTTGATTGTTTGCATGATCATTTTGGCCACCTCACTCAAATGTTGTGTTTCTGAGGCAGAACTTTCTGTGCTGCCTGATGCAACCCTAGTCAGTAAGCAGGCATAGGCGTTAGGAGGATTTTGCACATCGTTAGGACTTTTTTGCGC
This sequence comes from Pseudomonas sp. PDM01, assembly GCF_014852325.1. NCBI lineage: Bacteria > Pseudomonadati > Pseudomonadota > Gammaproteobacteria > Pseudomonadales > Pseudomonadaceae > Pseudomonas > Pseudomonas sp. PDM01. Next base: position 474,515 of record NZ_JACVBK010000005.1, read on the forward strand.
AGCGGCCGGATACGGTTCATTGGCCTTTGCAGAAGTCGCGAGAGGGGTAAACAAGGCATTGAAACGCAACGGCAATTGGCATTGATTCAGAAGCGACAAGTGGTTAAACCCGGGTTCGTCGACAACACACCCGCAAACACTGGGACCGGGCAGCCTTCCAGGAAACACATAGATCGAACAGATCTGTAATTCGTCGTTTTTATAAGGATTCAATCTGCAAAGTGATGGCGTATTGGCAATACTAGCGAGTAGAGAGTCAATCAGACCTGCCGAGTAGAGACATGACGTCCAATTTGACCAAAAGGCCATCGCTCCTATGGTTCGATCTGACTCATGATCGATCCACGAAAGAACTCATCGCACAGTTCGAGGGTACCTGCGACTGCAAACTGGCGAAAAACTCCGCGCTGCCCATCGGGGAACAGGCGGACATGATCTGCATGCATTTCGATCGCCCCGACACACCAGGCTTGAGGCTGTTGCTGGAGATCAAACGCAGCACACCGGGCATCCCGATCACCATGTTCACCGTGCAGCACTCAGAGGAACTGGCCGTCTGGGCCATGCGTTCCAGCGTCTGGGAATACATGGTGCTCCCGCTCTCGCTCACAGAGAAAAGTCGCTACCTGACTGCTGTAGTTCAGCTCTGCGAGCTGCGCCGAAATGTGACCGACCTGCGCAAGACGATGCTGATCGACCACTCCCCAACCCTGCCGGACAGTATCCGGCTGACCTCAGGGCACCAAAAACACCAGGCGCTGAGCAATGTCATGCTGTACATCGAACAGCACTTTCGAGACAGCATCGATCAAAGGGACTTGGCGCAGCGCTGCGGCATGACGACATTTCGCTTCAGCCGCCTGTTCAAGGAAGCCAATGGACTTGGCTTCACGGATTACATCTTGAACAAGCGCATGAACTTCGCCAAAGAGCTGCTCGACAACAGCCAGATGCCTATTACCAGCATCGGCTATGAGGCCGGCTTCAAGGATCCGTCCTACTTCGCTCGTGCCTTCAAACAGTTCGCAAACTGCACGCCCAGTGAATACCGCTTGGCACGTCAAGTCAGAGCGACTGCAGCAGCACAACTGGCGCAGGATGAAAATATCACTGAAGCGCTCGAAAGCCTGATCGAAAGCCTCAGCGGTTGATCGGCACCCGCAAGATTGCGCCCATGCCGGGCGCACATGAAAAAGGGGCAGACTTCACAGTCCGCCCCTCGGCTTCTTACTCAAAACCGCGAAACACTGCGCATCGCATCCACCAGATACCGCATCGCAATCCGGTCGTTCTCCGACAACTCGCGATACCGCTCCACCAGTTTCAACTCCTCGGAATTAAGCCGGCGCCTTCGCCGCCCCATACCCAGACACGGAAAGATCCCCAACATTTCAGTGATGCCTTGTACTTTCGACATGGACGATGTCCCTCTCTACGTCAAAAAGAAAACTGCAAAAACCGCATCGCCCTACCCTTTTTCAGCGGTCACCTCGTGCCAACTGAATCCCACCGGCCTGAGGGCAGAAACCGGTCATGCCCATAGAATAGGAAGTAAATTGGCGCTGAAAAGCGGTTTTTAGAGTAATTAGTCAAAAAAAGCAGAAATGCCGCATAAATCAGAAATCTCTGTGGGAAACGTTTACCGGAAATGTCTTGTTTCATAGCGGTGCCACTGCCACGCCATCAATCATTTTTGCTCTGCCACCGAACGGTTTAAGCTATTTGGCATCTGTTTAAAGTCCGTTGCGTTTGGCCGAAGGCATGTCCGAACCTCCATTTCTGATCCAGCACGTGCCAGGAACGGCGCGGGATTGTTCACGACAGGTTGTACTTATGCACCGCAGGAATTTGCTCAAAGCGTCCATGGCCATCGCTGCCTACACCGGTTTGTCTGCCTCCGGCCTGTTGGCTGCGCGGGCCTGGGCCGGTAATGGCACAGCTGACGGCGAGGCTCAGGCGTTCGATTTCGAAGCCCTGAAAATCCAGGCCAAGCAACTTGCCGGCAACCGCTATCAGGACACCAAGCAGGTGCTGCCGCCGACCCTGGCGACCATGACCCCACAAAATTTCAACGCGATCCGCTACGACGGCAATCATTCCCTTTGGAAGGATCTGAAAGGCCAGCTGGACGTGCAGTTTTTCCACGTCGGCATGGGTTTCAAGCAGCCGGTGCGCATGTACAGCGTCGACCCCAAGACGCGTCAGGCGCGGGAGGTGCATTTCCGCCCTTCGCTGTTCAACTATGAAAACACCACGGTCGATACCAAGCAGCTCACGGGCGATCTGGGTTTCTCCGGGTTCAAGCTGTTCAAGGCCCCGGAACTGGACCGGCACGACGTGCTGTCTTTCCTCGGCGCCAGTTATTTCCGTGCGGTAGACGCCACTGGCCAATACGGTCTGTCGGCGCGCGGTCTGGCGGTCGATACCTACGCCAAGAAGCGCGAAGAATTCCCCGACTTCACCAAGTTCTGGTTCGAAACCCCGGACAAGGACAGCACCCGTTTCGTGGTCTACGCCCTGCTGGACTCGCCGAGTGCGACCGGTGCCTACCGTTTCGATATCGATTGCCAGGCCAGTCAGGTCGTCATGGCCGTCGACGCCCATATCAATGCGCGTACCGCCATCGAACAACTGGGCATCGCACCGATGACCAGCATGTTCAGCTGCGGCACCCACGAGCGGCGCATGTGCGACACCATCCACCCGCAGATCCACGATTCGGATCGCCTGGCGATGTGGCGTGGCAACGGCGAGTGGATCTGCCGTCCGCTGAACAACCCGGCGACCCTGCAATTCAATGCCTTCGCCGACACCGACCCGAAAGGTTTCGGCCTGGTGCAGACCGACCACGAGTTCGCCAGTTATCAGGACACCGTCGACTGGTACAGCAAGCGGCCGAGCCTGTGGGTAGAACCTACAACCGCGTGGGGCGAAGGCTCTATCGATCTGTTGGAAATTCCTACAACCGGCGAAACCCTGGATAACATCGTCGCGTTCTGGACTCCGAAGAAACCGGTCGCTGCCGGTGATTCCCTGAACTACGGCTACAAGCTGTACTGGAGCGCTTTGCCGCCGGTCGGCACGCCGCTGGCGCGGGTCAACGCAACCCGTTCGGGCATGGGCGGCTTCACTGAAGGTTGGGCGCCGGGCGAGCATTACCCGCCAGTCTGGGCGCGCCGGTTTGCGGTGGACTTCACCGGCGGCGGGCTGGATCGCTTGCCGCAAGGTACGGGCATTGAACCGGTAGTGACGTGCTCCAACGGCCAGGTCAAGGATTTCAACGTGCTGGTGCTGGATGACATCAAGGGCTACCGGATTACCTTTGACTGGTTCCCGACCAATGACAGTGTGGCCCCGGTGGAGCTGCGGTTGTTTATTCGCACCAATGACCGGACGTTGAGCGAGACCTGGTTGTATCAGTATTTCCCGCCGGCGCCGGAGAAGCGTAAGTACACCTGAGTTTGAAGGGTTGTCTGGGCGGGCCCTTTCGCGGGCAAGTCGGATCGCCGCACCGCTCGCTCCTACAGGTTAGTGTCGAACGAGGATGATGGGCTCGACATAAATTTGTAGGAGCGAGGCTTGCCCGCGAAGATGGCCTGACAGCCAACAAACATCCCTGCACAAAAACACAAAAGCCCCGATCACATCGATCGGGGCTTTTTGTTTTCACAACGCTACTCAGTCACGCAAATCCGACTCATGAATCGGCTGATCCCGATGCGTCGCGCGTTGATACTGCGCCGGCCAGATGGCCTTGTGTCCACCCAAATCATCATCCGCATGCAATGGCCAGTACGGGTCGCGCAGCAGCTCACGGGCGAGGAAGATAATGTCCGCCTGACAGGTGCGCAGAATGTGCTCGGCCTGGGCCGGCTCGGTGATCATTCCTACGGTGCCGGTGGCGATGCCTGACTCCTTGCGTACTCGTTCGGCGAAGCGGGTTTGATAACCGGGGCCTGTAGGAATTTCCGCGTTGACCGCCGTGCCGCCCGACGACACATCGATCAGGTCCACGCCCAAATCTTTGAGGCGACGCGCCAGTTCAACGGTTTCATCCGGATTCCAGCCGTCTTCCACCCAATCGGTGGCCGAGACCCGCACGAACACCGGCAACTCCTCAGGCCACACCGCACGCACCGCTTCGGTGACTTGCAGCACCAGCCTAATTCGATTCTCGAACGAACTACCGTATTGATCGCGCCGCTGATTGCTCAAGGGCGATAGGAATTGATGCAACAGGTAACCATGAGCCGCGTGAACCTCGACGACTTTGAAACCGGCAATCAGCGCCCGTTTCGCTGAATCAACGAACGCCTGGATGACCTCGGCAATTTCACTCTCATTCAGCTGCTTCGGTGGTGTGTGCTGTGGGTCGAACGCAATGGGCGAAGGACCGACCGGCGTCCAGCCGCCATCTTCAGGTTTGACGCTACCGTGCTTGCCGATCCACGGCCGATGGGTGCTGGCCTTGCGCCCGGCGTGGGCCAGTTGAATTCCGGCGACAGCGCCTTGGGCGGCGATGAAACGCGTGATGCGTTGCAGGGGTTCGATCTGTTCGTCATTCCACAAGCCGAGGTCTTCGGCGGTGATGCGTCCATCGGCCGTCACTGCCGTGGCTTCAGTAAAAACCAGACCGGCCCCACCGACAGCACGGCTACCGAGATGGACCAGGTGCCAGTCATTGGCCAGGCCATCGACACTCGAATACTGGCACATCGGTGACACCGCGATGCGGTTGAGCAGGGTCAATTGGCGAAGGGTATAGGGTTCAAGCAGCAGACTCATGGGGCACCTCTCGAATCAGTGGGCAGGCTCCAGGGTTCTGTTTGAAAGTCGACGAGTGACAGGAAAAAGGTGCAGCACCCGCCCCCGCGGGCAAAAAATTCGACAAGACGTCACAAGGAAAATCAAGCAGTGCTTAGAGCCTAGTCGACATTGGGGGATGGTGAAGGGTTCCGAGGGTATTTGGCGTCAGGGAAATCGCCTTCGCGAGCAAGCCCGCTCCCACAGGGTCTGCGCAGATCCTGTGGGAGCGGGCTTGCTCGCGAATGGGGTCAACGCGGTTCTATGTGGGCAATCATCAACTGGACCGTCTCATTCCCGCGAAACTCGTTAAGGTCGAGTTTGTAGGCCAGCTCCACCCATTTGATGGTCGGGTTCGGCCAGATATCGCGGTCGATTCCAAACGCGATGCCGTCCAGCTTCACCGAACCGCATTCACTTCTCAGCACCACTTTGAGGTGCCGTTCGCCAACAACCCGTTGTTCGACCAACTGGAACACACCATGGAACAACGGCTCCGGGAAGTGTTGCCCCCAAGGACCGGCATGCCGCAAAGCACGGGCCAGTTCGAGGTGAAATTCTTCGACCGCTAAAGTCCCGTCCGACAGCAGTCGCCCGGTCAGGTCTTCTTCGCGCAATTGCCTACGCACTTCAGCGTCAAAGGCTTCGGCGAACAGCGGAAAATTCGCTTCCGGCAAGGTCAAGCCTGCCGCCATGGCGTGGCCACCGTACTTGCTGATCAAATTTGGGTGCTGAGCCGCCACCACGCTCAAGGCGTCACGAATATGGAAGCCCTGCACCGAACGCCCCGAGCCTTTGAGCATGCCATCGCCTGCATCGGCAAAGGCGATGGTCGGACGGAAATAGCGCTCTTTCATACGCGAGGCGAGGATTCCGATGACACCCTGGTGCCACTCGGGATCGAACAGGCACAGGCCGAACGGCATCGATTCCACCGGCAAATCCTTGAGCTGGGCCAGCGCCTCGCGCTGCATGCCCTGCTCGATGGATTTGCGATCCTGGTTCATGCCGTCCAGCTGGACAGCCATTTCCCGAGCGAGCCCGGCGTCTTCGGTGAGCAGGCATTCGATGCCCAGGCTCATGTCATCCAGGCGCCCCGCCGCGTTCAGGCGCGGGCCGACAATGAACCCAAGATCCGTGGACGTGATGCGCGCATGATCACGCTTCGCCACTTCGAGGATCGCCTTGATCCCCGGCCGCGCACGTCCGGCGCGGATTCGCTCGAGGCCTTGGTGGACGAGAATCCGGTTGTTGGCGTCCAGTGGCACCACGTCAGCGACGCTGCCGAGGGCCACCAGGTCCAGCAACTCGCCGATGTTCGGCTGCGGCCTGCTCTCGTACCAGCCGAGGCTGCGCAGACGCGCGCGCAGGGCCATCAGCACGTAGAAGATCACCCCGACGCCGGCGAGTGCCTTGCTCGGAAACCCGCAGCCTGGCTGGTTGGGATTGACGATGGCATCGGCCAGGGGCAATTCATCGCCCGGCAAGTGGTGGTCGGTGACCAGCACGTTGAGGCCAGCCTTTTTCGCCGCGGCCACGCCTTCAACGCTGGAGATGCCGTTGTCCACGGTGATCAGCAGCTGCGGCGTGCGGGTCAGCGCCACCTCAACGATTTCGGGCGTAAGGCCGTAGCCATACTCGAATCGGTTCGGCACCAGATAATCAACGTGAGCTGCGCCCAGCAGGCGCAAGCCCAACATGCCCACGGTACTGGCCGTCGCGCCGTCGGCGTCGAAGTCGCCGACGATCAGAATCCGCTGACGCTGCTCCAGCGCGGTCACCAGCAAATCCACCGCTGCATCGATGCCCTTGAGCTGCTGGAACGGAATCAGCCGCGCCAGGCTCTTGTCCAGTTCAGCCTCTGAAACCACGCCCCGCGCCGCGTACAGACGGGTCAGCAGCGGCGGCAGGTCACCGAGGAATGGCAGGGTGTCGGGCAACAGGCGAGGTTCGATGCGCATGGGGTGACAGGTACTTCTCTTGAATACGTAGGATAAAACCGGATGACGTGGCGAAAAATCAGCCGCGTTCGCCGCTCAGCCACTGCAACTGGACTTCGTGCTGACCACGATCGTCGGTGACGAAAATCGTCCCTTCGCTGATCATCACGTCCCACTTGATAACACGCGGCATGTCTTTGGCCAGGGTTTCCAGGACTTCCTGCGGCACAGCAGCGATGTGCACGTTTTTCAGGTTCTTGATCGCCGGGATCACTTTGGTTTCCCAGACGCGCAAGCTGCCATAGGCCAGCAGGCTGGTGCGCTCGGTGCGACGCGAGCACCACGTCAGGCGATCGGCGTCTGGCTGACCGACTTCGATCCAGTGCAGGACGCGATCATCCAGGCTCTTTTCCCACAGGGCGGGTTCATCCACGTCTGACAGACCACGGCCAAACGACAGCTGCTCGTTGTACCAGAAGGCGTAGGCCAGCAGCCGCACGGTCATGCGCTCTTCGGTTTCCGAAGGGTGACGGGCGATGGTCTGCTTCACCGTCTCGTAAACGCTGCGGTCGAGGTCGGTAAGGTTCAGTTCAAACTTGTAGGTCGTGGACGGCTGGGCCATGAACGGGCTTCTTGATACGTGGAAAGGCGGCAAGTCTAACCGATGCGGCAGGCTTCGCGGCCATCAACCTTGAGCGACTGACGGCGGGCTGTGCTAAAACGCTCTATCAGCCAAGCCTTTGTCCTACAGGATCCAGCATGCCGTTCACCGCCAAACCCCTCTCAGGTCTGAAAGTCATCGAATTGGGCACGTTGATCGCCGGGCCGTTTGCCTCGCGCATTTGCGGCGAATTCGGTGCCGACGTCATCAAGATCGAATCCCCCGACGGTGGTGATCCGTTGCGCAAATGGCGCAAGTTGTATGAAGGCACGTCGCTGTGGTGGTTCGTTCAGGCACGCAACAAGAAGTCCCTGACCTTGAACCTGAAACACCCGGACGGCCTGGCAATCCTGAAAAAGCTGCTCAGTGAAGCGGACATCCTCATCGAGAATTTTCGCCCCGGCGTGCTGGAAAAACTCGGTCTGGGCTGGGACGTCCTGCACGCACTGAATCCAAAACTGGTGATGGTGCGCCTTTCGGGTTTCGGCCAGACCGGGCCGATGAAGGATCAACCAGGTTTTGGTGCGGTCGGTGAATCCATGGGCGGCCTGCGCTACATCACCGGGTTTGAGGACCGACCGCCGGTACGCACCGGGATTTCCATCGGCGACTCGATTGCGGCGCTCTGGGGCGTGATCGGTGCGCTGATGGCTTTGCGTCATCGCGAGGTCAATGGCGGCCTGGGCCAAGTGGTGGATGTGGCGCTGTACGAAGCGATCTTCGCCATGATGGAAAGCATGGTCCCGGAGTTCGACGTGTTCGGCTTCATTCGCGAACGCACCGGCAACATCATGCCCGGCATCACGCCCTCCTCGATCCACACCAGTGCTGACGGCAAACATGTGCAGATCGGCGCCAATGGCGATGCGATTTTCAAACGATTCATGCTGATCATCGGCCGTGAAGACCTGGCCAACGACCCGGCGCTGGCCAGCAATGACGGGCGTGACAGCCGTCGCGACGAGATTTATGGGGTGATTGATCGCTGGGTCAATGCGCTGCCGCTGGACACCGTCATCGAGCAGTTGAATCAGGCCGACGTCCCTGCCAGCCGGATCTTCAGCGCCGAAGACATGTTCAGTGATCCGCAGTACCTGGCTCGGGAAATGTTCCTGAAGGCTAAGCTGCCGGACGGCAAAGATTTCAAGATGCCGGGAATTGTGCCGAAACTCTCAGAGACACCCGGCAGTTCGCAATGGGTCGGGCCGCAGTTGGGCGAACACAATGCGCAGGTACTCAACGATCTTGGCTACGACAAGGAACAGATCGCAAAGCTGCGTGAAGACGGGGCCATCTAAGCTGAAACGCCTGCTTTCGCTGCTCATCACAGACTGCCTGTCGCACGGCAGGAGGGTGATGTGCGCGCTCGCGGCGACAGCCTTGCTCATCGGTCCGACCTCGTCGGCGATGGCGCAGCCCAAGGAAACCATGATCTGGCTGTTGCGGGATCTGCCACCGCTGACGATTTTCGAAGGACCGAAAAAGGGCCTGGGCGTCATCGACCAACTGTTGCCGCTGTTGATCGCCGGCATGCCGCAATACGAACACACCTTGATGCGAGTCAACCGTGCTCGCGCCTTGCAAATGCTCCACGAGCCGTCCCTTACCTGCGATGCGGCGCTGAACCGGAGCAAGGAACGCGAACGCTGGATCGCGTTTTCGATTCCGGTGTTTCGGGCCATGAGTAACGGCGTGGCCGTAAGGCGCGTTGACCGTGAGACGCTTGCCCCCTTCATCCAGGACGGTGAACTGGACCTGGCGGCCTTCCTGGCGAGCGGCGGCGAGAAATTGGGCATTATCGCCGAGCGTAACTACGGTGATTACCTCGACGCGCTGCTCAAACAGGCACCACCTGACTCGCTGACCCCGCACTACGGCAACGACGCCTTGGGCAGCCTGTTGCAGATGCAACGCCTGGGGCGCTTGCGGCTGCTGTTGGGATACCGCCCGGAAATCCGCTATCAGGCCCAACAGCAAGGGATCGCCGAGGATGAATTGCAGTTCTACCCGATTCGCGGCGCCGAGAAATTCTTGTCCGGTTACATCGGCTGCACCGACACGCCCAAAGGCCGGCAGGCGATTGTCGAGATCAATCAATTGCTGCGCAAAATGCCCCATGATCGCTTGAGCGAGGCGTACGCCGCGTGGCTCGACCCGGAAAGTCGCGACGCCTATCTGGAAGAATCCAGGAAGTATTTCGAGCAACAGGCGCTGGAATGACAAATCGCGGGCAAAAAGAAACCCCGAGAAGTGGGGAGACATCTCGGGGTTAAACGTGGTCTACAAAGAGACCAGTGGCAGCACGACTACAAGCACCGGAGCACAATGCTTGATCCTGCTGTTACATGCTCTGACTGACCTTGGTCGAGGAAGGTTCCCACAAAAGACAATTCAATTACGGCTGGCCACGACCTTGTCCTGTGCAGCGTTGCGCAATGCCGCGATAACGCAGGGTTCCAGGCGTCCTTCGGCAATCATCAGATCGCGATGCAAGCCGTCGACCACATCCGTGAGCAGACGTTTGTCGGTCAACTGGGCCTGATTGAACTCCCGCTCGACCACGATGGCGCCGGTCGTGCTTTTCAGTGTCACCAGGCATTCACCGTGGGCGCCCGAGGGGGTCAACGTTACCTGGTACGGGCTCAGAGCCTCACCGAGCAATAGATTGATACTTTCCATCTCGATCACCACTCAATAGTCCGAAAACAAAGTGCCTGGGGCGTGTTCACATTAAGTGACCATTGGCCCGAGAAGAAAGTTCTGGATTCCAGGTGCAGGCGCGTCGGCGTCTCTGGTGGGTAGAGCATGCATGGGGTAGATGACAGGTTTGTGTATGGCTTGGGTTTTGGTGGTTGGTTGGGATTGGGATTGGGTGAATATCCGTTTCTTCGGTGAGGGCGGCTATTGGTTTCGCCCTTACGGCGAGTCACTTGGAAGAGCCCCAAGTAACCAAGGGCTCTTGCCCCTTTCGTTCGGTGGCTCGCTAATGCTCGCCATACCCTCGCTCCGGTCCTGCTCCGTGGGCCCGCCGCCATCGGCCATCCATGGCCGGGGGCGGCTAACCCGGCATCCATGCCGGGTTGCCCACTGCGCAGAACCTCCACTCGGCCTCTCGAGGGGGCGCTCAGATCAAAAGCGGAAGGCGAGCTAACGCTCGGCCTGATGAGTGGTGAGAAGCAAAAGCGTACGCGATTTCCTGTAGGAGCCGGCTTGCTGGCGAAAAGCGTCTGGGCGACGCGTTCTTTCAGACAGCACGCGTTATCGTTGACGCCCATCGCCAGCAAGCTGGCTCCTACAATTTTGAATCGTGCGAACCCAATCCATTGTAGGAGCCGGCTTGCTGGCGATAGCGGTGGGTCAGTCGACGTATGTATTGGCTGGAGGGACGCCATCGCCAGCAAGCCGGCTCCTACAGGGGGGGCACAGGTGCGGAATGAGTGAACGCATCAAAAAAGGACAACACGGACAACTGAAGAGCCAGGTCGGCTTTCAGGCCGCCTCGGCGGCTGTGGCGGTGGTCGCCCCCTCGAGAGGCCGAGTGGAGGTTCTGCGCAGTGGGCAACCCGGCATGGATGCCGGGTTAGCCGCCCCCGGCCATGGATGGCCGATGGCGGCGGGCCCACGGAGCAGGACCGGAGCGAGGGCATGCCGAGCCTTAGCGAGGCACCGAACGAAAGGGGCAAGAGCCCTTTGGTTACTTTGGGGCTTTTCCAAAGTGACTCGCCGTAAGGGCGAAACCAATAGCCGCCATTACCGCAGCAACGGATATGCCCCCCAACCGATTACAACGGCTTCCCACGATTCCCATGCTGACTGACAAACGCCTGTACAGCCTTAAGGTCATTCGGCAACACCGTGCAACGCTCATCCCGCTCAAACAGATCGGCAAGGTGAACAGGCAACTCCAGCGCTTTACCCACGCCTGCCTTCTCAACCGCATCCGGGAATTTGACCGGGTGCGCAGTCCCGAGAATAACCATCGGAATATCCAGACTACGACGGCATTCACGCGCAGCCTTCACACCGATAGCCGTGTGCGGATCCAGCAACTCACCCGTCTGCTCGTAAACCTCAGCAATCGTTTCGCAAGTTTGCGCATCATCCACAGCCAGCGAATCGAACAGCTTGCGTGCTTCGGTCCAACGCTCCTGTTCAACGCTGAAACCGCCGCCCTGCTTGAACGAATCCATCAACCCGGCAATCGCAGCGCCGTTGCGACCGTGCAGGTCGAACAGCAGACGCTCGAAGTTCGACGACACCATGATGTCCATCGACGGCGACAGCGTGGCGTGCAGGGTTTCCTTGACGTACTGATTGCCGCTCATAAAGCGGTGCAGGATGTCGTTGCGGTTGGTGGCGACGATCAACTGATTGATCGGCAGGCCCATGTTGCGCGCCAGGTAACCGGCGAAGATGTCGCCGAAGTTGCCGGTTGGCACCGAGAACGACACCGAACGCGCCGGGCCGCCCAGCTGCAGGGCTGCGTGGAAGTAGTAGACGATCTGGGCCATGATCCGCGCCCAGTTGATCGAGTTCACCGCCACCAGACGCGTGCCCTTGAGGAAGCTTTGGTCGGCGAAGCTCGCCTTGACCATTTCCTGGCAGTCATCGAAGTTGCCTTCGATAGCGATGTTGTGGATGTTCTCGCCGAAGATCGTGGTCATCTGCCGACGCTGCACTTCAGACACGCGGTTGTGCGGGTGCAGGATGAAGATGTCGACGTTTTCGCAGTGCTTGCAGCCTTCGATGGCGGCCGAACCGGTATCGCCGGAAGTGGCGCCGACGATCACCACGCGCTCACCGCGTTTTTCCAGCACGTAATCGAGCAGGCGACCGAGCAGTTGCAGGGCGAAGTCCTTGAACGCCAGGGTCGGGCCGTGGAACAGCTCCAGCACCCATTCATTGCCGTTCAGTTGACGCAACGGTGCCACGGCGTTGTGCGAGAACACGCCATAGGTTTCTTCAAGAATCTTTTTGAAATCGGCGTCGGGAATGCTGCCGGTGACGAACGGGCGCATCACCCGGAAGGCCAGCTCGTGATACGGCAGGCCGGCCCAGGAAGCGATTTCTTCCTGGGTGAAACGTGGCAGGTTTTCCGGGACGTACAAACCGCCGTCAGTGGCCAGACCGGCCAGCAGGACGTCTTCGAAATTCAGGGCCGGTGCCTGGCCGCGGGTGCTGATATAACGCATGACTGACTCCAATGGACAGTGTTCGCAAACCCGGGCCCGCACGCAGGCCCGGTGAACGATAACGGCTTAGTTCAGGTGCTCGACGCGGATCCGTACAACCGGACCGACCACACCCGTGAGGGCTTCGAGGGCGGCAATCGCGTCGTTCATGTGCTGTTCCAGCACACGGTGGGTCAGCAGGATCATCGGCACCAGGCCGTCATGCTCTTCGACTTCTTTCTGCATGATCGATTCGATGTTGATGCCGCGCTCCGACAGGATGCTCGCAACCTGAGCCAGCACGCCCGGATGGTCCTTGGCCTGAATGCGCAGGTAGTAGGCGCTTTCGCAGGCTTCGATCGGCAGGATCGGATGCGCCGACAGCGAATCCGGCTGGAAGGCCAGGTGCGGCACGCGGTTTTCCGGATCGGAAGTCATGGCGCGAACCACGTCCACCAGGTCGGCGATCACCGACGAAGCGGTCGGCTCCATGCCGGCACCGGCACCGTAGAACAGGGTCGAACCGGCTGCGTCACCGTTGACCATCACTGCGTTCATCACGCCGTTGACGTTGGCGATCAGGCGATCGGCCGGGATCAGCGTCGGGTGCACGCGCAACTCGATGCCAGCCGCCGTGCTGCGAGCGACGCCCAGGTGCTTGATGCGATAGCCCAGCGCTTCGGCGTAGTTCACGTCAGCCGTGGTCAGCTTGGTGATGCCTTCGGTGTAGGCCTTGTCGAATTGCAGCGGAATGCCGAACGCGATGGAGGCCAGGATCGTCAGCTTGTGGGCCGCGTCGATGCCTTCAACGTCGAAGGTCGGATCGGCTTCGGCGTAACCCAGGGCCTGCGCCTCGGCGAGAACGTCTTCGAAGGTGCGACCCTTCTCGCGCATCTCGGTGAGGATGAAGTTGCCGGTGCCGTTGATGATGCCGGCGACCCAGTTGATCCGGTTGGCGGACAGGCCTTCACGGATCGCCTTGATCACCGGAATGCCACCGGCCACGGCCGCTTCGAACGCAACGATCACGCCCTTCTCGCGAGCCTTGGCGAAAATTTCATTGCCGTGAACGGCGATAAGCGCCTTGTTCGCGGTGACCACATGCTTGCCATTCTCGATGGCCTTGAGTACCAGCTCGCGGGCAACGGTGTAGCCGCCCATCAGCTCTATAACGATGTCGATCTCAGGGTTCGTGGCCACTTCGAAGACATCGTTGGTAATCGCAATACCGGTCGTTTGGAACTGAGGCTTTGGCGTGCGAATGGCAATTTGTGCCACTTCGATTCCACGCCCGGCACGACGAGCAATTTCCTCGGCGTTGCGCTGAAGTACGTTGAAGGTACCGCCACCGACGGTCCCTAACCCACAGATGCCTACTTTGACCGGTTTCACTGTGAACTCCCCATAAAACGGCCGACTCAAGGCCGGCCGTGAAAACAGCCGCATGCTCGCGGCTCTCTATTAATGGCCCGGCAAATGTTGCCGCCGGACCATGATCGTCAAAGGCTGGCCGTGACGATGCGAATTTACTTCGCGCCCAGCGCCAGTTTGGCGACTTGTGGCGCAGGCTGGTAGCCCGGAATGACCTGACCGTCGGCCAAAACGATGGCCGGTGTGCCGTTCACGCCAATGGACTGACCGAGGGCGAACTGTTTGGAAACCGGGTTATCGCACTTGGCGGCCTTGATTTCCTTGCCGTCGACCATTTTGTCCATGGCCGCTTTCTTGTCTTTCGAGCACCAGACCGCTTGCAGCTGTTCGTCACCCGGCGAGCCCAGGCCCTGGCGCGGGAACGCGACGTAGCGCACTTCGATGCCGCGCTTGTTCAGCTCAGGCACTTCGGCATGCAGCTTGTGGCAGTACGGGCAGGTGGTGTCGGTAAACACGGTGATGTGCGATTTGGTTTCGCCGATGGCCGGGTAGACCACGGTTTCCGCAACAGGAATGGCGTTGACCAGCTTGGAAATGCCCAGGCGTTCGGCTTTTTCGGTCAGGTTGACCGGCTTGCCGTCCTTGAGCTGAAACATGTAGCCCTGAACCACGTATTGGCCGTCGGCACTGGCATACAGCACGCGGCTGCCCTGCAGTTTGACTTCATACAGGCCCGGCAGCGGACTGGCGGAAATGCTTTCTACCGGCACTTCGAGCTGGAGGGTTTCCAGGCTTTTACGAATGGCTTTATCGGCCGCGTCATCGGCGACGGCAAGGGTGCTGACCAACGCAATGGCTGCGACGGCGAAAATCTGGGTCAGACGCATGAGAACTCCTGAAGGCGGACAAATGGGACGACCAGAACGCCCGTGCCGAAACACCGGGTCATAACCGCCCATCGTACAAACCGACAAAGCCTACCACATAAGGGCTGTGTGGCCGAATGTGGGGTGACAAGACAACACCGCGATCCCTGTAGGAGCGAAGCTTGCTCGCGAAGCACGTCAACGATAACGCGTGCTGTCTGGATGAACGTGTTGTCCGGACCTCCTTCGCGAGCAAGCTTCGCTACTACAGGGATCGCGCAGCAGGGAATGTGATCATCCGCGCGGGTGGTGTTTGGCGTGCAGGTCCTGCAGGCGTGCCCGGGCGACATGGGTGTAGATCTGAGTGGTCGACAGGTCGCTATGGCCGAGCAGCATCTGTACCACTCGCAAATCCGCGCCGTGGTTGAGCAGGTGCGTGGCGAAGGCATGGCGCAAAGTGTGCGGCGACAGCGATTTGCCGATCCCGGCGACCTTGGCCTGATGCTTGATCCGGTGCCAGAAGGTCTGGCGCGTCATCTGCTCGCCACGCTGACTGGGAAACAGCACATCACTGGGACGCCCGCCGAGCAGCTCGCCACGGGCGTCGCGCATGTAACGCTCGACCCAGACAATCGCCTCCTCGCCCATCGGCACCAGCCGCTCCTTGCTGCCCTTGCCCATCACCCGCAGCACGCCCTGGCGCAGGTTGACCTGTTCCAGCGTCAGGCTGATCAGTTCCGTCACCCGCAAACCGCAGGCGTACAGCACTTCGAGCATGGCGCGGTCACGCTGGCCAATCGCTTCACTCAGATCCG
Organism: Pseudomonas sp. PDM01; assembly: GCF_014852325.1. Classification (NCBI taxonomy): domain Bacteria; kingdom Pseudomonadati; phylum Pseudomonadota; class Gammaproteobacteria; order Pseudomonadales; family Pseudomonadaceae; genus Pseudomonas; species Pseudomonas sp. PDM01. The sequence goes on from NZ_JACVBK010000005.1 coordinate 490,142, forward strand.
GCGCCTTCAGCAGTGCTTCCACATCGGCTTCCGACAAGGATTTTGGCAACGGCCTACCAAGTTGAGGCATATCGACGCGTAACGTCGGATCGACCGCGATCAACTTTTCCCGCAACAGATAGCGATAAAAGCCACGCACACCCGAGAGAAATCGCGCAGTGGAGCGGGGTTTGTAGTTCTGTTCCAGGCGCCAGGCCAGGTGATCGAGGATCAACTCGCGACCGGCGTTGATCAACTCCAGCCCCTTCTCCTGCAGCCAGCCATTGAACAAGGCCAGGTCACTGCGATAGGCATCGCGAGTGTTGTCGGAAAGGCCTTTCTCCAGCCATAACGCGTCGAGGAATTGGTCTATCAGTGGATGATCGATGGCAGGCATGGGCACTCGAAACATGCAGTCTTGAGACTGCGCGCGAAAAAAAGGTGAACAGTAAAAACCACCGCTAGTCTTTCATAGCCCGCTACTTCAAGGAACAGGAAGACTCAATGAACGAGCAACAGATTCTGTTGGCTTTTGGCGGTATTGGTGCGGCGGCACTGGGGTGTCAGTGGCTGGCGTGGCGACTGAAATTGCCGGCGATCCTGTTTCTGTTGCTGAGCGGGATTCTGGTCGGTCCGATCCTGGGCTGGCTCGACCCACAGGAAATGTTCGGCCCATTGCTAATGCCACTGGTGTCGCTGGCGGTGGCGCTGATTCTGTTTGAAGGCAGCCTGACGCTGCACCTCTCGGAGTGGCGCGAAATCGGCAGCGTCGTACGCCGGCTGGTGACGATTGGCGCGATCTCGACCTGGGTGGTCATTGCTGTCGCCACGCATTGGCTGCTGGGTTTCGACTGGTCGCTCGCGATACTGTTCGGCAGCCTGACGCTGGTCACCGGGCCCACGGTCATCGTACCGATGCTGCGCGTGGTACGCCCCAAAGCCTCGATTGCCAACATCCTGCGCTGGGAAGGCATCGTCATCGATCCGATCGGCGCCCTCCTCGCCGTGGTGGTCTACAGCTTCATCATCGCCCGTACGTCAGATGACGGCTTGAGCCAAAGCCTGCTGACCTTCGGCGGAGTGATTCTGTGCGGCACCGCATTCGGGATTGCCGGCGGCTGGGTGCTCGGCACGATCATTCGGCGCCAATGGTTGCCGGAATACCTGCACAACCTGGCGGCGTTGGCGGCGGTGCTGGGGATTTTCATTACCGCCAATCAAGTCATGCACGAATCCGGTTTGCTGGCCGTGACCTTGATGGGGATCTGGCTGGCCAACATGAAGGACGTGGATGTGCGGGACATCCTGCACTTCAAGGAGAACCTCAGCGTGCTGCTGATCTCCGGGCTGTTCATTTTGCTGGCGGCGCGACTCGATCTGAACGCCTTGATCGGCCTCGGGCCGCTGGTGCTGATTCTGCTGCTGATCATTCAGTTCATTGCACGGCCATTGAACGTCATGCTTTCCACGGCAGGCTCGAGTTTGAGCTGGCGCGAGCGGGCACTGCTGTCATGGATCGCACCTCGCGGAATCGTGGCGGCGGCGGTTTCGGCGATTTTCGCCGTTCGCCTGAATGAGGCCGGACTCGAAGGCGCGTTGCTGCTGGTGCCTCTGACGTTTGCGGTGATCATCGGCACGGTGGTGCTGCAAAGTGCCACGGCCCGGCCATTGGCGCGCTTGCTGAAAGTCGCCGAACCGGCGCCCAGCGGCTTTCTGATCGTCGGCGCCAACGCCCCGGCACGTACCTTGGGCAAAGCCCTGCAACAGCTGGGCTGTCGAGTGCTGCTGACGGATTCGAGCTGGGAGAATATTCGCGCGGCGCGCATGGACGGTTTGCCGACGTACTTTGGTAACCCGGCGTCGCAGCATGCCGATGCTCATCTGGATCTGGTCGGGCTTGGGCATTTGCTGACATTGTCGCCGTCCGGCGAATTGAATGCGTTGGCGTCGATGCGTTTTCGACACGATTTCGGCCATCAGCGACTGTTTGGTCTCGCCAGTGGTCAGGAAAGCCACCGCACTGACAAGCACCGCGCCAGCCATGAACATCGCGGGCGTTTGCTGGGCAATGAGGAACTGACCTACAACAAACTGGCTAATCTGCTGCACCAGGGTGCCGAGCTGTACAGCACAACTCTGACGGAGGGGTTCGGCTGGGAGGATTACCGGGCGCTGCATGGCGAACGCGCGACATTACTGTTCGCTCGCGATGACAGCGGATGGGTGCATGTGGCGACGCCGGACAGTCCGTTGAAGCCTTCGGCGGGGTGGACGTTGTTGGCGTTGATTCAACCGCAGGTCGGCGGCGCCTTATAGATCGATTCGCGGGCAAGCCTCGCTCCTACAGGTATGTAAGGAACCCTTGTAGGAGCGAGGCTTGCCCGCGAAGGCCGCACCTCGGTCCCGCGTCAGGCAGCAAACCCAGGCAACACCGGCACCGGCCGCTTGTCTTCATCAATCGCCACAAAGCTGAACTGCCCATGAATCGCCTTCTCGCGACCATCACAGCTCATGCTTTCAACAAACACTTCAACCTCAACCTTGAGACTGGTGTTGCCGACCTTGATCACCCGCCCGACCAGTTCAACGATGGAGCCGGCAGGGATTGCGTGATTGAAGTCGATGCGGTCCGTGGAAACGGTCACCAGCGGTAGCCGACAAAAGCGGGTGGCGGTGATGAATGACACTTCATCCATCCAGGCCAGCGCAGTGCCGCCGAACAGGGTGTTGTGGTGGTTGGTGGTCGACGGGAAAACAGCCTTGGTCACGCGGCTCACCGAGAGTTCGGTGCGGCGTTCGATTTCTTGCTCACGAGCGGTCATGGGTCTACAGCCTGAAACGAAATTCCGGGATAAATGGCGGGCAACAAAAAAGCAGCCCGTAGGCTGCTTTTTTCTGCATCGGAAGCTGGACTTAAGCCAGTTTTTCCTTGATGCGAGCTGCTTTACCGGACAGGTCACGCAGGTAGTACAGCTTGGCTTTACGTACGTCACCGCGACGTTTAACGGCCATGCTGTCGATTTGCGGGCTGTAGGTCTGGAAAGTACGCTCTACGCCAACACCGTTGGAGATTTTACGAACGGTGAAAGCACTGTTTACGCCGCGGTTACGCTTGGCGATAACAACACCTTCGAACGCTTGCAGACGCGAACGGTCGCCTTCCTTCACTTTCACCTGAACGACAATGGTGTCGCCCGGGGCAAAGGTAGGGATCTCTTTGGTCATCTGCTCTGCTTCGAGTGCAAGGATGATTTTGTTAGTCATGCTGTGCTCCTAAGGTAAATCAACGGACTTACCATCGATACGTTGTTAACTATCGTCCCGCTCGCGGATGTATTCCTCGAGCAGCTTCTTCTCTTCTCCAGAAAGCGAGCGGCTTTCCAGAAGATCGGCGCGTCGTTCAAAGGTCCTACCAAGGGACTGCTGTAAACGCCAACGCCGGATGTGCGCGTGATTGCCACTTAGCAATACGTCGGGAACACGCTGATCCGCATACACCTCCGGTCGGGTGTAGTGCGGGCAATCCAGCAAACCATCCGTAAAGGAATCTTCCTCGGCGGAGTCCGCATGCCCTAAAGCTCCAGGCAGCAGTCGTGTAACCGCATCGATCAGGACCATCGCCGGCAGCTCGCCGCCAGACAGTACATAGTCGCCAATCGACCACTCTTCATCGACATGAGCATCAATAAAACGCTCGTCAATGCCTTCATAGCGGCCGGCAATCAGGATCAATGCATCCAGATTCGCCAACTCGCGTACCGCCGACTGAGTCAGTTGACGGCCTTGGGGGGACAGGTAAATCACCTTCGCCGCCTCCCCGGCTGCTGCCTTGGCCTGAACCAGAGCATCTTCCAGGGGCTTGATCTTCATCACCATGCCCGGGCCACCGCCAAATGGGCGATCGTCCACAGTGTGATGTCGATCCGTCGTGTAGTCTCGCGGATTCCAACAGGTGAGCTGCAAGAGCCCCTGTTTCACCGCCCGACTGGTGATGCCGTACTCGCTGATGGCGGAGAACATCTCGGGAAACAAACTGATCACTTCTACGCGCAAGTTAGCCACGCTTAGAAGTCCGCGTCCCAATCCACCTTCATCTCGCCTGCGGCAAGGTCGACGGCCAACACGCATTGCTCCGTATAGGGCAACAGGCGTTCGCGATCATCCAGGCTGCCAGCGCAAGGCTTGACCACCATTACATCATTGGCGCCGGTTTCCAGAAGATGATCGATTTTCCCGAGCAATTGCCCAAGGTGATCAATAACCTTCAGACCTTCCAGCTGGTACCAGTAGTACTCGCCGTCGGTCAATTCAGGGAACAGGTTGCGCGGCACGCAGATCTCATAACCAGCCAGAAGACGAGCTTCTTCACGATCATCAAGACCCTTGAGCTTTGCGACCAGGAACTTGTCGCTCCCGCGTCCGCTGACCAGCTCGACCTGTTTCACATTGCCTTCGCGCTTGAGCGTCCAGGTTTTGTACTGCAACAGGTTTTCAGTCGGATCAGTAAAGGAATACACCTTCACTTCGCCGCGAACGCCATGAACAGAATAAATCTTGCCGATAACGATCAAATCATCAGCAATGGCTGGCGTCGCGTTCATATTGCTCAGGCCGCAGCCTTAGCAGCGTCCTTCAACAACTGAGCAACACGCTCAGAAGGTTGTGCACCAACGCTCAGCCAGTAGGCTACGCGCTCTTGGTTCACGGACAGACGGACTTCTTGACCACGAGCAACAGGGTTGAAGAAACCAACCTGTTCCTTGTGCGAACCGTCGCGCGGGTTGCGGCTGTCGGTTACGGTCAAGTGGTAAAACGGGCGCTTTTTGGAGCCGCCAAGGGCAAGACGGATTGTTAGCATGTGAACATCGTTCCTGTAGTCGGTGCTGCAAATCTAAAGGCACAGCGGGCATAGGTGCCCGAAAGGCCGCATATTCTAAGGAATATCCGGACTTTTGCAAATGTCTTTTTCCGGCGGCCTATCGGACGCCATCCAGATTTGCTATAGAGCCGTCGTTGAAAACGGCCAGTCAGCTCCCGCCAAGTGCGGGTTTGCTGGAGATCCCACTTCCGTGTGGGCTGCGCAAGAGCAAGCCCCTGCGCGAATTCTTTACATTTTCGGCATGCCGCCGCCGGGCAACATACCGCCCATGCCGCGCATCATTTTGGCCATTCCGCCTTTCGCGGAGAATTTCTTCATCATCTTCTGCATCTGCTTGTGCTGCTTGATCAAGCGACCGATGTCCTGCACCTGAGTGCCGGAACCCATGGCGATCCGGCGTTTGCGCGAACCGCTGATCAGCTCAGGGTCGCGGCGCTCGGCCGGGGTCATGGAATTGATGATGGCTTCCATCTGCTTGAATTGTTTCTCTGCCGCGCCCTGGGCATTGCCCATTTGCGCCAGGTTCACACCGCCGATGTTCGGCAGTTTGTCCATGAGGCCACCGAGGCCGCCCATGTTCTTCATCTGTTGCAGCTGATCGCGGAAGTCTTCGAGGTCGAAGCCCTTGCCCTTCTTCAGCTTCTTGGCCAGCTTGTCGGCCTTGTCCTTGTCGAGCGTCGCTTCGGCCTGTTCGATCAGGCTGAGCACGTCGCCCATGCCGAGGATCCGCGAAGCGATACGCTCCGGGTGGAACGGCTCAAGGGCTTCGGTCTTCTCGCCCATACCGATGAACTTGATCGGCTTGCCGGTGATGGCACGAACGGACAGTGCGGCACCGCCACGGGCGTCGCCGTCGACCTTGGTCAGGATCACACCGGTCAGCGGCAGTGCATCGCCGAAGGCCTTGGCCGTGTTGGCGGCGTCCTGGCCGGTCATGGCGTCGACCACGAACAACGTTTCGACCGGGTTGATCGCGGCGTGCAACGCCTTGATCTCGCCCATCATCTCTTCGTCGATGTGCAGACGACCGGCGGTATCGACGATGACCACATCAATAAACTTAAGCTTTGCTTCTTTTATAGCCGCTTGCGCGATGTCGACCGGCTTCTGGCTCAGGTCGGACGGGAAGAACGTCACGCCGATGTCGTTGGCCAGGGTTTCCAGCTGCTTGATCGCCGCAGGACGGTAAACGTCCGCGGACACGACCATTACCGACTTCTTCTTGCGCTCTTTAAGGAAGCGCGCAAGTTTACCGGCGGTGGTGGTTTTACCGGCACCCTGCAAACCGGCCATCAATACGACGGCGGGCGGAACGGCGCTCAGGTTCAGGTCTTCGTTGGCCGCACCCATCAGGCTTTCGAGTTCGGCCTGGACGATCTTCACGAAGGCCTGGCCCGGCGTCAGGCTACGCGACACCTCGGTGCCGACGGCGCGTTCCTTGACCGAATTGACGAAATCCTTCACCACCGGCAAGGCGACGTCGGCTTCGAGCAACGCCATGCGCACTTCGCGCAGGGTGTCTTTGATGTTGTCCTCGGTCAGTTTGGCCTTGCCGGTGACATGGCGCAGCGTCTGCGAGAGACGGTCGGTTAAGTTTTCAAACATTGCGCGATCCTTTCAGGCCCTGTGTAGACCGGGATAATGGCGGCCCAGACCGGAATCAACATGTGCTCGGCGAGCCTGCGGCGTGGGCAGGTCGCGGATTATAGCGAAGACTGCGACTGGCGGACACCTCGCACTTTCGTGGTGTGTGGGTTCTATGCCAAACTCAGCGCCTTTCGGGCTTGCCTAACAGGATTTATGCTCCCCTTGTCACCCAGTTTGCTTACCACTCTCGCCGCCGCCTGCTTATATGCCGCTGCGACCATTTATCAGGGCTCTCGCCTGGCCACCGGCGCCAAGGCGAACAAACGCCTGCTGGTCACGCTCGGCGTGCTCGCCGTGCTGGCTCACAGCGCCAGCCTGTTCACCCACCTGCTGACACCGATTGGCCTGGGCCTGGACTTTTTCAGCGCCGCCAGCCTGATCGCCGCAGCGGTCATTGCCCTGACGCTGCTGGCCTGCTCGCGGATCCCGGTGGAAAACCTGCTGATATTGCTGTTGCCGCTGGGCGCCGCCACCGTGCTGCTGGCACAGTTCGCCCCGGCCGGCACGGTGCAGATCATCGACGAAGAGCCGGGCATCCTCGCGCATATCCTGTTGTCGATCCTGGCTTACGGCATGTTCACCATCGCGGTGTTCCAGGCCTTGCTGCTGCTGGTTCAGGATCATCAGCTCAAGCACAAGCACCCGTCCGGACTGATCAAGAACTTCCCGCCGCTGCAAACCATGGAAAGCCTGCTGTTCAGTTTCCTGTGGGCCGGCTGGACCTTGCTGTCGCTGTCGCTGATCTCTGGCTGGCTGTTCGTCGACAATCTGTTCGCCCAGCACCTGGTGCACAAAACCTTACTGGCGTGCCTGGCCTGGATCGTCTTCAGCGTGCTGCTCTGGGGCCGCAACCGCCTCGGCTGGCGCGGACACAAGGCCATTCGCTGGACCCTCGCCGGTTTCTGCCTGTTGATGCTCGCGTATTTCGGCAGCAAGCTGGTCCGTGAATACATCCTGCACATCTGACGGGCGGCATAAATGGACGACTTGCCCATAGGGCCGATGCTCGCCGTAGTGGCCCTGCTGATTTTATGGTCGGGGCTGTTCACCGCCATTGAAGCGGCACACCAGCACTTGCTGGCCCAGCGCACCGCCTCGCGTGCAAGCGACAAACCGGTGGCAAAGCTGAGTTTTCCGCTCAACAGCCTGATTCTCTGCAACACCCTGTGCCGCGCGCTGGTAGTGGTCATCAGCACCTTGCTCGCGATTTTCACTTGGGCCGAGAACGGTCCATGGGCCGCGTGCCTGGGGGCCGGCGCGATTCTGCTGGTGTTTGCCGACTACCTGCCGCGCACCCTGGCCGTCCGCTATCCCGACGCGGTCCTGGCGCTGGGCAACACCTTGCTCCGCGCGCCGCTGAAAATCATCTACCCGGCCGCCTGGCTGCTCAATGGCATCAGCCAGTTGCTGATGCGGCCGTTTGCCCGCAAGGCCAAAGTGGTGCAGCAGAGCGAGGACGAGACGCCGAAGGATCGTCACGACGACCAACAACCGGTTTGCCGTCCGCACGCGGTGTCCGGCATCCACGCGCTGGACAACATCACGGTCAACGACATTCTGGTGCCGCGCAGCGATGTCGACGGGATCAACCTCGACGACTCCATCGAAGAAATCCTCGAACAGCTTCGGGCCAACCGGCGCACGCGCCTGCCGGTGTTCCACAGTGACATCAACCAGGTCGAGGCGGTGCTCAACACCCGACAGATCCGCCACCTGCTGCCCAACGGCCAACTCACTCGCGAAGCGTTGCTGGCCGCGTGTCACGACCCGTATTTCGTACCGGAAAGCACACCGTTGCAGCTGCAACTGCTGAACTTTCACAAACAGCAGCGGCGCCTGGGCATGGTGGTCGACGAGTATGGCGAAGTACTCGGTATCGTCACGCTGGAAGACATTCTCGAAGAAATCGTCGGCGAATTCGAAAGCCAGCACAGCCTGGACAACCCGCACATCCATCCGCAGGCCGATGGACGCCTGGTGATCGACGGTGCGGCATCGATTCGCGACCTGAACAAAAGCCTCGGCTGGCATTTGCCCAGCGATGGCCCGAAAACCCTTAACGGGCTGGTGACCGAAGCGCTGGAGACGATTCCGGACAGCGCGGTGTGCCTGAAGATCGGGCGTTATCGGCTGGAGATTCTGGAGACCGAAGACAACCGCGTGACCCGCGTGTTGATCTGGCATACGGCCGCAACCCCCACAACTGTCTGACAACCCGCCCTTGTAGGAGCCGGCTTGCCGGCGATGGCGATCTCAAGGACGCCATCGCCGGC